>JBECKW010000003.1:0-22007 GCA_040235505.1 Desulfobacterales bacterium
CTCAAACAGTTGGGCGGTACTGAAAACGTGGAAGCCTATAATCTCTATTTGCTTGCTATTGAACAAGATTTTAATGGAGAGTCAAGTTTGGCTTTAAAAAATATTGACGCAGCTATTGCATTAGACCCTGAATTTGCGCTTGCATGGGCATGGAAGTCAGATATCCACCGTAAATTATTGAGAGGGGTTTCCGCCGACCTCTATTCTTCTGAGTTAGAAGCGGCAGAACGTGCTGTAATGAAGGCAATAGAAATTGAACCTAATTTGGGAACAGCATATGGACAATTGGGCAACCTTAGATTGACACAAGGAGAATTTCTTGAGGCAGCATTAGCCTTTCGCAAAGATTCCGAACTTTCAAATAGCCCGACCGGTGCAATATTTGATAACACTAACCTCTTACTGGATGTAGGCTATATCAAAATGTCCCATAAAATTATAGCAGAAGAACGGCTAACTGACCCTATAGATCAGGTGGGTAGAGCGGAATATGTTCATAGCTTAGCATTTATTGGGAATATGAAGGGAGCCGAGGAAGAGTATGAAAGCGGCAAGGCAATGTTCGGGGATGGGTGGTTTCTGGGCAATATACTTATGACTTTTGCCCGCCTTGGTTCAGGTCAAGCTGTGTCCAGAGATGATATATTAATTTCCAGCCATATCGATGATGCTGCAAAAGAGTACCTTGACTCTCCAAAAGACGGGCTTGCAGAATTGCACCGATTTTACAATGATAACGGCTATCAAGATCTTGAAAGCTTAACAAGTATTGCATATTGGGCCGCCTATTTCGGTGACCCTGAGCTATCGATGAATGCCATAGAGAAAGTTATCGATGTAGATGCTGAGAACATAAAACACTATTGGCAACCTTTATTTAAGGAGGTTCGACAGTTATCTCAATTCAAAAAATTGGCTAAAAAGATCCGCCTCGTCGAAGTATGGGAACAATTCGGCTGGCCGGATCTATGCCATCCAACAGATGACGGTGATTTTGTGTGTGATTAAAGCAACACCCCTGTCTGTAAACGAAGGCTCTCTGCCTTCTATATTATAAGCCGATACCCGGTAATCTCGATACGGCATAACTGACGTTGTTGACCGTAGACCTGCACGGATGAAGTTCACCTCTTAGCTACTTTAGATGTAAAGCCATAAAATGGATCTGTGTTTCTATCTGGTACGTGAAGAGCCAGTTGTTAGCAATGCCAGAGAGTTTATCTCATTCTTTTAATAAAAACCTTTTCATAGGTAGCTCCAACAAGAGAAGATCTTAAAATGAACAGGAAATTACTTATAATTTTGGCAGCAATAGCTTTTATCCTTCAAGCCTGTTCAACAACTCATAAAATATATATTAGAGCGATCGCATCTAAGGGGCAAAAACTTATAGACGTTAATGGCGTTCCATCTATTATCTCACAAAAAAACCATCTTGTTTCATTAGGTTTGTATAAATACCGTCTCTTGACCGATTACTCAGAAGATTATTCGAATCAGTATTGGTACGGCGGAGATAGAGATTTGGAATATTTAGCGGCTTTCAGCTTAATTGTAAAAAATCTCGGTGATGCCCCTATTACAATTAGCAGCGATGGTGTGTCTATTACATTTATAGGAAAAAATCGTACACAACAGCTCCCTGTAATATCAGCGCGATCATTAAGAAACAAAATAGAATCAGCTGAACAATCTGCCAGAAATTCAGTGAAGGCTTTTTCAACTCAAATTACGAACGTTACGGGGGCTGCTAAATTCGGTAGACAAGATGCTGAGAGACGACTTGAAAAAATACGAAAAGATCAAAAGTTGGTTGAGGAATTAGTCTTGGAACCCCAGACAGTATTTCCGGGTGATAGTGTTATGGGTCTAATTGTTTGCGACACACAAGGAGTGATTGGGAAGAAAGAGGGAATTTTCCATATTGTTCTTCCAGTTGGAGGTGAAGAACATAATTTTTATTTCAATTATTCTCAAACAGCGGATTTTGGCTCAATAAAAAACAGCATTTAAAGAAAGGGGGTAATATCATGAAGAAACCTACCGTTTTGTCAGTTTGTTTTGCCTTGATGTTTTGTGTTTCGTTTGCGTCATCTGCGATGGCTTCGGATGAGAATGATGTGCTGCAGGTTGAAAGTAATTTCGTTAAAGCTATTAATACTATGGATTACCAATTGATGTCTTCATTGTATTGGCATTCTCCCGACACTTCGACTTTTAATCCAGCCAACGATCCGTTCTTGTCGCAAGGATGGGAAGAATCACTTGCTCCCGGATGGAAAGCGAATTTGTCCTCTGAAGGAAACACCACAGTTTCTGCTCACAATGTACAGGCGATTTTTATTAAAGACGATGTGGCTGTTATAACAGGATACGAGAATGTTATTGCTGTTGACACAAAGACAAATGAACAGACTGTCGCTAATCAAAGGGTTACAAGGATTGTTCAAAAAATTGGGGGAAAATGGTTGATTGTGCATGACCATGTTTCAGTCCTCCCCACTCAATAATCACATGAATGAATATCATAAGGAGGTTATATACAATGAGAAAACTTACCGTTCTGTCAATCTGTGTTGCCTTGGTGTTCTGTTTATCTTTTACCACATCAGCGATGGCTTCGGATGAGGAGGAGATTCTACAGTTACAGTCTAATTTCCTTAAAGCAAATTCAACCGGCGATTATGCTCTAATGTCTACATTGTATTGGCATTCACCTAAAACAATATCTATTACACCCGGGAGCCCTCCACTAATTCTCCAAGGGTGGGACGAATCAATTGGACAATATTGGAAGATGAGTTCGGCATCAGCAGCAGAGCCGACCACGACAACGTCACCACTTTTCATCCAACCGAAAGTTACTTTTCTGAAAGACGATGTGGCAGTAATCAATGGGTACGAATATTTCGTGGAAACAGACACAAAAACAAAGGAACAAACGACAGCTACAATCAGAATAACACGTATTGTTCAAAAAATTGGAGGAAAATGGTTGATAGTTAATGAACACGCATCAATGCTCCCTACAGAATGAACAGATTATGTGCCTAAACATAGTGTAATAAGGAGGCAACCCCATGAGAACGAAAACCATGTTTATCCTAATGATTGTTGCCGCATTAACACTCTGCCTCGCTGCATCTCAACCTGCAGTGGCTTCGGATGAGGAGGATGTGCTTGAGGTATTAGAGAATTGTGTTAAGGCTTTAAATACATCAGATGCTTCTTTTCTTTCCTCAGTATGGTGGCACTCTCAGAATGCATCAACTTTCGGACCAAATAAAAGTGCTGCGTTCTTGACCCAAGGATGGGACGAAATTGATAAAAGTAATAAAGAGATGGCTAAGCTGCCAGCAGGAGCCATGAGCTTTTCTATGCACAATCCACAGGTTACAGTCATAAGTGATAGTGTAGCTATCGCTACTGCTTATTTTATTGTGGTTACTACAGACCCAGCAACATCAGCTCAAGACATATCTCAGGATAGATACACTGCTGTTCTTAAAAAGATAGAAGGGAAGTGGCTGATAGTACATGGACACACGTCGCCTCTCCCAACTGAATGAAAGCAGTGCAGCTTCTATCCCATAAGCAGGTTGCCCCCTGAGTTGAATCTCCTCAGGGGGCAATGTTGTTGGTTATGATGGAATGAGGATATCGATATTTGTAAGATGTGACAGAAGCTCAATTAGGTTGAGTTACATCCATATTTTCGATAAGTGAGTATATGAGAGGCCGGAAACGGTACTTTCCTTTCATTGGCTCCCCTTTGGGTGAATGAGCGCACTCATAGGGGAGCAACTTTTTATTGTTAGGGCAAACACCGAAAGACAGAGACTAATTTACACATACGGCCATTAGACGAACACTTGCCTATGGATGATACTTCCCTATCTAATATTTTATCGGCAACCCACTTTCCCGAGATGAACTTTCAAAACTTCTAAGAGCTGTTCAGGACAAATTCAAAGATAATTATCCCCTCTTCCTACTTTTGGCATGCACGGGGATGAGGATAGGTGAAGCTCTGGCCCTGAAATGGAGTGATGTAGATTCCGAACAAAGATTGATCACTGTACGCCGGAGCATCAACAAGTTCGGAAAGGCTGACACGCCAAAAAGTGCAAAAACCAGACGAGTGGACATGTCAAAGCAGCTTATGGTTGTGCTTCAGAATTTAAACCGACTGCAAAAGCTTCAAAAGCTAAAAAATGGGTGGGCAAACAGATCAGAGTGGGTATTCACTAATAAACGTGGGAATCATTTGGACAAAAACAACTGGAGAAACAGGGTCTTTAATAAGGTCCTATCAAGTGCAAAAATACGGAAAGTTCGTATCCATGATCTTAGGCATACATTTGCGAGCCTTCTGATTCAAGCCGGTGAATCGTTGGCCTATATTCGGGACCAGATGGGTCATCACAACATCCAAGTCACGGTTGATATTTATGGCCACTTAGTACCGGGAGGGAATAAGGATACCGTTGATTGGCTCGATGATATGGATTTTGATGCAACCATCCGCAACCAAGACAAAAGGGGCTACGAGTTGATCTCTGTAACCCCTTGATTTTCGTGGCGCACCCGGCAGGATTCGAACCTGCGACCTACGGATTCGTAGTCCGGCACTCTATCCAGCTGAGCTACGGGTGCAAAAAATGGTTTGAATTCGGGATGCTTCATAAGCTATAGATTTCAGGTTGTCAATGATTAGTTGAAACAGACGAGGGGTGATGGGCAATGGGGAATGAGTGATGGGTCATGAATCATCGGTGATGGATGAAATGCATCGGATATTCATGGAAACGGCCATTGCGGAGGCCGAAAAAGCTGGACATCGGGATGAAGTTCCGGTAGGAGCAGTCGTTGTTGGTCCTGAGGGAGAAATATTGGCGGCGGCCCATAACCTGACCATTTCCATGGCAGATCCGACGGCCCATGCCGAGATGCTGGCACTTCGAATGGCGGCGAAAAAACTCAACAACTACCGGTTGTTGGGGACCACTTTGTATGTAACGGTCGAACCATGCATCATGTGCATGGGCGCCGCAATCCATGCCCGGGTGGATCGGGTTGTGTTCGGGGCGCCAGACCCCAAATGGGGAGCGGCGGTCTCCCTCTACCGGTTTGCGGAGGATAGCCGTCTCAACCATTCGCCGGAAATTATCTCCGGCGTTTGTGAAGATCGGTGCAGGGAGCTGATACAATCTTTTTTTAGGCAAAAAAGAGCATTATCCTGTTGAGGTTAAATAGGCGGAACACCTTAACTTTAGGAACTTTAGTGCACTTTAGGCACTATCATCTATAAAGGAGCAACCGTGGCAAATATCGTCCTTATCGGTACGCAGTGGGGAGATGAAGGAAAAGGAAAAATCGTGGACATGCTGGCATCCGACGCGGATGTGGTGGTTCGATTTCAAGGCGGCAACAATGCCGGCCACACCATGGTGGTCGCCGGAGAGCAGACTATCAGCCATCTGGTTCCCTCCGGGATCCTCCAGGGCAAACTCTGCCTGATCGGAAACGGCGTGGTGGTGGATCCGGCGGTTCTTCTGGAGGAAATCGATTATCTTGCCGGAAAAGGCATCGATACCGGTCCCGACAAGCTCCGGGTGAGCCAGAAAGCGCATCTGATCATGCCCTACCACAAACAAATCGACATGGCCCGGGAAAAGGCCAAGGGCGACCAGAAGATCGGAACCACCGGTCGCGGGATCGGTCCGGCCTATGAGGACAAGGCCTGCCGGCGGGGTATCCGCTTTGCCGATCTGCTGGAACCGGGCTTGATGGCCGAAAAGATCCGCATCGTCATGAAGGAAACGAATTTTTATCTGGAGAAATTCTTCGGCGAGCCGCCCATGGATATCGAGACCGTTATCACCCAATACGAGGATTTTGCCAAACGCCTCGCGCCCTACGTGGCAGATGTTTCGGTGATCCTGGATACGACCATTTCCGATAGCGGCCAGGTACTGTTCGAGGGGGCCCAGGGGACCCATCTCGATATCGACCACGGAACCTATCCCTTTGTCACCTCCTCCAACACCGTATCCGGAAACGCATGCTGCGGCGCGGGGTTGGGTCCCAAGCAGATCACCGGGGTTCTGGGGGTGGTCAAGGCATACACCACCCGGGTAGGAGCCGGCCCCTTTCCCACGGAGCTGGATGACGATACCGGCAACTACATCCAGGAAAAGGGGGCCGAGTTCGGTGCCACCACTGGAAGGCGTCGTCGGTGCGGATGGCTCGATATGGTCATTCTGAAAAACGCGGCTCGCCTCAATGGGCTGACCGGCCTTGCCATCACCAAACTGGACGTCTTGGGAGGGTTGGAGAGCCTGAATATCTGTACTAGCTATATGCACAACGGCAAGCCGGTGGAACATTTCCCGGCCAGTCTCAAGGTGCTCTCCGAGTGCACGCCGGTATACGAGACCCTGCCCGGCTGGCAGGAGGACATTTCAGGGCTTCGGGACTATGCATCGCTTCCGAAAAACACGAAAAATTATCTGAAGCGAATCGAGGAACTTGCCGGCGTGCCCATCGATATCCTCTCGGTGGGCCCGGGAAGGGAGGAAACGATAGTGCTGAGGCATCCTTTTAAAGAAAGTGCCTAAAGTGCGCTAAAGTGCCTAAAGTTGATGTATTCTGTCGATTTGGGCAGGGGTGGCGGTTAGCAGTCAGCGGTTAGCTGAAAACGGGGTCATACAACGAAGTTGATAGCTCCGGCCCCAGCTTCAGCGGGGCAGTTAAAACCTGTTGACAAAACAGCCTTCCTGGCCTAAAAGGACATCCCAATGTCGGGCAGTAGCGCAGCCTGGTAGCGCGCTTGCTTCGGGAGCAAGAAGTCGGAGGTTCAAATCCTCTCTGCCCGACCACATTTCACTGTAGCTTACGTAAGGCGGCCTTTCGGCCGCCTTTTTCTTTGGATAGTTCCTCGTCTGCGAAAATCAAAAACGAGAAAATGTATCATTCCCTCACCGGGAGAAATGATTTACCCAAGATCGCAGAGAAGCTACCTCATCATAACCAGAATATTGCCCACCTGGCCGGAACGGTGATCCAGAACGGTAAACTGGACTCGTTGGTCGGGCTTGAGGAGATCGATCATATCGACGAATTCCTGCAGTCCGGACACCGTCTGATTATCGACGGCGAGAATGAGATCATTCACCTCGAATCCGGCCAGTCCCAGGGGACCGTTTGTATCGAGTGACTGGATGGCGACGCCCTGGCTTTGCTGCATGTTATACTGCTGCACCTCCTGATCCGTTACCGCCCGAACCACCGCTCCCAGGCGTTTCTCCACCTCCGCGGTCATCCTCATTTCTTCTTGTGCGAGACTTCCTACTTTCGCGTTGAGTTCGATCTGTTTGCCGCCACGTTCCACCGTTATCCTGACTTTTTCGCCGATACCGGTATCGGCCACGGTGTCCCGGAGGGTCGAAGCGTCGGAAACGCTCTGCCCCTGGTAGGAAGTAATGATGTCACCGACTTGTATGCCGGCCGCATCCGCCGGGCCGCCCTTCAAGACTTTTTCGACCAGGGCGCCCCGGGTCATGGTGAGATGTTTCTTTTCCGCCACCTCGGGCGTCAGGGTCAGGAGATCGGCCCCCAGATAGCCTCGTTCCACCTTGCCATACGCAATCAGCTGTTTTGCGACGTGCACGGCCATGTTGCTGGGGATAGCGAAGCCGATCCCCTCGAAGCCGCCCGATTGAGACTCGATGGCCGAATTGACGCCGATCACCTTGCCGTCGAGATTCAATAGCGGCCCGCCGCTGTTGCCGGGATTGATTGCCGCGTCGGTCTGCAGATAGTCCTGGTAATTGGTGGGATTCATGATGCCCGTGCGATGCTTTGCACTGATGATCCCCTGGGTGACCGTCTGATCGAGACCCCGGGGATGACCGATGGCCACGACCCAATCCCCCACCTGGATCTTGTCCGAATCCCCGAAGGTCACGTGGGGAAGATTCCCATCGGCCTTGATCTGGATGACGGCCAGGTCCGTTTTGGGATCGGTGCCCACCAGGGTAGCGTCATAACGTTGCCCGTCGGCAAGCAAAACTGAAATTTTGCTTGCTCCCCCCACCACATGATTGTTGGTCAGGATATGCCCCTCGTTATCCATGATCATACCGGTGCCAAGGGCATGCAATTCCTGTTTGAATTTACGGGGCTGGTTTTGCGGCGTGTTGAAAAAGTAATGAAATAAAGGATTGTTTTCAAACGGCTGAAGCGGGTTGTTTACCTCCCTGACTTCACTGACTTCGATATGGGCCACCGCAGGGATATTGTCGGCGGCCACCTTGGCGATCGCCGTCGTCAAATTGTGGCTGTCTGTCTTCGCGTAGACCGAATCGGCGGTCCAGGGGGACATCTCGAGAATGCACAAACACGCGAAGCAAAAAATCATGGTATTCCGGATCATCCGGAGGGGTTTTAGGCACATGTGTTCCTCCATTTCCGTTTAAAAGGTTGATTGCGGCATTACCTGGTCAAGGGCGCGCCCTTCGATAATATAATGACGGGCACCGGGAATTTGTCAGAGATGCATCGTCAATAATTCACAATTTAGTATTATAGATAACCTGGAGGGATTATGGCATAAGATGAAGACTGTATTTTGGCAGAATAATAACCCTATCGTCCTCCATTGTCGCCAATGTCATTAACTTAAGGGCATTAATTGAATAAAAAACAACCCTCCCCCATAATGACTGGAAGAGGGTTGTTTCAGGGATTTATTGTCTCCTTTCGAAGACGCGGTCGTCGGGGATTCCTGTCACCAATTTGCCGTATATTGTGCCATCACCCATCCGTGCATGCCGCCGGAAGTCTTCACATAGTACCACCCGGAACTGCGCTTCATGATCGAAAGCCTTTCCCCTCTACGGATCTGCCCGACACAGCTCTTATTCAAGCCCGGCCCTGAACGCAAATTCAACAATTGAGCCGTCACCCTCACCGCCCCGGTCGAAGCAACCCGGCTGCCGTTGGTGGGGCAGATGGCGGGAGGCGCCTGCCGGATTGCATGTGCATTGTTATCGAGCATGCTGAAGGTAATGCCTGCAATAATTCCGGTGGCAATAACTGCCGGAATGGCATCATTGCGATGAACAACATAAACCGTCCGGGATTTATAGTTTTGACGGGCATTATACCTGTCGTAAAATCTATTCTGATCATTCGATCGATTTCTGTTCTGGGAGTAGTCCCGGGAATATGAATTGTTCCCGGCAGGAGAACTGCTTCTGTTCTGGGAATTGTTCCTGTCACTATAGCTGTTGCTGTTATGGGTTCTGTCGCTTCCATACGAAGAATGCCCTTCCCCTGCAAAGACGGGCGTCGTGGTTGAGAGCAGTCCAATGATGACGACCGAGCAAATGATGAACATCGGCAGTTTTTTATCCATTATCCGTTTCATACCGACCTCCTTTTTTTAAAATTTTCGTGGTCGCGAATATTCAAACTGTTGCAATGATAAAGAGCAACTGCCGTGCCATTCAGCTTTTATTTATGTTTTTCAAATTATTATAGGTTGTTACGCCATTCCATAGGAGGTGCAGGAGCCCACCGGATTCGACATTGACAGCATGCTTCGACAAAAATGACGAATCGGCATGTCCCACATTGGCAGGTCATAAGGCGACAACCGAACAAAGGACGCAGGTAACATATGGTTCTTCTCCAAATTGTTTGGAGCAAAATTCTCGATATATTAACGTGTTGTTCAAAAAACAACCCCCTCCCGTGATAAACGGAAGGGGGGTTGTATTAATTTCTATTTTTCAAATAGGCAAGAAGCGTTACCCTGCGGCCGGTGACGCCACCGGGGATGTAAATTGCGTCATCACCCACCCCGCCAGGCCGTCGGGCGTCCTGACCTGGTACCATCCCCCGGCACTCCCCGTAACCGTCAGTACGGTTCCATTGTAAATCTGCCCAAGGGCAGGTGCATCCAGGGCCGGTCCGGAGCGCACATTCAGCAATCCGGCCGTCACCACCACCGAACTGGTGACAACCGCCTGACTGGCAACACCCGTATTACACGGCGGAGCAACCGGCTGGGGAGCAGGGGCATTATTGTTTGCGATCATGCTGAATGTGAGGCCGGCAATCAGGCCGGTAGCGATAATCGCCGGGAAAAAATTATCATGATGAACGATCCGGACACGCTCAACTACCCGGGGATGCGTTGTTTTCTGCCTTGAGTTGTAGTCGCGCCAATCCCTGGAATAGGCGGGAGACGTGATCAGCATCAGCCCGATAATAACGCTCCAGCATGTGACAAGCACCGGCAGCTTTTTATTCATTAATCGTTTCATATCGGCCTCCTTGAACAAAAATTTCATGACGAAGCTTTTTTAACCGTTACCATAACCATCAGCAAGCGCCGTGCCATTTCGTCAACCATTCAATATTTCATTAAAATTCATGTTGTTATATAACTATAGGGGTGACATGCCCTCCGAAGATTTCGACAAACAGCGTAGGGTTCGACAAAATTGACGAGTGGTATTTTAAAGAAGCAGGATGGGAGTGGCTTTTTAAGAAAATGTAACGTAATGTTATTTCACTAAAAAATAAAATTCGACGCCCGATAATGAGTGAAACCACCTAATATCAGCGGGTAACTTGCATGTTAACAAAATATCTCCAAACATACGACGCACTCAAAGCCTACGACAAGCAAGTCAGGTTATCTGCAATGCTGCGTCGCAACAAAGCTGCTGCCCGAGGGCCTGAAAAAGAACAAGATCCAATTGTGGATGAAAAGCAAAAAGATGATGTCCAATGAGCAGCTGGCAAATCAATGTCGTTAGAGATCTATTCATTTTTCTTCTCCTTTTTCGAGATGATGAGCATCCCGCACGGCATATGCATCTTCATATGCCAGCGTTCACGCGAGATCATCCAAAATTTTGCGTAGTGAAAAATTAAGGATATAGATGGATAATTTTTATACAGATCGTCCACCTCTCGACCATTATCCGGGTAATTAAGATCCAAGGTCCGGATTCTCCGCCGGGGATCACTCACCGGTTCCGATCGACGTCTTCGTGGATTTCACAAGGAATTTTGGCGCTTATCCGGGCAAGGACGCGTTCCTTCTGAAGCCTGGCATACCCTTTGCTCAATCCCTCGAACGGTTAAGTATATTAATTATTTCCCGAGGTAGAAGCGCAATGAAGAAAAAGACAGGACGTTATGTAACGATTTCCATAGTGGTGGTGATATTGGCGGGGTGCGGATTATGGTTTTTCCGGGACTTGTCTGCCGCCAAAACGCCGATGTACATGACGGTGCCGGTAACGCGCCGGGACATCCAGGAGACGGTACCTGCCACGGGGGTGCTGATGGCCTCGAAGCTGGTGGATGTGGGGGCGCAGGTATCCGGCCAGATCGAGAGCCTGAAGGTTTCCCTGGGCGACCAGGTGAAGAAGGGCCAGCTTCTGGCGGTGATCGATCCGTCTGTCGCGGAAAACGATCTGAAGAACGCCGCGGCGCAGCTGAAGAGCGTTGCGGCCCAGAAGCTCGCCAAGGAGGCACTTCTCAAGGAGTACGAGCTCGGCTACAAGCGACAGCAGGAGATGCGGCAGAGCGACGCTTCGGCCCGGGCAGATCTTGAGAGCGCCAAGGCGAACCTGGATAGCACCAAGGCCGATATCGAGGCTCTGGATGCCCAGATCACCCAGGCGAAAATCTCCATCTCCACGGCCCAAACCAACCTGAGCTACACCCGAATCGTGGCGCCCATGGACGGAGAAGTGGTGGCGGTGGAGAAGGAAGAAGGCCAGACGCTGGTCTCCAAGCAGGAGGCGCCGGTCTTGCTCATACTGGCGGATGTGGACACCATGACCGTGAAGGCGGAAATCTCCGAAGCGGACGTGATGCGAGTCAAACCGGGAATGCCGGTTTACTTCACGGTGCTGGGGGCGCCGGACAGACGCTATAGCGGCACCCTGCGGTCTGTGGACCCCGCGCCGGAGAGCGTCACCAACTCGGACATCTCGGCCAAGACCATCAGTGCATCGGCCACCTACTACAACGGCCAGTTCAACGTGGCAAACCCGGACAGAAAGCTTCGGATATTCATGACCGCCCAGGTGTCGATCGTGTTGGGACAGGCCAAGCAGTCTCTGTCTATTCCCCTGTCGGTACTGGGGCAGGACGAGGGCCGGGACCGGTATCAGGTACAGGTACTTGCCAACGGCAAGCCCGAGAGCCGGGTGATTAAAACGGGTCTGAAGGACAATGTTTACGTGCAGGTGCTGGACGGACTTTCTGAGGGTGACCGGGTCGTAGTGGGCGACTCCAAGACGGCTGCTGCCGCCACGGCCTCCGAGAACCAAACGCGGTTCCGCGGTCCCCTTGGAGGCCACGTATGAGTCGGGTGCTTCTGGAGATCAAGGACCTGGATCGCTGCTTCCAGTCCGGGGAGGAGCAGGTGCGGGTTCTCAAGGGGTTGAACCTGAAGATACATGCCGGGGAGATGGTGGCCATCATGGGCGCCTCGGGTTCGGGCAAATCCACCCTGATGAACATTCTCGGATGCCTGGACCGGCCCACCAGCGGCAGCTACATGGTGGACGGCCGGGAGACCGGCAGCCTCGACAGCAACGAGCTGGCCGCCCTGCGGCGAAGCTACTTCGGGTTCATCTTCCAGAGCTATCATCTGATGTCCCACCTGGATGCGCTGGGCAATACCGAGATGCCGGCCGTCTATGCCGGAACCGACAAAAAAAACCGCATCTGGCGGGCCGATTCGATTCTGGAACGCCTTGGGCTGGCGGACCGGCGCCGCTACCGTCCGGGGCAGCTATCCGGCGGCCAGCAGCAGCGGGTGAGTATCGCCCGGTCACTCATGAACGGCGGGGAGGTCATTCTGGCGGACGAGCCCACCGGCGCACTGGACAGCAAGAGCGGGCAGGAGGTGATGGCGATCCTGCAGGAGCTCCACAGCCAGGGCCATACCATTATCCTGGTCACCCATGACCCGGAGGTGGCCGGCGTGGCCCAGCGGATCATCCGGATCAAGGACGGCGAAATCCTTTCGGACGAGCCCAATCCGGAAGCCCCACCGGTGACCGTCGCGCCGCCCGCCTCCCCCCACCAGATCCGTCGGCGAAGCCCCTTCAAGACAGAGATAGGCCTTTTTATCGAGGCCTTCAAGATGGCCTGGGTGGCCATGACCACGCACCGGCTGCGAACGCTTCTGACCATGCTGGGCATCATCATCGGCATCACGGCGGTGGTCAGCGTGGTGGCCGTGGGCGAGGGGGCGCAGAAGAAGGTGATCAGCCAAATCAACTCCATCGGCACCAACACCATCGATATCTTTCCGGGCACGAGTTGGGGAGATTTTCACTCCGGCCGGGTGCAGACCCTGGTGCCGGCGGACCTGGCGTCCCTAAAGGCCCAGGTGTATGTGGACAGCGTGACGCCGAACGTTTCTTCCAACGAGGAGCTTCGGTATGGGGATATCGTGGTAAACGCCCGTATCATGGGAATAGGGGCGTCATACTTCCGGGTCAAGGACATGAGCATCGCCCAGGGTCGCGGGTTCATGGCCAGTGACATCAAGGATCTTTCCCAGGTGGCGGTGATCGACCAGAACACCAAGAAACAGCTTTTTCCCCACGGCGAGAATCCCGTGGATCGGCGGATCCTGGTCGGCAGCGTGCCGGTGACCATCGTGGGGGTGGCGGCCGAGAAGGCAAACGCATTCAACGACCAGGACCTGAACGTCTGGATGCCCTATACCTCGGTGATGAGCCGAATTTCCGGTCAGCAATACTTCAGCTCCATCACGGTGCGGGTGGCCAACGGCATGTCCAACACCATCGCTCAGGCGGGCATCGAACGGCTGCTGGCTACCCGGCATGGGAGGAAGGACGTGTTCACCCGAAGTACGGACACGATTCTGAAGACCGTGAAGAAGACCACGACGACCATGACCCTGCTAATCTCCTGCATCGCGGTGATCTCGCTGATCGTGGGGGGCATCGGGGTGATGAACATCATGCTGGTGTCGGTGACGGAACGCACCCGGGAGATCGGCATCCGTATGGCGGTGGGGGCCCGACAGGCGGACATCCTGCAGCAGTTTCTGATCGAGGCGGTGCTGGTGTGCCTGATCGGAGGTGCCTGCGGGGTCCTTTTATCCTTCGGAATCGGCGAGGTGTTTTCGTTGTTCGTGAGCGCCATATCGATGCAGTTTTCGGCCATGTCGATCGTGTCGGCCGTAGTGTGCTCGACGCTGATCGGCGTGATGTTCGGGTTTCTGCCGGCAAGAAACGCCTCACGGCTGGATCCGATTGAGGCCCTGGCGCGGGAATAGAACGGGAGATGAAATGAAGCAGACGAGAAAAACGGGGTTGCGCCTTGCCCTGACAGGGCTTCTTACCGCCGCCCTTATGGCCGGCTGTGCAGGGGCGGTCCGGACAGCGTACAAACGGCCGGCGCTGGACCTTCCGGCCGCCTGGCAGAACCAGGCGGATACGGGCCAAAAAGTACTTGCGAAAGACCGATGGTGGGAGGTGTTTCAGGACCCGGCGCTGAACAAACTGATTGCCAAGGCCCTTGAGACCAATAACGACCTTGCGGCCGCCACCATCAAGGTGCGAAAGGCGCAGCTGACCGCGGGCCTTGCGGCCACGAATCTGTGGCCGGATGTGTCGGTGAGGGCGGACACCGGGGGGCAAAAGGACCTTGACAGCGGCCAGAGCAGCCATAGCAGCGGGGCCACGGCGAGTCTCAGCTACGAGATCGACCTGTGGGGAAAGCTTGCAGCTACCCGCGATGCGGCCAAATGGGAGGCCCTTGCAACGGAAGCGGACCGGGCCAATACAGCCCTGAGTCTCATTGGCACCACGGCGGACCTATATTGGCAGATCGCCTACCTGAACCAGGCCGTCGACACGAGCCAAGAGAGCATCGACTACAGCCTGGAGGCGCTCAAACTGGTGCAGGCAAAGTACGATGCGGGCGCGGTCTCGAAACTGGACCTGCTAAACGCCGAGCAGGACGTGGAGAGCCAGAAGGCCTCCCTTTCGGACCTTACCCAGCAGCTTGCCGAGGCGCGAACCGCGCTCGCGGTGCTCTTCAACCAGGCGCCTGAGCACGAAACAGCCAATCCCAAAAGGCTTGCCGAGCTTCCCCTGCCGACCCTCTCGGCGGGAATCCCTGCCGCCATCCTGGGAAACCGGCCGGACCTCAAGGCCGCCGAGATGCGCCTTCGGAGCACCCTGGCCGATACGGACACCACCCGGGCGAGCTACTACCCGAGCTTGAGCCTCACCTCGAGCCTGGGAACGAGCAGCCGGGAGCTTTTTCGCTTTCTCCAGAACCCGGTGGCGAGCCTGGGGGCAGGCCTTAGTCTTCCCTTCGTGCAGTGGAACCAGGCGAAGCTGAATACCCAAATCGCCGAGGCTACCTACGCTCAGGCGGTGGTGGAATTTCGCCAGACCCTGTATGCGGCGCTCGAAGATGTGGAAAACGCGCTCTCTGCCCGGGGGCACTACCTCGAGCAGGAAGAAGCCCTTCACCGGAAACTGACGTTTTCCACCCAGGCCGAAGCAGCGGCCAAGGTGCGCTACCAGTCCGGGGAGACGGGCCTCCAGTCGTGGCTCGACCAGCAGCAGAACCAACGCACGGCCCAGCTCGACCTGGCCAAAAACCGTTACAATCAGCTCACCAACCTGATGCGCCTCTACCAGGCATTGGGCGGGGGATCTACGGTTCACTCCACCGAAAACACGATCGCCACCAACTAAGATCCGGTACGGGTGGCCGTCGTGTCGCCAACGACGGCCATGCTAAGCGAGGTTTGGTCACCTTTTGAAAATAACGCTTCTTATTTTGAAAGAGCCTTAATACTGAGCCGCTTGTGCCGATACAGGAACCGAAATGTGAAATTGCACGATCACCCAATTGCCGTCTCGTTTCTCCAAAACTCCGGTGATCCTTGAACCCTCGATGTGCGCTGGTTTCCCTTGGGCAACGATGTCCCAATCCGCCACCTCTGAGAACCATGCCACATTTCCTGAGGGATCCACCTTAATGGATTGATCCCTGACAGTTAGCTTGGTCTTGTCAAAAGATGCAAACTGTTTCTCCACGGAATCTTTCAGTGCGTCCCACCCGACCCAACGTTCAGCGGCGTCCGTTCCGAAGTTTACCATGTCGGCATCATGGGCCGTGATTTTGGCAAATAGGTTCATATCTTCAGTCTCAATTGCCTGAACCATTTGATTGACGACTGTCGTCACCTCGTTCCTGTCAGTCTTGAGGTCGACTTTTTGACTGCAACCACTGAAAACCAAAAGGGTTGCCCCGAAAAACAACACAAGTAAATTTTTCATATTCCCTCCGCATTACTTTCGGATAATTTCACAAAATGTATTTTCAAACCTTCTCCAAAATAATTTGGATTCCTGATATCCCGTTCAATGGGGTGAACACCCTAATCTTTAGATATTTTACACTAAGGGCTTTCGGACAACACCCGGCGTGAGGTCCAATAAACGTGGCGCCAATAAGGGTCGTCCATTCTTGACACCATGACCCCCTTGGTTTTTGAAGCGTGCGCAAATTCGCCCTCTCCGAGATAGATGCCGACATGACGCACCCTTCTCGACGGACGGAAAAAAACAAGATCACCGGTCTGTAAGGATTGATCTGTTATCTTTTTCCCGTATTGAACCTGGCCGGCGGTAGTTCGCGGCAACTGCAAGCCGAACACATCTTTGTATATCCGTTGAACAAATCCGGAGCAGTCAATCCCTGAATGATCTGTCCCCCCCATCCTGTGGGGAGTTCCGACCCATTTGTGGACCTCCGATCGCAATTGTTGCTCCAAAGTTGAAGGATAGGAAACCGCAGAGTCGGTTGTCGGGTGCTTGATAGGAGGCATGGAGGGTTGCGAAGTTGAGGCACAACTGTTCATAAACAGTGCCAGCAGGATGAAAATCCAGGCGGCGAGATTCAAACCGGTTTTTTTTGCGCAGTCAGGTATCCATCGCATATTCATAATATCGGCAAAATCCAGCAGATGCTTAGAAGTTGTTTCGAAACACTGGGGTGGTCCAGCCTTGACAACCAGGCGAAATATTGGCATGTAGTCGCTCTCGGAAAGCAAGCCTCTGTCTTCTTTCGGCCGGCATAGAAATTTTTCCCCGCCGAATGTTTTGTTTTGAAAATTGGTTTTCCCCGGCGCTTTTCTGCCTTATTGACACCCGATCTCCGATATGGCATGTGGAGCAGTTCTCATCGAGCATGGCAGAGGAACTCAACACGGTAGGTGCGTTATGAAAAAAATGGTGTTTCTGATCACTATATTGATGGCATCCGCCTGTGCCCCTTATCCCGGCAGCAATGCGAATCTGCCCGGCGAACAATTGAATGCGGAAAACCGCCTGATGAAAAACAATTTGGACCTCGCATTACGTGAAAATGAAGTCATAAAGGAAGAGAATAAACAATACAAGACGAAAACAGCCAATCTCAATTCGGAAATCCAACGCCTGAATGAGGTGACTACCGGCCTGAAACGGAAATATACCATCGATATGGCCATGATGACGGATCGGTACAACACGCTTCAAGACCAATACAACCTCCTCCAGACAACCAGTGACAGCAAGATCATGGAACTGGCGGCACAGAACCTGGAATTAGATCGACGGATGAAAAATGAAATCTCCAGCCTGAATTCCAAGATGGAGATCCAGAAGGCATCTTTCGAAAAAGCACGGCAGTCCCAGACGCAGAATTTCGCCGCAAAGAAAAAGGAGTTCGAGACCGAGCTGGCATCGATAAAACAAACCCTGGCGGAAAAAGAAACCGTCATTGCGTCCATGAAGGCCGCGAACGATCAATCCCAGCTCCAGATCGATAAGCTGCTGCAGGAAATCGATTCTTATAAGGCGGAGTTGGATCGTATGAACGAGGAAAACAGGGGATCGATGCAATCGAACCAGAGCCTTCCGGAAGCCGGTACGGCGAACCGGGAAGAGCCATCATCAACAAATACCACCATTAAATGAATGAAATTGAATGTGGTTTAAAAAAAATATTCCCTTCCTGATCGTATTCACCTGGTGTTGCATCTCCATTCCGGTCTCGGTTTGTGCGGAAATGGAGAATCGTACCCTCACCTTCCTGTTGACCGCCAACTTGAACGGCCGGTTCCTGACCACCGCCGATAATCAGGATGAACAGGATCCCATGCTCATTATCGCCCAGTCCCTGGTGGCCGAGAGACAACGGAGGCGGGTCGATCTGTATCTGGATCTGGGGAATGCATTTTTCCCTGGAATTCTCTCGCGATATTCCTGGGGGTCGGTGATGATGGACTACCTGGATGACTTCGGCTGCGACGCGACGCTGATTTCCTCCCAGGATCTGAAGATCGGCATCAGTAACCTTGAACTCATTCATAAGGGGAAAGGGACACAGCTTCTCTCGGCAGACATCCGTGAAAAAGGCAAGCCGGTGTTTACACCCTACATTATCCGGGAAATCCACGGAAAGACCTTCGCATTCATCGGCATTTCCTCGAAAAACGGGTACTTCGATATCGCCGAGACCGAACTTCGCGATATTTCGTTCATCGAGGCGGATGAGGCCCTGAATGACATTCTCACCGAAATCAGCCGGGAAAAAATCGACTATGTCATTCTGCTTTCCGGGCTTTCAACAGATGACAATCTCACTCTGATGGATCGCAACAAATCGATTTCTCTTTGCATCAGTGGAGGGGACACTTCCGGTGAAACATACTCGGTAAAGGCATCCCGGATTGATTTGGACTCGGGGAGATCTCTCGTCACGCTTACGAGCGCCGATGGATATTACATCCTATCCCTCACCGTCGGCGATTCGATTCAGGTAAATTCGCTGGATTTGAAAACCCCCTCCTTCCAACCCACCGCCGATTCCCGTTATTCAGAGTTTGTACAGCGCCTGACCATTTGGAAACAGAAATTCGAAACGGAAGGAAAGGAGGAGATTGCCACAGAACTGAAAGAAAATATCCGTCTGGACAATGAAAAGGTCGCAAACCTTCTGCGAGACCGTTTCAACGCCGAAATCGCCATTCTGGATTCGAATTCGATATTACCCGGACTGTTGTCAACGGATGTGACCTATTCGGATATTCTTCGGATAGTTCGGAACGAACATCCCATCTTCACCTTCAAGTTGACCGGGAGAGAACTGAAGCAGATTTCGAAAGATGCGGAGGGAATGATCATTACCGGTACGGACGGTGTAAACGTCCAAGGATATCCTATCGAAGATGGCCGGAAATACCTTCTTTGTGCATCTCAGTTGGTTTACGACCAAATCAAGCAGAAATTTGGCCGGGAGATTCCATACAAAAATTCATGGCGGACGCTTTCCGATGAGATCATAGATGATCTGGAAGGCGACCGGGTGATAATGGCCAACAATTTCGATTATCTGGATAACCGCTTCAGGATTCTGGCAGATATCCGGCTGTCAAATTTCTATGACCAATCCACCATCAGCGGCGGCGACAACCCGGATATACCTCCCGGCATGCCGGCCAATACCTACCACAAATGGGGGCTTGAAGACAGCATCGATGTAACCGTTTACAACCAGCATCACAAGGTGGTTTTTACCCCCTATATTTTTTACATTCGGCAGGATGAGAAATACCTTCAGAACCTTCTGAGAGGAACGCTGTTTTATACATACAACCTCAATCCCGTCATCAAACCGTATTACAAATCCCAGATAGACACGGTCGTGGTCGAAACTTCCGGACAGCGCCCGATATTGCTCCGAAACACAACCGGTGTCTCTTTCGACACCTCACATATCGATGGGAAACTGGGGCTCGGTTTTGAAAAGCAAACCCAGGATCCGGTAAAGCCCATGTCCGCAGGTTTTGAAATCATCTTCGACGCCAATCATGATATCCTCCGATATTTTACCTACCGTTTTCATCTGGATTCTTTTTATTCGATCCGGCAAGAGGGTTCCGAGGGTCATCGGCTGAGCGCAAATATTACCAACGCCATTTCATTCAAACTCAACTCATTCGCAGCGTTTTCCATTCAGCACAAATACTTCTACTATTCATCGTTGGAGAACCCGAATAAGTATCAGGACTCTCAGGTCCTCATGTCTCTCGACCTGAAGACCGGTTTTAAATTATTCTAATGGGCATTAACTCCTTATCTTAAGAATGACGTAAGGGATCCTTAAAGCTGCTCACTCAACCCCGATGCCCGCTGCACCGGGGTTTCCACGGCCTCCCGGATCACCTGTCGGGTGCCGAGGATCGTCACGGAGGCTTTCGCCCGGGTCACCGCCGTGTAGAGAAGTTCCCTCGTGACCACCGGGGACCGGCGGGGCGGGAGTACCAGCACGATCCGGTCGAATTCGGAGCCCTGGCTCTTATGCACCGTCATTGCGTATACGGTGGTATGCTGTGGAAGGCGGGACGGTATCAGGAGACGTCCTTCTCCCTCCGGGCCGGGAAAATATACGCCGACCCCTCCGGCCGCGGTCTCCGAAGACACCGCCACCCCCACATCGCCGTTGAACAGGTTCAACTGGTAATCGTTCTGCTCTACCATCACAGGCCTGCCGGGATACCATGTCAGGCCCGGTTCAAGGCCTGCTTGATTCCGAAGAAAATGCTCCACCCAGGCGTTCACGCCCTCCATCCCCATGGAGCCCCGGCGATGGGCGCATAGAATCCGGAATGAATTGAACTTCTCCCATTTGAGCCGTTCATCTTTTTCGGAGAAATACGGTAGATATTCCGCCCGGACGAGCTCGGAAAGAACAGGGGGCAGTTGTCCAGCGTCCTTCACCGGAATGAACACCACCCCCGGAAGACTTCCACTTTCCAGCAATTCGATGGCCGTTTGGCTGTCTCCGCTTCGAATGGCTGTAGCCAGCATGCCGATTCCGGCGGCGGCATCAAACCGGTAGCTCCGGGTCAGGTGGACAATACTTTTTCCAATCCCCTTTCTGCTTCCCTCCCCGCCCTTGCAGATATCACCCAGGATGGCCCCGGCCTCCACGGAAGCCAACTGGTCCTTGTCTCCCAGAAGGATCAACCTGGCCTGCGCCGGAACCGTTTCCATCAGCCTCGTCATCAGCGGCAAATCCACCATGGAAGCCTCATCGACCACCACCACATCCGCAGGCAGCATCCCGACCGCCGCCTTTCCAGACCGTCCCATCCCCAGCATGCGATGAATAGTAGCCGCCTCTTCGGGAATCACATCCATCGCCCTGGCATCCATGGAATCCCCTGCCCCAGGCGCATGCGTCTTGGCCGAAGCAATGGATTCCTTTAGCCGTGCAGCGGCTTTTCCAGTGGGCGCGGCCAAAAAAATTCTGGTGCTCGCTTCGCCCGTGACCAGTTCCTGTTCGATGATCAGCTGAAGCATCTTGACCACCGTATAGGTTTTCCCGGTTCCCGGCCCGCCCGACACCACCGTCAAATGCCGAAGCACGCTGGTCTCGGCAGCGGACCGCTGCCCGTCCGGTCCGGGCCCCACGTTTTCCGGAAAAAGCCGCCCAAGTCCTTCGGCCAGAAGTCTCCGGTCTACGCCCTCCACTTCTCCCTGTGATCTTGCTTTCAACTGCGCAAGCAGCCGCTGCTGGTAGTCCCAGTACCGGGCCAGATAGAGCCTGTTTACTTTATCCATGACGAGGGGCGATGTCGTATTCTGCTGCGACACCAGCGGACTTTTCGAAAGTGCCTGCAGCCAGTCACTCATCATCGGCCACCCGCAGCCTTCCAGCATTTCCCCCGTATCTGTTATCACCGACTCGCCGGCGACCGTATCAAGATCCAGACACACATGCCCCTGCCGGCTAAACCGGCTCACCAGGCCCGCCGCCAGGAGAACCAGGGGATCGCCCTCCCCTGCCAGTTGCCCCAGAGTCCGGGCAAAGTGGAAATCGAGACCGGAGAAGTAACCGATTTTGTAGAGCTCTTCGATGGT
>JBECKW010000035.1:0-34178 GCA_040235505.1 Desulfobacterales bacterium
GAGGCACAGAGGGGGGGCAGGATAGACACGCGGGAGATCCCGGATGTTTTGTTGGGGGTGTGATGCGGATTTGTGAAAAGTGGACGATGTCGCGGCTATTTAAGCTGCTGGTGGTGCTTTCGGGGGTCTGGCTTCTGACGGGTTGCAGTGCCATGATGCATTCGGTGACCACGGATCTTTCCGGTGATCTTTCCCAGGCGGTTATGAACAATAACGATCTGGAGACCGTGGCCGCCGGGGGGCCGGCGTTCCTGCTTCTGGTGGACGGCCTCCTGGTCGGTGATCCGGACAATGCCTCGCTTCTGATAACGGCGGCGAATCTCGACAGCCAGTATGCGTCGAATTTCGCAGCCGATCCGGTGCAGGCCCGGAACCTTTCCCAAAAAGCGCTCGACTACGCCCAGCGAGTGTTCTGCCGGCGCGTGAAGGGCGCCTGCCAGCTTCAATCCATCGATTTTCAAAAATTTTCAGCTCTGATCAAAAAAACGGGTCCCAAAGATGTCCCCGCCCTCTACACCCTGGGAGCGGCCTGGACCACCTGGATTCAGGTCCGAAAGGATGACTGGGAGGCTATCGCAGAAATCCCCCGGCCCCAGGCCATCATGCAGCGGGTTGTATCGCTTCAGGAAGATTACGAGGACGGGGCTGCGCATATGTACCTCGGGGTTTTCGCTACCCTGATCCCGCCGGCCATGGGGGGAAAGCCGGAAGTCGGACGCGCTCATTTTGAAAAGGCCCTGAGTCTTTCCGGTGATAAAAACCTGATGGTGTATGTGCTCTATGCCCAATACTATGCGCGCCTGGTTTTTGACCGGAAGCTTCACGATCGTTTGCTCAACCGGGTGCTTAAGCTCAATCCCAATGTGCCGGGGTATGTGCTCATCAACACTGCGGCGCAAAAACGGGCCCGGGAGCTTTTGAAAAGTGCGGAGGATTATTTTTAACCGAGGAAGGAGGCACATGTGCGATTGCTAAAATACATCAGTGCGGCTGCTTGCCTGATGCTCCTATTCGGCCCCGGACAGGCCGGAGCCGTGGTCATCAAAATTGCCACACTGTCCCCGGATGGGTCGGCCTGGATGGAAAAGATGCGCAGCGGCGGCGAGGAAGTGGCCCAGAAGACCGACGGAGCGGTGAAATTCAAGTTCTATCCCGGCGGGGTGATGGGAGACGACCAGGCGGTGCTTCGAAAAATCCGGCTGGGGCAGCTTCAGGGGGGGGCGGTAGTTTCCGGCAGCCTCTCCGAGGTGTATCCGGATAACCAGGTATACTGCCTGCCTTTTGAGTTTAATTCTTTTGAAGAGGTGGCATACGTCCGGAAGCGGATGGACCCCATTATCATCAAGGGGATTGACGAGGGCGGATATGTGGTGCTCGGCATGGCCGGCGGGGGGTTTGCCTATGTCATGAGCCAGGAGCCGGTCACCAGTGTTGAAGATCTTCGACACCGGAAGCTCTGGGTCCCGGAAAACGATGAAACCTCCCTTGAAATCATCCGGGCCTACGGCGCAAACCCCATTCCCCTTTCCATCTCCGATGTGCTGGCCGGACTTCAGACCAGCCTGATCGATACGGTGACCACTTCCCCCGTGGCGGCCATCGCACTCCAATGGCACACCCAGGTGAAATATGTGACCGACACGCCGCTCCTTTATATTTACGGCATCCTGGCGCTGGACAAACGGGCTTTCGACAAACTCACCCCCGACCAGCAGACCGTTGTTCGGGACGTGATGGGGCGGGTTTTCCGGGAGATCGAAAAGCAGAACCTGGAGGATAACGACAAGGCCCTGGCCGCCATTGCGAAACAGGGTGTCAAATTCATTGAGGTGCCGGAGGCGGCACTTAAAAAGTGGCGGGAGGTGGCCAAGACCGTAACCACCCGCCTGGTGGAGAAAAAACGTCTGTCCCAAGGCATTGTGGACACCCTGGAGAAAACCCTTGCAGACTACCGGAAAGAACATGCCGGAGAGAAGTGACGACGGGCTTCCCCGTCCCCCCGAAGCGCCGATCCTGCGATGGCTCCATCGGCTCGAAGACGGGCTTCTGAGTCTGGCCCTTGTAAGCATGATGGCCATGGCCGTGCTTCAGATCCTGCTTCGGGTTCTGTTTCATACCGGCGTGGTCTGGGGGGATGAATTTGTCCGGGTGCTGGTGCTCTGGCTTGGGCTCCTGGGGGCCATGTCGGCCAGCCGGACCGACCGCCATATCCGTATCGACCTCGTCTCCCGGTACCTCCCGGATCGGTTAAAGGCCTTTGCCAGCGGGTTGATTCAGCTTGCCACCTGCCTGCTCTGCGCCCTGGCCGCCTGGTATTCCGTGCGTTTTGTCCTGATGGAGTATGAATTCCATGACCAGGCCTTTGCCGCCGTGCCGGCCTGGATTTGCGAGCTGATCATTCCACTGGGATTTGCCGTTATTGCAATTCGCTACGGGGTGCTTTCCGTGAACCGGTTTAAAATCGTCTTGAAGAAATCATCGTGATTACTTTTCTTGTCGCTGCAATTCTCGTGATTCTGGCCTTCCTGGGGATGCCCCTGTTCGCTGTGATTCTGGCCCTCGCCATGCTTGGTTTTATCATCGGCGGTATCGATCTGACCGTCATCGCCTCGGAGATATACCGGATCACCGAGTCACCCCTCCTGGTGGCGCTGCCCCTGTTTACATTCGCCGGTTATCTCCTGGGCAGCAGCCGAGCCCCCCGGCGGCTGGTGAATCTCACCCAGGCCCTGTTGGGATGGATGCCCGGAGGGTTGGCCATTGTGGCATTTGTTTCCTGCGCCCTGTTTACCGCCTTTACGGGTGCATCCGGCGTAACCATCGTGGCCCTGGGGCCGCTTCTTCTTCCGGCACTTAGCCAGGCCGGATACTCCAAAAGTTATAACCTGGGACTGGTGACCTCTTCCGGAAGTCTGGGCCTTCTGCTGCCGCCGTCGCTTCCCCTCATCATCTACGGCATTATCGCCCAGCAGATGGGCGAGGGAAAAGTCACCATCAAGGCCCTGTTTCTGGCCGGCATCCTCCCCGGGGTTCTGATGATTGTACTGCTGTCCGTCTGGAGCCTGTGGACCATTCGTAATCGGCCCATTCCCCTGACGCCGTTTTCCGGCCGCAGGGCCATGCGGGCGCTCCGGGAGGCGGCCTGGGAACTCCCTCTTCCCCTGGTGGTGCTGGGGGGAGTTTACAGCGGGGTGTTGGCCGTGAGTGAAATGGCTGCCGTCACCGCTCTGTATGTGCTGGTGGTGGAGGTGTTCATTCATCGGGAGATCCGATTCCGGTCGCTGGCGAAAATCATGCGCGAATCCATGATCCTGGTGGGCGGCATCATTCTCATCCTGGCCTCCGCCCTGGCTCTCACCAACATCATCATCGACGCCGAGGTGCCCACCCGGCTTTTCAACCTGATCCAGGCGCATGTAACGGGAAAGTTCATGTTCCTGATCTACCTCAATCTTTTCCTGTTGGTACTGGGGGCGCTTCTGGATATTTTCTCCGCCATCGTCATCATGGTGCCGATTATCCTGCCGGTGGCGGCAAGCTACGGGATCAACCCGGTACATCTGGGGATTATTTTTCTTGCGAACATGCAGATCGGCTACATCACCCCCCCGGTGGGAATGGACCTCTTCATCGCAAGCTACCGGTTCGGCCAACCCGTGGATACCCTGTATAAAGCGTCTTTTCCATTTATGGTCGTTCTGTTTCTTGCCGTGCTGGTCATTACCTACTGGCCGTGGTTAAGTCTCGTGTTTTTGCATTAGTGCCCTCTGTGTCTTGGTGGTTTCATTCACAGTTGAGGATATTTTATGGAGTCCAGGAAAAAAGCCATCCTCTGCCCCAATTGCCGTAAGCTTGTCAGTTCGGACGAGCCCCGATGTCCGTATTGTGGCCATCCCCATCCCGGCGCCTCGTGGAAAGGGATGATGGGGATGTCCGGGTTCGCGAATTCGAACCGGCTGATCCGCTACATCATTTATGTCAACATCGGCATGTACGCGTTTTCCCTGCTTCTTTCCGCCGGGCGTATCAGGGTGAGCCTGAATCCACTCACGGCCCTTTCTCCGGATTCCTGGAGCCTGGTTCTCCTGGGGGCTTCCGGGACCATCCCCATTGACCACTATCACCGATGGTTTTCTCTGATCACCGCCAATTATCTCCATGGAAGCCTGCTCCATATTTTTTTTAATATGCTGGCCCTGCATCAACTGGCGCCGCTCGTTACAAGGGAGTTCGGATCCTTTCGTTTTATCGTCATCTATGCCCTTGGCGGTGTATTCGGGTTCTGGGTGTCTTACCTGGCCGGCACCCAGCTCAGTATCGGTGCTTCCGCTGCGATCTGCGCCCTGATCGGAGCGATTTTTTACTACAGCAAAAGTCGCGGCGGCACCTATGGCCGGGTTCTCTTTCGGGAGGTCGGTGGTTGGCTGATAGGGCTTTTTCTGATCGGACTGATACCGGGGGTCGACAACTGGGGGCATGCAGGTGGCCTGATCGCCGGCGGTGTATTGGGATATTTACTGGGATACAACGAAAAACGGAAGGAGAATTTTACCCACCGGCTTTTTGCCTACGGGATTGTTCTTGTGACCGGATTTGTCCTGGCCGGAGCCCTCACCACGGCGATTTTAAGCCGAATCGGCGGGTAGCCCAGCTTTCCAGAAGTTTTCAACGAGAAATTCGATCTGCCGGGCATTTCCCATCGGGTGGGGGTGCCAGTGTGCCGGCAGCAGATTCCGGTACCGGGGCGTTTCAAACCGCTCGTCGATGAGAAGCACCACGCCGCGGTCGGTTTCACTCCGGATGACCCTGCCCGCCGCCTGGAGCACGCGGCTGATTCCCGGGTACATATAGGCGTATTCAAACCCCTTTTCGTTGGTCCGGGCGAAGTATTCACGGATCAGTTCGTTTTCGAAGGAGATGCCCGGAAGGCCCACGCCCACCACCACGGCCCCCGAAAGACGTTCCCCCACAAGATCGATGCCTTCTCCGAAAATGCCTCCCATGACCACAAACCCGATCAGGGATTTTATACCGGAACGGGAGAATTTTCCCAGGAAGCACTCCCGGTCCGCTTCGCCCATTCCCGGTGCCTGGATCAGCATATCGGCCTCCTGCAGGTGAGGCGAAAGGATGCCGTGCACCTGCTCGAGATATGCGTAGGAGGGAAAGAAGAGAAGATAGTTGCCGGTTTTCGGGCGGATGGCGGCAAGGATGGATCCGGCCACCGCCGGGAGGCTTTTCCCCCGGTCACGGTACCGGGTGGAAATACGGCCTGCCGTTAGAAGACACAGGTTTTCTTCCGGAAACGGGGAATCCAGGGCAAGCACTCCCGCGGTCTCGCTGCAGCCCAGAAGATCCTGAAAGTAGTTTGCCGGGGTGAGGGTCGCCGAAAAGAAAACAGCGGCATCGCACCGGGTGAGGGCCGCCTCGAGCTGCGAGGCGGGGTTCATGCAAAAGAGCTTGACCCGCAAATCCATCCCTTCCTTTTCCATACAGGTGACGTAGCTCTCGTCAAACGATTCGTATATTTTGATAAATCCGCTGACGACAAAATAAAGCTCCAGGAGCGCTTCCCGGAAGGGCGAGGGCTCGTTTTGGGTCAGCCAGTTTTCTGCTTTGAAAAGGCAGTCCCTTAAAAGGGGATAGAGCTGCTCCGGTGGCATGGAATCCGAAACCTCGCCGCCTGCGGCCTCGCAGCGCTTCCGGTAGGACAGTATGCACCGGTTGATGCGGCCCAGGGTTTTATGGAGTGCGGGAAGGCGGTCCCGAACCGACCTTCTGAGATCCAGAAAGGGCTTTTTGAATATTTCCGCCGAAAACATGTCCCGGGCGCGGTCCACGAGGTTGTGGGCCTCGTCGATCAGAAATACATAACGGTCCGGTTCTTCCAGAAAAAACCGCCTGAGAAAGACCCGGGGGTCGAAGGCGTAGTTGTAATCGCAGATGATGACATCCGCCCACCGGGCAAGCTCCAGAGAAAACTCGAAGGGACAGACCCTGTGGGACTCGGCGGAGGTTTCGACGGCGGTGCGGTGGAAGGCGTCGTTGGCGCTGAAGAGGCTTTCCACCGCCGCCTGAATCCGGTCATGGAACCCCAGGGCGTAGGCGCATTCCTCACCGTTGCAGGCGGCCTCGGTGTCGAAACAGGTTTTATCCTTTGCCGTGATGGTCAGACTCTTGATGCGAAGCCCGCCGGCGCGAAGGGTTTCGAGCGCCTTTTCCGCCACCGAGCGGGCCGTGGTCCGGGCGGTGAGATAAAATACCTTGGAAACGCCTTCCCGCCCGATGCTCTTCACGGCCGGGAACAGGGCGGCCATGGTTTTGCCGATGCCCGTGGGAGCCTGAACCAGGAGCTGTGTATGTTGGCGGATGGCATTGTACGTGTTGACGGCCATGTTTCGCTGGCCGGGCCGGTAGTCCGGGAAGGGGAAGGTCAGGGCTTGGATCGAATCGTCCCTGAGGGCATGCCAGGCCGCCAGGGTTCTGGCCCAGGCAAGATACCGGGTAATGAGATTCGTGAAAAAGGATTCCAGCTCGGCCAGGGAAAAGGTGCGTTTCAATGTCAACTGCCGGCCTGTATCCAGGTGGCAGTAGGTCAGATGAATATCGATATCCGAAAGACCGCGATCGCGGCCGTACATCCAGCCGTAGGCCTTCGCCTGCCCCCAGTGAAGCGGATTTTCCTCTCTTTTATAACGTTCCAGATCCCCGGTGGTGGTTTTGATTTCTTCGATGAAAACCCGGCCCGCTTCGGTATCCGGTGGCGGCTCGAAAACACCGTCGATACGTCCGGAAACCACCAGTATCAGATCTCCGGCATCCATTTCGTGGGTGACGGTGACTTCCGCCTGGTAGCCGTCCGGGCGGGACTTCTGTATTTTCTGATGCATGCGGATGGCATCGACATTCCGGCTGGCTGCCCGGAACCCGTAACTCAGGTCTCCGCTGCCAAGCACGTGGGCGACGAGGCCGCGGACGGCTATTTGAATGGTTTCCTTCAAATAATTCGCTAAAAGGCCAGCTCTCCGCTTTTTCCCTTTTCCTTTTTCGCCGCTTCCCGGGCTTTTTCTTCCGTTTGAACCAGGGCCGTGAGATTATCCAGGTAGTAAATGCCGAAGTTGTATTCCATCACGCCGATCCGGTTCGGGGCGACGGAGATGATCAGAAGGGCGTTTTCTTTCCGCCAGTACAGGGTGTGGGCGGCCGCGTTTTCATCGCCGATGACTTGGGGTGCCCCGTGTTTTTTCCGAATCGTGTCGATAAAGTCGGCCCCGTCGCTCTTAGAGTAGAGGCTGAAGAAAAGGGGGACTCCGCGATCGCCCCAGAACACCAGCCGGATGCGGTCAAAAGGGACATTCTGTTTGCGTGCATATCGGTAGGTGAGTTGCACCGTATCATGCTCAACACGCTGCCGGGAGCGATAATTCAGCGACTGGTTCAACTCCTGCAGGGTCTGGAAATGTGAGGCAAAGTCTTGCACCCCTTCCAACGTGAGATCGATGGTGGTTCGGGTCTCCACGCTGCCGTCCCCTAGAAGATTATGCAGTTTGTCGCGCAACGCATCGGAGAGTTTTGTTTCCGGGCCGAGACCGAAGAACGTGAAGCTGTCTCCCTGATTTTTCGCTGTCAGGGCCGGTGCTTTTTTTACGGGTCCCTTACGAAAAAGCAGAAATCCTCCTGCCAGACCGATGATAATCAAAACCGCCGCAGCAAAAAGAGCACGTTTGGATGTCTGGGTCATGATTCTTTTTCCGGTGATACTCCGTTTCGATGTTTGCCGGCAACACGGCCGGGCCACTATTCAGGGAACCGGATGGTTACGTGCTCATCACCTTCTTCTTTTTTGACCGTTATGTCAAGGTCCACCCGGCTGTCCCGGATCCCCAGGGCCAGCGGAAGGCTTCCTTTATCCGTGTCAATATGGGTGATATCGCGGATGGTTTTAAGGATTGCCTCCCCCGCAGCGCTTCCCGGAGACGGGAGCGTCGCTTCCCGGTATTTTGCCGTCACCCCCACTTCCCCGTTCGCCGATCGGCGGATCGATATTTTCTTGGCACCGGCATTGATGCCGTGCAGCGCCGCCAGGGCCAGCCACTTCAAAGCGGCCTCCTGGATGTCGGGGTCTTTTTCGATGATTGACATTTCCTTCAGAGGATCCGTGGTTGCGTAGCAGTCACAGAGTTCCTGGACTTTCAGGTGAAAATTTCGTTTTTCCTTCATAAGCCGTCCCTCCTTCTTGAAAATCCGGGTGAACTGTAAAAGATCCGATTCAAAAGATCTGATTTAAAAGATCTGATTTAAAAGATCTAAGTTGGTTTGTTTATCCCGAAGGTAATCATTCCCTTTTTGGATTCAACTGGCCGCGTCTTTTCACCTTGACACGATCGCTTTGTTTTTTTACTCTCTTCGGCACGTTATGAAATAACTGGGGACTTTCGAAATTCTCGGTACTGCGGGGAAGAGGATACGGATATTCCAATGAAAACAAAAAATGAAAAATTCGGGCGGAACGATGCATGCCCCTGCGGGAGCGGTCTGAAATATAAAAAGTGCTGCCTGGGGCGTCGGGATGTTACCGTAGAGTCGATCAAACGCTCCTATGAGAAAAAATTCAAAATCCGGTTCAAAACAGAAGCCGACATCGATGGCATACGAAAAGCCGGTGACCTGGTGATCAAAACGCTCAACCTGGTGGAACCCCTCATCGTACAGGGTACGGAGACGGAGGAAATCAATCGGGTCGTTCACGAGTTTACGATTAAAAACGGGGCCCGGCCTGCTCCACTGGGATATCGGGGATATCCCAAGAGCGTGTGCATATCCATCAACGAGGTGATCTGTCACGGCATTCCCGGCCCAAGGCGGCTTCAGGACGGAGATATCGTCAATATCGACGTCACTTCCATTTTGAACGGTTATTATGCGGATGCCAGCAAGACTTTTTTTGTTGGCACCCCCGGACCGGACGCCCGGAAAATCGTGGAGGTGGCCAGGGAAAGTCTGCGCATCGGTCTTTCGGCCGTAAAGCCTGGAAACACGGTGGGACATATCGGTGCCGCCATCCAGAAATATGCCGAAGGCCAGGGGTGCTCGGTGGTCCGCGAATTCGTGGGGCATGGAGTGGGGATCGAGTTTCACGAATCGCCCCAGATTCCCCACTATGGGAAAAAGGGTGAGGGGGTTACCCTCCTGCCCGGGATGGTCTTTACCGTCGAGCCCATGATCAACCTGGGCGGAAAGGAATTGCGTGTTCTGGACGACGACTGGACCGCCGTGACGATTGACGGCTCCCTGTCGGCCCAGTTCGAGCAGACCATTCTGGTGACTGAAGACGGCCATGAAAGCTTGACGCCGTACGAGCTTTAAAGTGGTTCGCGGGTTTCCCTTTAGCCTGATAGCCCGTTTTACGGTTGGTTTTAACCGACTGACCTGCAAACCTCTCCAAAGGAGCCTTCCATGATCGAAGTGGACATTCCCGGTTTCAAGGTGTTGCACCTTGAGCACCTGGTGCTTGATTTCAACGGAACGATCGCTATTGACGGCGACCTGTTGCCCGGTGTGGCAGCGCGGCTAAACCACCTGGCTTCAATGCTGACGGTGCACGTGGTTACGGCCGATACCTTCGGCAAGGCGGCGGGGGAGCTTGAAGGGGTGGATTGCCGCGTGTCCGTTCTTGGAAAAGGAGAGCAGGACAGGGCCAAGCTTGACTATGTGAACCAATTGGGGGCGGATCGAAGCGTCTGCATCGGAAACGGCCGCAACGACCGGCTTATGCTGGAGGCGGCGGGCCTTGGCATTGCCGTCGTGCTCCTGGAGGGGGCTTCGTCCGTGACCCTCATGGCCGCCGATATCGTCTGCAGGGACATACTTTCGGCGCTGGACCTCCTGGTGCATCCCCTGCGGCTGACGGCGACTCTTCGTGCGTGATCCGTGTCCGGGGAATAATCTGATTGACATTTTCCGCCGGAATCCGGTATGCAATATTCCTTATGGATCTGGAACTTGTCATGCGTACCGCCTTCCGGGCAGCCCGAAATGCCGGGGAAATCCTGCGTTCATTTCACGGCAACCTGAAGGATATCCGGAAGAAAGGAGCCATCGATCTCGTGACCGAAGCGGATATCGCCTCGGAGCGGGTGATCATCGAGACGCTTCGGGAGACGTTTCCGGATCACTCGGTCCTGGCCGAAGAAGGCGGGAACGTCGAAGGGGATCCTCGATACCGGTGGATCATCGATCCCCTGGACGGGACCACCAATTATTCTCACGGGCTTGATCTTTTTGCCGTATCCATCGCCTTTTTCCAGGAGGCGGTCCCCAAGGCGGGCGTGGTCTTCAACCCCCTTACCGGGGAATTGTTCGAGGCTGCAGCCGGGCGGGGGGCACGACTCAACGGTCGGCCGATTGGGGTTTCGGAACAAACAGAATTGAGGGAAAGTCTGCTGGTTACCGGATTTCCTTATAATTTCAATGAAATGATGCCACGGCTCCTGGAACGGTTTGCCCGATGCCTTTCCGCATCTCAGGGGGTGCGTCGTCTCGGGTCCGCCGCCCTGGATCTGTGTTTTGTGGCATGCGGTCGGTTTGAAGGATTCTGGGAACAGAATCTGAAGCCCTGGGACACAGCCGCCGGCCTTCTGGTGCTTCAGGAGGCTGGGGGCAGGGTGACCGATTTTTCGGGCCGCCCCTTTCATGTGGATATGAAAGAAATACTGGCCACCAACGGCCGGGTTCATGAACAGATGCTGGCCCTGATGTCGCTGGAGGATTTATAGCTGAGCGATGGATTGGCAGTATCTGTCAGAAAGGAAAATGGCATGTTCCCGCAGATAGACAATGCGGGGTCGAGCCGGAATAAATGATGAAGAAAAAGAAATATGTCGGTTTGAATTTGGATGATTATCTCGGATGCTTCGGGAATTTTAGCCGGAAAAATCCGGTCTGCAAAAAATACTGTGCCGTAAACCTCCGCTGCGTTATCGAGCGGGATCAAAACGTTCGGATCGAGATGCTTGAAGACCTGGTGGCCTCGGAAGACATCAAGGGGCGGTTGCACTAGGGAAATATCTTCCCCGGATTCAATATCCCCTCGGGATCAAACGCTTTCTTGATCTGTTTCATCAGTCGTTGTTCCACCCCGCCGATCTCCCTGGAAAGATAGGGCCGTTTGGAGAGCCCGACACCGTGCTCTCCCGAAATCGAGCCGCCGAGCGCCAGGGTCCTGTCGAAAACTTTGCCCACGGCTTCCCTGGCTTTCGCAAAATCCGACGCCACCGACTTGTCCAGCATAATATGAAAGTGAATATTGCCGTCCCCGGCATGACCGAAGCAGATCATGGTCAGCCCCGTCTCTGCCTGGAGCCTTTCGACATATCGAAGCATATCGGGAATCTTGCTTCGGGGTACGACGATATCTTCATTCATTTTGTCCGGTCCATACCGATACATGGCCGGAGAAAGGGCTTTTCTGGCCTGCCAGAGATTTTCGGCTTCCGCCGGTGTCTCGGCAATGATTGTCTTCAAGGCGCCTCGCCCGGTGCACACGTCACCCAATTGCCGGATGCTTCGGTCGGCTTCGACGAAGGTCCCGTCCGCCTCGAGAATCAGAAGCGCTCCCGTCTCCGGCGGCAGGGGCAGGTCGATTCGTTCCGAGACGCACCGGATGGAGGCCCGGTCCATAAATTCAATGGTCCGGGGGATCAACCCCTTTCGTATGATTTCCGATACGGTTTCGGCCGCCGGCTCCATGTCCGGAAACAGGGCGACCATGGTGCGGACGGTTTCGGGTTTGGGAAGAAGCCGGAGGATGATTTTCGTGATGATGCCCAGGGTGCCTTCCGACCCCACCATAAGCCGGGTCAGATCGTATCCCACAACACCCTTGGCGGTTTGTACACCGGTTCGGATGATTTCTCCGGTGCCGATGACCGCTTCGAGCCCCAGGACATAATCCCGGGTCACGCCGTATTTGACCGCCCGGGGGCCTCCTGCACACTCGCCGAGGTTTCCGCCCAGGGTCGAATAGTTGGCGCTGGCCGGGTCCGGCGGATAGTAAAGTCCCCTTTCCTCTACGGCGGCATGAAATGCGCCGGTCATCACCCCGGGCTCCACATGCGCCACAAGATTATCCGTATCGATATCGAGAATCTGGTTCATCCGCGTCGTTACCAGGACCAGGCCGCCGGAGACTGCGAGACACCCGCCGGTGGTGCCGGTTCCGCTGCCCCTGGGGGTGATGGGAAAACCGGCCGCGCCTGCCAGGGTCACCAGTGCGGAAATTTCCTGCGCGTTTTTGGGGAATACCACTGCATCGGCAGTGCCGGCGGCAGCCGATGCATCGTACCCGTAGCAGGCCATGGCCTCCATGTCCCGCAGGCAGTTATCCGCACCGACAATATCGATGATTTTCCGGTAGGTGTTTTCGTTCATGGCAGCCGCACTTTATACCAGGAGGCGGGCGACAGTCCATAGAGAAAAAGAAGAACGTCCAACATCCAACATCCAACGTCCAATATGGTATAGATGTCGGTTTAAAGACAAGCATTGGGACCTTCCGCTTTAAAAAAGGCCCCCTTCCTTCCATTGGATGTTGAGCCCCGCCGTGGCGGGGTTCGATGTTGGGCGTTCGTCTTTTTAAAACTCTCCATCCAGCAGCCGCTTTTCCAGATATTCCACCTGGGATTTGATCGGTGTGTTGCGTTTTATTTCGGATTCGATGAAGTTTATGGCGTGTAGCGCCGTGGCGTGGTAGCGGTTGAAGCTCTTGCCGATGGTCTGGAGCGGCGCGTCGGTGTGCTGCCTGGACAGGTACATGGCAATCTGCCGGGGCCGGACAATATCCTGCCGACGGGATTTGGACATGATCTCCTTTGATGAAATTCTGAATTGCTGACAGACGAGGCTTTTTATGACTTCGATGGTAAGGGCCTTCTTTTTCTGCGCAATGGTTTTCAGGACATTCCGGGCCAGATTCAGGTCCACCGGCTGACCGAGCAGGGATGACCTGGCCGCGACACCGATCAAGCCGCTTTCGAGCTGCCTTACGTCCTCAGACAGTTCCTCGGCCAGATATTGGATCACGTCCGTGGGCAGATGGATACCCTTTGCGGCGGCTTTTTTCTGCAGGATCCTAACCCGGGTCCGGAAATTCGGGGATTCGATCTGGGTGATCAAGCCGGCGCTGAGCCTGGACTTTAGCTGGTCCGACATTTTCGGAATTTCCCTGGGGGTACAGCAACTGGTGAAAATAATGTGTTTTCCGGTATCGTTCAGGGAATCCAGGGTGGCGGAAAGCTCCACCTGGGTCCGCTCTTTCCCGGTCAGAAAATGGACATCTTCAAGGAGGAGCACATCGCACTTCGAACGATATTTTTCCTTGAACTTGTCCAGTGTGTTATAGCGCATGGAATGCACCATCTCGTTGCTGAAGTCTTCCGCGGTCATGTAAAAAACACGGTCTGTGGGTCGTTTTGACAAAATATGATGTCCGATCGCCTGGGACAGGTGGCTTTTTCCCATGCCGCTTTTGGATAAAAACATCAGTGTTCGGGTGCTTTCAAGTTTATGGGTGGCCTGGGACAGGGCGGCGGAGTAAGCGAAATCGTTATTGTTGCTGACGACAAACTGGTCGAAGGTGAAATCGCGACGAAGCAGGCGTCCCGAATAGGGCTTGACATCCATGAGGGGGAGCGGCTGCTGGGGGCTCGGCGCCAGCACGTCGACTTTTTTTGGGGTCGTTTTCCCGGTGACCAGCAGTTTAATGATATAGGATTTCCCTGTGAATTTCCTCAGGGCAGCAGTCACCAGCTCCAGATAAATATCCTGGAACCGCTTTTTGATAAAGAAGTTCGGCGCCCCCAGGAGAATCCTGTCCGATTCCGAACTATGGAATGTGACCGGTTCGATCCACATTGAATAGGTATGCGGGGGGACCTCTTTTTTAACTGTCATCTTAACCTTTTCGAACGTTTCTTCCATGTGCCGCCTATCGCTTTCGATTCAGAATTTCAGTATATTCCGTACAGTTTTGGATAAGATCTTACAGTTTAAGCAGAAAAATTTCCGATTTGAATGGATGTTTTTATTTTTATGAAAAGTGTCAGAAAGACAGGAAGGGTTTTATGGGATTTCCGGGGCCTCGTCAATCCGGAATACCGCAGAATATTCTAGGGGGATACCGAAGAGTTATTAACAATTTCTATCGGTATGATATAGCAGTAAAAAATTTTTCTTGACATGGCAATCGCCTCAAAACAAGATCTTTTTACATTCCATTATTTTTTCAAGAATTTTAAAGGGATCTGAATCCATTGTTTCAAATGTGTCAGGAACAAAAGCTCTAATTTTCTAGAATTTTCGATCAAATTCTCTTTTTTTCATATTCATTGGGGGGAGCCGGCGGTGTCGATATCAATGTCGGGATGCCCCTTTTGTTCGGGATGAAAATCGAGTATAACCTTTTCCGGTTTTTCTCAATAAATATGGAGCGATGCCATGAACACCCGTCGTCCCCTTGTCGGTATCACCATGGGAGATCCTGTAGGAATCGGCCCCGAAATTGTTTTGAAGGCCCTGCAGGATGCCGCAGTTTATGCGGAATGCCGTCCTCTAGTGTTCGGAGACCCAAAGTGGCTTACGAGCGTTGGGGAGCTCCTTCAGAGTCCCTTGCAACTGAATACGGTGCCCTCTTCGGACGAGGGCCGCTTTTGCCGGGGATATGTGGATGTGCTTCCCGTTTCCGGCCTTTCTCCGGAGGTGCTTCAATGGGGCAGGCCAACCACCGAAACCGGCCGGGCCATGGTCGAGTATATCCTTCAGGCCGTGGACGCTGCCCGGGCAGGCAGGGTGGATGCCGTGGCAACCTGCCCCATCAACAAAAAGGCCATGGCCGCAGCCGGCATTGACTTTCCAGGGCATACGGAAATGATTGCCCGGCAAACAGGCACGCAGAATGTGAGAATGATGCTTGCCGGGAAAACCTTGCGGGTGGTACTGGTGACGATACATGTATCCATTCGGAGCGTGCCGGGGCTGCTCACCCAAGATCGGATTTTTGACACCATTTGCCTGACGGACCGTTCCCTGAAGGAGCGTTTCGGTATCCCCCGTCCGAGGCTGGCGGTGGCGGCCTTGAACCCCCACGCCGGCGAGGCGGGATTGTTCGGAAATGAGGAGGCGGAGGTGATCGTACCGGCCATCGAAAGGGCTGGCGCCTCGGGCGTCGATGTTACGGGCCCGCATCCACCGGATACGGTTTTTTACCAGGCGGTCCGGGGCCGGTTTGATGCCGTTGTCTGCATGTACCACGACCAGGGACTTATTCCCTTCAAGCTGCTCCATTTCGAGGACGGGGTAAATACCACCCTGGGGCTTCCGATCATTCGCACATCGGTGGATCATGGGACGGCCTATGATATCGCCGGCACAGGCCGGGCTGATCCGAGCAGCCTGAAGGCGGCCATCTATATGGCAGCAGAGCAGGCAAGGAATATGAAATACTGCCCATGACCACTGACACCATCATCATCCGCGGAGCCCGACAGCACAACCTCAAGGGGATCGATCTGGATATCCCCAAAAACAGGCTGGTGGTGGTCACCGGGCTCTCTGGTTCCGGCAAATCGACCCTCGCTTTCGACACCCTTTATGCCGAAGGCCAACGGCGGTACGTGGAATCCCTCTCCACCTATGCACGCCAGTTCCTGGAGCGCCTGGAAAAACCGGATGTGGATCTGATCCAGGGGCTTTCGCCGGCCATTGCCATCGAGCAGCGGGCCGCCGGGCACAACCCCCGCTCCACCGTGGGAACGGTGACGGAAATTTACGATTATCTTCGTCTGCTCTATGCCCGGGTGGGGATTCCCCACTGTGACCGGTGCGGAGTCGCCATCGGCCGGCAGAGCATCGACGAGATGGTGGACCGGATTATGGCATATCCCGAAGGCACCCGGTTCATTCTCTATGCCCCCCTGGTTTCCGGCCAGAAGGGCACCCATGCGAGCCTGATCAGCCGGTTAAGAAAAGACGGCTTCGCCAGGATCCGAGTGGACGGGCGGATTATGGAACTCGAATCGGTGAAGGCTCTCGATAGAAGCATGCCGCACACCCTGGAGGTGATGGTCGATCGGCTGGTGGTGGGAAAAGGCGTGTTAAACCGTCTGGCCGACAGTCTTCAACTCGCTCTGGCCGAGGCAGGGGGACGAGCCGTGGTGGAGGTGCTGGGGCCCGGCAACGGAAAGGATTCCGAGACACTCGTTTTCAGCGAGAAGGCGGTTTGCGTGAATTGTGATGTGAGCTTCCCCGAGCTGACCCCCGCCAGCTTCTCTTTCAATTCGCCCCAGGGGGCGTGCCCCCAATGCGGCGGCTTGGGCGCCACTACGGAATTCGATCCGCAACTCATCGTGCCCAACCCGGCCCTCTCTTTGAGAGAAGGGGCGGTGGCACCCTGGGCAAACCGCACCACCGTTCGCTACACGGAATTTCTGGAGGCGCTTGCCGGTCATTACGGCCAGGACATCTATACGCCCTATGAAGCACTTTCGGAAGCCTTCCGGCAGGTTCTGATGAACGGATCCGGGGATGAAGGAATTCCTTTCTCCTTCGACGGGGGCAGGCATGCCATTATTCGCAATGATCCGTTTGAGGGGCTGATTCCCAATCTGCGTCGCAGGTATAAGGAAACCGGGTCCGGGGCGGCAAGGGAGGAAATTTCAAAATACCTTTCGTTCAAACCCTGCAGTGCGTGCGGCGGAGCGAGGCTTTCCGGGCCCAGCCTCGGCGTGACCGTGGGGGGACGCAATATCGCCTCGGTCTGCACGCTTTCAGTGGGGCAGGTCAGGCGTTTTTTCGAGGAGCTTTCGTTTTCCGGGCAGCAGGCGGCCATTTCCCGGCGTATCGTGAAGGAAATATCCGAACGATTGGGGTTTCTCGAAAGTGTGGGCCTTTCCTATCTGACCCTGGATCGCAGCGCCAACACCCTGTCCGGCGGTGAAAGTCAGCGCATCCGGCTGGCCACCCAGGTGGGCTCCAAGCTGACAGGGGTGCTGTATGTCCTGGACGAGCCGAGTATCGGTCTTCACCCCCGGGACAATGCCCGGCTCCTGTCCACCCTCCTGGCCATGCGGGACCTGGGAAATACGGTGCTGGTGGTGGAACATGACGAAGAGACGATTCGAAGCGCCGATTACGTGGTGGACATGGGTCCGGGCGCCGGTGTGAAAGGGGGAGAGGTGGTGTACTGCGGTCCTCCTGGCGAGATTTCGAAGGCCGCGGATTCGCTCACCGGAGCCTACCTTTCCGGCAGGCGGCGAATCCCGCTGCCCAGAACCCGGCGGAAGGGAAACGGCAAGACCCTGGTGGTTCAAGGGGCCTGTGAAAACAACCTGAAAAACATCGAGGCGGCCTTTCCCCTGGGGTGTTTCATTTGCGTAACCGGCGTATCGGGTTCCGGCAAATCCACCCTGGTGCTGGAAACCCTGCACAGGGCCTTGTGTCAGCGCCTCTATCTTTCCAGAACCCAGGCCGGCCGGCACGAGCGGATCCTGGGACTCGAGCACATCGATAAGGTGGTGCATATCGACCAGAGTCCCATCGGAAAGACCCCCCGCTCCAACCCGGGGACTTACACGGGGGTGTTTTCCCATATCCGGGAACTTTTTTCGAGAACCCCGGATGCCCGTGCCCGGGGTTTCAAAGCGGGCCGTTTCAGTTTCAACGTGAAGGGGGGACGTTGCGAGGCCTGTGGGGGTGACGGCATTATCAAAATCGAGATGCATTTTCTGCCTGATGTGTATGTGACCTGCGATGTGTGCGGCGGCAAGCGCTATAATCGGGAAACACTGGAAATCCGCTATAAGGGAAGAACCATCAACGACGTGCTGCATATGACGGTGAACCAGTGTCTTTCCTTTTTTGAAAACATCGGCGTCATTCGCGAGAAGCTCCAGACCCTGGCCGATGTCGGGGTCGGCTATGTGTGCATCGGCCAGTCGGCCACCACCCTTTCCGGTGGAGAGGCCCAGCGGGTGAAGCTTTCCCGGGAGCTTGCCAAGCGGGGCAACGAGCGCACCGTCTACATTTTGGACGAACCCACCACCGGCCTTCACATGGAAGATGTCCGGCGGCTCCTGGAGGTTCTTACCCGGCTGGTGGACGGCGGCGCCACGGTGGTGGTGATCGAGCACAATATGGATGTTGTAAAATCCGCCGATTACATCATCGATATGGGCCCCGAAGGGGGCGATGCCGGGGGACGGGTGATCGGCTGCGGGACACCTGAGCAGATTGCAAGGATGGTCGGGTCCCATACCGGGGCGTTTCTGAAAAAAAAATTATATTCGTAACCCCCCAAGAAGCATTGAATCACCGCAGAGAGCACAGAAAATACAACGAATAGGATGCAAAGAATAAAAAACGAGGCGATGCCCCTTGGACATCGCCTCCTTTACTTTAAAAAGTGCCTTTTTTAGTGGCCGAGCAGTGCGGCAATGGTACTTGCGTAGGGGGTAGCATAGATGATGATCAGTGCTACGACCAGGGCATAAATACACAGAGATTCGATAAGTGCCAGACCAATGATCAGGGTCGTGGTGATCTTGCCCGAGGCTTCGGGATTCCGTGCGATGCCTTCCACAGCTGCTTTCAGACCGTTGCCCTGGCCAAGACCGCAACCGAAGGCTGCAATGCCGATGGCGAAACCGGCGGCGCATACGCTGGCGACAAAAAATGATATTGCGTTCATACTCGAATCTACCTCCTTTAATTTATGTTTTTGGCTTCTTCCGTTAAAAAATGTCCGCGATCAGCCGCGGAGATATACATGATTAATGGGCATGCTCCATGGCCCCCTGAAAATACATAATGGACAAAATGAAAAACACGAACGCCTGAACGATGCCCACAAAGATGCCAAGGGCCATGATGGGCAGCGGGGCAAGGTAGGCCCCCGCCAGCATGAAGAGTATCGCCAGCACAAGCTCGTGTCCCCTCATGTTCCCAAAGAGCCGGACGGACAGGGACATGGCCCGGGCCACGTGCCCGATCACTTCGATGACAAAGATCAGGGGGGCCAGCCACCAGATGGGACCGAGAAAATGCTTGATATACTTCATGCCATGATACTTGATACCGATGATATGGGTAAATACCACCACCACGAGGGCGCACGATAAAGTGGTATTCAGGTCAGCCGTTGGCGGCGTGAAACCGGGGACCAGTCCGATGAGGTTGCAGGCGAGGATATAAATAAACACAGTGGCCAGGATCGGAAACAGCCAGCGACCCTCTTCCCCCGTAATGCCGATGATGAAGTTTTCTATTCCGGAAATGACGATTTCAAAAATGTTCTGCATTTTGCCGGGGACCATCTTGACGGCTTTTACGGCGAAAAAGCTCAGCAGAATAAGAACCACCATAACGACCCATTGATAAACGACATAGGGATATTTTTCCGCTACCGTGGCTGCAAATCCCCCATGGCTGATCGCTTCGATCAGTTTTACGATATACAGATAGGGCTCTTCCACCTTAGATTGCCTCCTTGTAAAACAGGTTCTTAATTTCTAGCGCGGTAGCCGTCATGATACTTACGACCACCACGGACAGGCCGATGATCAATCCTATTGGATGGACAAAATGTGTCTTGATAAGAATAAAAATGATGAGGGCGCTGATTGAAAAACGGATGTAATACTTCATCAGAATGACATTGTGCGAAGCCAGGTGGGGCGGTGCCAGCGCCTTTTTAAGCGTGCGGGCGAGCAAGTGGAAATTAACGGTGACCAGCAGACCGCCGCAAAAGATTCCCCGGGTATAGTCTGCCGGAAGTACAGCGAGGCCCAGTATCGTCGCCAGGGCGAACAATACCCAGTTGGATCGGGTGACAAATCTGAGGATCCGCTTTTGAGCGTCCACCGGTGCTCCTACCTTCAGGGTGCTTTCGTCAAAGCTTCCTGCTCTTTTTTAGGGCAAGCCAGATATTTCGATACGCCGCGGCGATCCCCAATATCAGGCCGATAAACATTAACCAGGGGCCAGTACCAAATTTACGATCCAGATATACTCCAAGACCAACACCAATAAAAATCGAAAAAGCAACCGCAAGACCGAGGCTACTGTAAAAGCCGAGATCCCGGAACATCTGCTTTGTCTCTTTTTCCACGACCAAAACCCTTTTCACGAAGGGATCACACTTAGCACAGGGACCAGGGAAACGTCAATGTAAAAAACTATAAATCCACCTGATCCGCCTCAAATACAGGCCCGTCCTTGCACACATGCCAGTAAGAATCGGGATCTCCGGATTTTGCAACGGCGCATCCCAGGCAGGCGCCGATGCCGCAGGCCATCATGGATTCGATGGAAATCTGGCAACGGATACCCTTTGACCGGGCGATGCCCGCCAGGCATGCGAGCATGGGAAGCGGGCCGCAGGCATATATGATATCGGGGGTGGCCTTTTCGGCCTCCTGTTCCACGGGATGGGTGATAAGGCACTGGTTCCCCTCGCTGCCGTCGTCGGTGGTGAGGTGAAGCCTCATGCCAAGGGCCTCAAACTCCTCCCTGCAAAGCAGGTCCGACTTGCTTCGGCCGCCCAGAAACATATGGCATCCGGACATGTCCATCCCCCGATTTTTAAGGGCTTTTGCGAGAAAAACCAGGGGCGGCACGCCGATACCTCCGCCCACCAGAAAAATCCTGGACCCCGGAGGCGCCTGAAGAAACCCATTGCCCAGGGGGCCCAGAAGATCCACATTCTGGCCCGGGGAAATTTTCGATAGAATTCCGGTTCCCTTGCCCACCACCTTGTAAAGGAGTTCGATGCCGGCTTTCGTTCCGTTGCCCTCCGGCAGCAAGCCGTGAATGGAAAAGGGGCGCCGTAAAAGGGGCGACCCATTGCCCGGCACCTGGAGCATAATGAACTGTCCGGGGATTGCGGTTTCATACCCTCTGCAGGACAAGCCCAGTTTGAAATAGCCCGGGGCCACCTGTCGGTTCCATAGTACCCGGGCATTTTGTTGAATGGGTGTCACGATCACCTCCGCTCGAAAAAAATCGTACTTACTTTTCCAATCCGATCACCGCCGTAAACCGTCCGGTGGTGTTTTCCCCGCGGTAGGAAAAAAACAGGTCGGTCCGGCACTTCGTACACAGCCCGCTGACCTGGATATTTTCCGATTTCACGCCGCAGGCCGCAAGCTGATCCCGGCTGACGGCCCAGAAATCGAACCGGTTGGCTTCATCCCCGTATTTCCAGAGCTCCTCGGGAAGTTCCTGCCGGTAATGGATAAATTCCCCGCAGCAGGGACCCAGGGACGGTCCGATGCCCGCCAGAAGGTTTTCGGGGCGGCAGTCGAAGCTTTCCGACATGGCCGATACGGTGCGTCCAATAACATTTTCCACGCTGCCGCGCCACCCCGAATGTACGGTTGCCGCCACCCGTTTTACCGGGTCGAAGAGGAGTATCGGCTGGCAGTCGGCCACCTGGACGGCTATAAATTTTCCGGGCCGGTCGGTGATCAGGGCATCCCCCGTCAGGGAGGTGCCGGGGAGATGATCCTCATCGATGACATGTGCTGTCGTACCGTGCACCTGCCGGGCAAAAACAAGGTGGTCGGCGGAAAGGCATTCGGCTACCCGATGCCGATTCTCTGCCACATCCCCGGGAACATCGCCCACCCCCATGCCAACATTCAGGCTGTCATAGGGAGCTTGGCTCACGCCGCCCTTTCGGGTGAAAATTCCGTGGCAAAGCCCCGGTATTGCGGAAAGGTGCGGAAATTGGAAAAAGGGGAGGCCGTTGGGGGAAGGATGAAGGGTGAAGGATGAAGGATGATAAAAAGCTCGGGTTCGGGACTTGAAATTGGAATATTTATCCTTCATCCTTTTATTTCCCCATCGTCCGGGCCAAGGTGAGGACATCCACCCGGGCGGCTTTCGCTCTTCGAAGGGCGCCTGCGCAGGCATTGGCAGTGGCGCCGGTGGTGTAGACATCATCCACCAGGAGAATGCGCTGTTTTTTCACGCGGTCGGGAGCCGTGACCACAAACGCGCCCCGGAGATTTTTCATCCGCTCACGGCGACCCAGACCGGTCTGGGGTTGGGTCGGTTTCGAACGTTTCAGGATGTCCGGGGCAATTTTTGTCTCGAATGTTCCGAAACCTGCTAGGCCCATCGGTTTCGGCCAGTCCCGCAGCAGCAGCATTGATTGGTTGAATCCCCGTATACGCATCCGCTTGGCATGAAGGGGGACGGGCACCACCAGATCAATGTCGCCCGGCGGCCAGAGTCGACGGAATCCGGCAAAGAGCAGCGCACCCAGCGGGCGTGCAAGTTCGGTCCGGCCTTTGTATTTCAGGCAGTGAACGGCTTTTAACAGCCCGTTTTGATAGACGCCGACAGCCCGTGCTTTTCGAAACTTTTTGGGGGATTCGATGCAGCCCCCGCACAGATGGTCTTCCCCCTGCCTGGAAATAAACACCTCCCCGCATGCGGGACACAGGGGGGAAGTCGCCGGAAGGAAGCCTTCTCGGCACTCCGGGCACAAAAACGAGCCCATGACCTCCTGGAAATCGTTCTCATCCCCGGATATCGATCGATCGTCCCGCGCCGGCGGCCTGAAGAGCATGCCGCATGCACGGCATTTTGCGGGAAACAGGAGATCTCTGAGAGCGGATAAGATGCTAGGATGCTGGGAGGCTGGGAGGCTGGGAGGATGGGAAGCGATGATGCCGGCCGGGTGGTCTGGCGGCAAGCCCCCTTCTTCGGAGATACACGGGTTTTTTTGTCTGTTTCCAGAAAAGATTCCTAACATGAGATTCACCCACTGTCTGAACAGACATATCCACGATCATACATAGGTCCTGGTCGCCGTTTGGCTTCCCAGCCGTCCAGCATCCCAGCCTCCCAGCATAAAATCAGTTCCCCATGTGCCGGATCATCTCCGAAGCGAACTCGGAGCATTTGACTTCCCTTGCACCTTGGATCTGCCGGGCCAGATCGTAGGTGACGGTGCCGGCCTGGATGGTTTTCTGGATCGAATCCCGCACCCGGCCGGCCGCCTCTTTCCATCCCAGGTAATCCAGCATCATGGCCCCGGAAAGAATCAGAGAACCCGGGTTGACCTTGTCGAGGCCCGCGTATTTCGGGGCGGTGCCATGGGTGGCTTCGAACACGGCGCAGCTGTCCCCGATATTGGCCCCCGGCGCCATGCCAAGGCCCCCCACCTGGGCTGCCAGGGCATCTGAGATATAGTCGCCGTTCAGGTTCGGAGTGGCGATGACGTGGTATTCGTCCGGCCTCAGCAGTACCTGCTGGAAGAGCATGTCCGCAATGCGGTCCTTGATGACGATCTTGCCGGCCGGGGCCTTGCCGTGGTGTTTCTCCCACAGTTCGGCCTCGGTGAGGGTCCGGTCGCCGAAGCGTTCCTTCGCCACTTCATAACCCCATTTGGCGAAGGCGCCCTCGGTAAATTTCATGATATTTCCCTTGTGCATCAAGGTTACGGAGGGAAGGTCGTTTTCGATGGCGTAGGTGATGGCGGCGGCCACCAGGCGTTTGGAGTTTCCCGGACTCATGGGCTTGATGCCGATGCCCGCCTGGGCGGGAAGCTCCACATTCAACTCGTCCCTGAAAAAGTCGGTGAGCTGCTGGGCTTCCGGGCTTCCCGACGGCCATTCGATACCGGCATACACATCCTCGGTGTTTTCCCGGAACACCACCATATCGATTTTCTCCGGCTGTTTCATGGGGCTCGGGACTGGATCGATATATCGTACCGGCCGGACGCAGGCATAAAGATCCAGTTTCTGGCGGATGGTAACATTGAGGCTCCGGATGCCTTTCCCCACCGGTGTGGTGAGCGGCCCCTTGATGGCCACCACATGATCGCGGATGACCGAAAGCGCCTCGTCCGAAAGCCACTCTCCGGTTTGTCGGTAGGCCTTTTCCCCCACTGCAAGCTCCAGCCACTCGATGCGTTTGTCCCCTGCATAGGCGGCGGCAACCGCACTCTCGAGAACCCGCCGGGTCGCCCGCCAGATATCAGGCCCCGTGCCGTCCCCCTCGATGAAGGGAATAATGGGATCATCCGGTACCCTGATGGATCCATCTGGATTTTTTATGATTTTATTTCCACTGTTCATGGGAAACTCCTTTCATGACAGGTCCACTAAGTCCACTACGTCCACCACGTCTACAAAGTCCACAAAGACCTATAGGACCGATAAGACTTATAAGACCCATAAAATACCCCTCACCCCCCATTCCTCACCCGCTGCCGATACGCCTCATACATTACCACCGCCCCGGCCACCGATGCATTGAGAGATACCACCGCCCCCTGCTGGGGAATTGAAACCAGGTGGTCGCATGTCTTTTTCACCAAAGGACGGATCCCCTTGCCTTCACCGCCGATCACCAGGGCCAGGGGGCCGGTGAAATCCGTATGAAAGCAATCCTGCCTGGCCTGGTGGTCCAACCCAAAAATCCATACACCTTGCCTCTTGAGTTCCTGAAGTGCGCGGACAAGATTGACGGTCTGCACCAGCCGGATATGCTCCAGGGCCCCGGCGGATGCACTGGAGACCACGGGGGTAGGGGGGGCGCATCGGTCTTTGGGGGTGATCACCGCCCGCATACCCACCGACAATGCGGTCCGGATGAGGGCCCCGAGGTTCATGGGGTCGACAATACTGTCGGCCACCAGAAAGAAAGGGGGTGTTGATTCCCTGCCACCGGCCGTCCATGACGATTCCAATGCGGCCGTTTCATAGGGGGAAGTTTCGGCTGCAACCCCCTGGTGCCGATCGGTTCTGGTTATGGTGCGAATCTGATCCCCCGATGCCGTTTTGACGGAAAATCCTTTTTTCAGAGCCAAATCCCGGAGTTCCAGGAGACGATCCGGAAGTTTTCCCGATACAACCGTTATGCTGTGGATTTGCCTCCGCCCGGCACGAATCGCTTCCAGTACCGGATGGATGCCGTAAAGGATATCCGTGTTTTTCATGGTACCCCTGATTTCGGACTTTTTGCCGCGTATCTTCCGGTCCGGTATCTCTCGATGAGGGATGCCAGGTCATCGATGGCCCGGGGCAGGTGGTCGTTTACGATCACATGGTGATACATGCCCTTCCGGGCCATCTCTTTCGCAGCGTTGCGCAGACGCTTTTCGATATCCTCTCGACTGTCGGAACTGCGGGAGGTGAGCCGTTCTTCCAGCACCGCCATGGACGGCGGCATAATAAAGATGGCCACGGTGTGCTCGGGATATCGGGCAAGGATCTGCTCCGCTCCCTGGACATCAATGTCCAGGAGAACATCCTGACCGGCCGCCGTCAGGGATTCCAGAAAATCGGCGCTGGTTCCGTAGAAGTTGTCGTGCACTTGAGCCCATTCAGCCCACCGATTCTCCCCAAGCCTTTTCCGGAATTCTTCGGTGGAGATAAAAAAATAATCGATTCCGTCCTTTTCGCCCGGCCGGGGCTTTCGGGTCGTGTGGCTGATGGAATATCGCAGGTCCGGAAACCGATTCAAAATGGCCCGGCACAGGGTGGTTTTTCCCGCCCCCGAAGGGGCCGAGAGGACGAACCGAAAGCCGCCGGGTGCCTCCGGCACGGTATTTCCAGTGCCAGAAACTTTCATTTATCCACCGGAATTTCAGGCTGCTGCGTCGGCTTGATGCTTGAATAACGCTGAGAGATGGTTTCCGCCTGGATGGCCGAAAGCACGATATGGTTGCTGTCCATGACGATGATGGAGCGGGTCCTTCGTCCATGGGTGGCGTCCAGCAGTCGTCTGTCTTTTTTCGCTTCGTCTTTCAGCCGTTTCATGGGGGCCGAGTTGGAGGAGACAATGGCCACCACCCGGTCCGCTACCACGGTGCTGCCAAAGCCGATATTCAGTAAGTTCTGGTCCATATTTTCTCCGATTAATACGCTGATGGGATCTTGTCGTTACTCGACGTTCTGCACCTGTTCCCGCATTTTTTCAAGTTCGGATTTTACTTCCACGATCTTATGGGAAATCGCCGCACTGCCTGCCTTTGCGCCCATGGTATTAAATTCCCGTCCGAATTCCTGCAGCAAAAAGTTGAGTTTGCGGCCGGCCGGTGTATCGTCGGCCATGATGCTACGAAACTGTGCGATATGACTGCCGGCGCGGACGATCTCTTCCGAGATATCGCTCCGGTCCGCCAAAATGGCCGCCTCCTGGGCGATCCGGGCCGCATCGAGGGCCACCTGGCCTTCGGTGAGTCGGGCGATGCGTTCGGTGAGTCTTTCGCGGTATTGAGCAGCGATGTCCGAAGCGGCCGCCTCGATGTCAGTGAGGGACGATTCGATAAAGCCAAGGCGGCCGGTGAGATCCCCTGCCATGAACTCGCCTTCCTTCCGGCGCATGGCGGTGAGTTCATCAAGGGCCTGCCCCAGGCAGGCCGAGATGATGGGCCAGTCGGCTTCGGGGTCCCGGACGGTTTCAGCCGGCTTGATGACGCCGGAAACCGTGGCGATCATGTCTATGGGAATGTCCCCCGAAAGATTCAGGGTTTCCTTGAGACAGAGAAGGGCCTTCTGGTAAGCCCGTGCCTTCGTTTCATCGATGTCAAAAGCCACGGCCGCCTCGGACCGGTCCTCCATTCGAAGATTGATTTCGATCCTCCCCCGGGATAGCCGTTCGGAGATCGCGCGCTTCACCCGTTCCTCCAGGCAGAGCCAAGCGGAGGTCATGCGCAGGGAGATGTCCAGGCTCTTGCTGTTATACGACCGGATCTCGGTCCTGACCGACAGGTTGTTCTCTTCTGTTGTTTCCGCCATGGCGAAGGCGGTCATACTTTGTAACATGTTAACTCCTTTTAAGATCAATACTGTATTTGTGTCGGACTTGCAAAAGGAATTGGCGGATTTCGGGCGATGCATAGTCCGGATAGGTCCAGGGAAGCGTCTGAAACGCTCCTTTTGTGTAGGTCAGGGTCAGGTCCGCATAGATGTTTTCCCCGATGTAGATGCGGTGGGAGTAGTTCTTCCCGGTAGCCAGGACGAATCTTTCCAGAAGCAAATATCCCGGATCGATGTTTATTTTTCGAAGCCCTCCGTCGGAGTACTCTGTTTCGAGGCCGTTGGTTCGATGCTTGATGCCCGGAAGCTCCTCCTGGGCGACGAGGGGTTTGATTGCCAGGAGCCTTCGAAAAAGGGGCTTGCCCATTTCCGGTTCATAATAGCTCGTAAAATCGAAGGGCAGCCAGCGGCTCATAAGGTCCACAGGACCAAAAACCTCTGAAAGCGTCCGGGCGGCGGGCTCCAGGAGGGCCTTATCCTTCATGAACAGGCCGATGACAAGTTTCGCAGGGGACGGCGGCTGAGGGCGACTCATGGCGTATTGGACGTTATGGGGGTTGCTTCGTCGATGAGCATAATCGGAATGTCATCCCGGATGTGATACAGAAGGTTGCAGTGATGGCAGACGAGGCCGTCCTTTGCTTCGTTGAGTTCGATGGCGCCCTTGCATTTCGGACATGCCAGGATATCGAGAAGTGATGGATCGATGGCCATTTAGATTTTCCTTTCAATATTGAGGACTTTTACGGCAGTCTATCCGCATTTCTTTCGTATCAAAGGCTCGGTCGGGGAGCAAGTGGATTGTTACTAGGGCAATCGCGCTAAAAAATGAGCGTCCAACCCCGCCACGGCGGGGTCGAAGGTTCATCCGTTCCTTATTCTCTTGACAAGATGCCTGCATCGTATGATAAAGGCTCAATTTTTATATGAGAAATCACGCAGAACCGATGGAAAGTATTCTCTGTTCATGAACCGGGCAATGGAACATGTCGCCTATGCAATGATCGTTCTTTTTACAAGGGCTGTGGGATCTCTGCCTCCACGGTGGGGGCTGGGAATCGGCTCTGCATTGGGGCATCTTTCCTACCGCCTCCTCAAGCGCAGACGCGACGTCACCCTTGAGAATCTTCGCCATGCCTACCCGGAGAAAAACGAGACGGAAATCCGGAACATCGCACTGGCGGTGTTTCGGAACATGGGCAAGCTGTTTTACGAGATCTGCTGGTTTACCTGCATGGACGACGAGGAATTGCTCGGGTATGTAAAAATATCCGGCATGTCGCATATCCAGGCGGCCTACGAAAAGGGGAAAGGGGTCCTGGTGCTTACCGCCCATTTCGGCAACTGGGAATTGATGCCGGTACTCGGGGCGCTGGTCAAATACCCCTGCAGCTATGTATATCGACCGCTGGATGCCGCAGCACTGGAAAAATTTCTGGCCCGGACCCGGACTCGGTACGGCGGTACTAAAATCCCGAAAAAGAGATCCTTCCGGAGGATCTTGAAATTTCTGGATCAAAAAGGTCTCGTGTTTCTGCTCATGGATCAGAACGTGGGACGGAAAGAGGGCGTCTTTACACCATTTTTCAATCGGCCGGCCTGCACGAACAAGGGACTGGCCCTGCTGGCGCTGAAAACGGGCGCTCCGGTGGTCCCCATTTTCCTGCTGCGGGAGGAAAACGGCTTCAAAGGCTTGATCCTTCCCGAGGTGCCGATGGTCAATACCGGCGATAAAGAATATGACATCGAGGCAAACACCGGCGCTTACAACCGGGTGATCGAGTCCGTGGTGCGCAAATACCCGGAGCAGTGGTTCTGGGTGCACCGACGATGGAAAACCCGGCCCCTATCGACGGAGACAACGAAGAGCGGAACATAGGAAGAGCGGAAGAGCAGAAGAGCCGAAAAGAATCTGAAAGTTACCAGCCGTAAGACATCGTTTCCCTTTGCCCTATGCTTTCTGCATTTCGGCTACTGGCAAAATCGCCTCAGTATTTTTGTAATATTCGTCAGACTGTAGTATCTGGAAGAACAAAAACGGAGGACGTATGCCGTATGAAGAGATAGATCTGAGCGGAGTGAAAACTTACTCGGCGGCCCGTCGGGCGTCGAAAATAGGAGTGGAAAGCGAAGCGCGGCCGCCTAGAGCCGGGATGGGGTTACGCGAGTTTCTGGACGGGCTTCCGGATATTCTGAAGGCCAGGGACCTCAAAGCCCTCGCCCGGGCCGTAGTACAGGCCAGAGCCCTTGGAAAACCGGTGATGGTGATGTTCGGCGGCCATGTCATCAAAACCGGTTGCGCGCCCGTTCTGGCAGCTCTTGCTTCGGACGGGTTTGTGACCCATTTTGCCTCCAACGGGGCCGCCGCCATCCACGATACGGAACTGGCCCGCTTCGGCCATACCTCCGAGGACGTGTCGGAGCAGCTCCGGGACGGTTCCTTCGGCATGGCTGCCGATACGGCGGAACTGGTAAATACCGCCGCCAAAAGGGCTGCGGCGGGAGCCGAAGGATTCGGGGAGGCCGTAGGCGCCCTGCTGGTGAAAGAAAACCCGCCCCACCTGACGCGTGCGCTGGCCGCCCGGTGCTATCTCGAAAAAATTCCCTATACCCTTCACGTGGCCCTGGGTACGGACATTGTCCACCAGCATCCCACCGCCAGCGGCGCCGCCATTGGGGAGGCGTCCCTGAGGGATTTTCGCATTTTTGCCCGAACCGTTTCCAGGCTCGGGGGTGGCGGGGTGGTGCTTAACCTGGGAAGCGCGGTGGTCATGCCGGAGGTGTTTTTAAAGGCCCTGTCCGTGGTGCGGAACCTCGGGCATGATGTGACGGATTTCACCACCGGAAACTTCGATATGATTCAGCATTACCGGCCCTCGGTGAATGTGGTGACCCGGCCCGTACTGGGGTGCGGACAGGGGTATGCCATCACCGGTCACCACGAAATCATGATTCCCCTCTTTGCGGCGGCGGTGTACGCGTATGCCGGGGAAAGGGAGAAAACAGAGGAAGAGGTATAGATCATGTTCACCCGGATGATCGATTCCCATATTCAATGCTTTCAGACCCTGAAAACCCAGGCGTCCCTGGCGGAAAAGGCCGGTGGCCTGATGCTGGACGCCCTGCTGGCCGGGCGCCGGATTCTTGTCTGCGGAAACGGGGGATCGGCCGCAGATGCCCAGCATTTTGCCGCGGAGATCGTGGGCCGGTTCGAAAAGGAACGACGAGCCTATCCGGCCATCGCCCTCACGACGGACACTTCCATTTTGACCGCCATTGGCAACGATTACGGATATGACGAGGTCTTTTCACGACAGGTGGAAGGATTGGGGGCGACGGGGGACATCCTGATCGGCATTTCCACCTCCGGCGGGTCCCGAAACGTGATCCGGGCCGCGGAAAAGGCATCCGTCATGGGAATGAAAACGGTGGGCCTCCTTGGAAGGGACGGGGGACGCCTGAAGGGGCTTGTGGACCATGCCCTGGTGGTGGCTGAGGACACGACCGCACGGATCCAGGAAGTACACGGTTTTATCCTGCATTATTGGGCGTGGCATATCGAAAACGGATTTATTCAGGAGCGAGGAGATCGACCTTGAGACTGATCGTCGATACGGACAAACTGGCCGGTTCGCTGAAAAATACCCAAATCCTGGTGATCGGAGACGTGATGCTGGACCGCTATCTGTGGGGGGACGCCAGCCGGGTGTCTCCCGAGGCACCGGTCCCGGTGGTGAAGGTGGAGAAAAAAACCTGGTTCCTGGGCGGTGCGGGAAACGTGGCTACCAATCTGTCGGGATTGGGCTGCAGGGCCATTCTGATCGGCGTCGCCGGCCGGGACTGGGCCGGGAGCCATCTCCAGGAGCTTCTTTCCGCCGCAAACATCAAGGATGGTATCGTCATTGACGATACCCGCCCCACCACCACCAAAACACGGGTGATGGCCCGGCGGCAGCAGATCGTCCGACTCGACGAAGAGAATACGCATCATCTTTCAGCCGACGTCGAAAATCGGATTTTTTCAGCCGTCTCCGAGGCCATTCCCAGGTGCGGCGCCATCGTCCTGTCGGATTATGGGAAAGGAATGTTTTCATCCGGGGCGTTTACCCAAAAGCTTATCGAAATGGGTCGCGCCGCGGGGATTCCCGTGTTTGTGGACCCCAAGGGAAGCGACTGGCAGCGATACGCCGGTGCCACCTGTGTGACGCCCAACACCCTGGAACTCGAAGGGGTGGTGGGGAATAAACTGGGCGATGAGGGCCTCCTGCTCAAAGAAGCGGCCGGGATTCGCGAAAGATTCAACCTCGAATGGCTTTTGGTTACCCGGGGCCCGAAGGGGATGGGGATTTTTGGAGAGCAGGCTGCTCCCGAGTTTCTGACCGCCAATGCCCGGGAGGTATTTGATGTCTCCGGTGCCGGGGATACAGTGATTGCCACCCTGGCGGCGGGAGTGGCAACCGGCATGCCGTTTCCCGAAGCCGCCGAAATATCCAATATCGCCGCCGGCATCGTGGTGGGAAAACTCGGTACCCAGCCGATTCTCTGGGAGGAGTTGGCCCGGGCACTTGCCGCCGGAAACGGTGTGGGAAGCCCGGCCACGAAGGTGATGGGACTTTCCTCGGCCCGGCTCACCATGGCCGACTGGCGACGAAAAGGATATAAAATCGTGTTTACCAACGGCTGCTTCGATCTCCTGCATCCCGGGCATGTCAGCCTGCTTCACCAGGCACGCCGCCTGGGAAACAAACTCGTGGTGGGCCTCAACACGGATGCCTCCATCAAGCGACTCAAGGGTGAAAAGCGTCCCATCCTGGCCGGAGAAGACCGCGCGGCCGTCCTGAGCGGACTTGCGGATGTGGACCTGATCGTTTTCTTCGAGGAAGACACCCCGCTGAACCTGATCGAGGCGCTTAAGCCCGATATCCTGGTGAAGGGAGCGGATTACACCCTCGAAACAGTAGTGGGCCGGGACATCGTGGAATCCTACGGGGGGAAGGTGCAACTGGTGAATATTCTGGAAGGATACAGTACGACAAGGATTGCGGAGAAACTTTCGAAAAAAGAAAGTGCCTAGAGTGCCTAAAGTGCGATAGAGTGCCTAAAGTTGAGGTATTCTGACGATTTTTAAAAAACTTTTTCGCCGCCCAGCATCCCAGCATCCCAGCATCCCAGCATCCCAGCATCCCAGCATCCCAGCATCCCAGCCTCCCAGCATCCCAGCATCCTAGCATTCCAGCCGCTCCATCGTTCAGTTTTCCACTGCAGATTTGATGGCCTGAAAGCTTCGGTCTGCGGCGCCGGCGCGGGAGGCAAGGGCTTGGGCCGCCTGTCTGCCGAGCTTCCGGCATTTTTCGGGATCTTCCAGAAGTTCAAAAAGGCGCTTTTTGAACTCGTCCGAATCTTTTACCGCAAAGGCAACCCCCTGGTTTACCAGGTCCGACGCCTCCGGGGAATTGTCGTAAATCGGGCCGAAGATCACCGGCAATCCCATGACGGCGGGTTCCATCACATTGTGCACCCGTGGGCCGAAGCCGCCGCCGACATACGCCAGGGTCCCTGCAGCATAGAGTGCGGACAGGATGCCGATGGTATCCACCAGGATGACTCGGGGCGGATGTTCCGTGGGCTGCTGCAGTGTGGTAAAGCGCTTCATGGGAATTCCCCCGAAAAAGGCTTCGATGCTTTTCAAGTGTTCTTCCGCGGGCTCATGGGGAACGATGATCGGGAAAAGATCCGGATACCTCGCCAGTGCCTCCTTCAAGGGGCTGAAAATTTGCGCATCATCCACGGGTGAGCTGCTTCCGATGACCAGAATAAACTTATCCTCGACATAGGCCGGCAGCTTTGGGGGAGAGATGCGACGCTTTCGGTCCATGACGCTGTCAAACCGCGTGTCGCCGGCCACCCGGATATTCGGATGATCGGGGCAGGAGGCCAGAAAACGTTTCCGGTCGGCTTCGGTTACCGTAAAAATGCCGTCCAGGCAGGTGTAGAGCGTTTGGTAAAAAGAACGGCCGGGGGAAGAGATCAGACGTCGGGAACGCGGCTGAAGGGCGGCGGAAATCAGGTATTGTGGAATGCGTTTTTTCTTTGCCTCCCAGATCAGATTGGGCCAAAGATCGTAGGCGACATAGACAATCGCGGATGGCTGAAGTGTTTCAAGGAGGCGCTTCATGTTCCGGGTGGAATCGAAGGGAAGATATTCGATAACGACCGGCTTCTGTCCGGGAGAGAATTTCGTTTTCCGGATCCACTTCATCCCGTTGACCGAGGTGAAGGTTACGGCACATTCAAAACCGTCTTTCATGCAGCGTTCCATCACCGGCTGGGCCTGCAGAAACTCTCCCGCGCTGGCCACGTGGAACCAGATCAGGGGTTTTGCGGAATTTCGCTCGGCGAGTTGACCGGCAAGACGCCGCCATAATCCTTTTCGGCCAAGCAGCGCCTCCTTCACGTTGCGATTGGCCAGGGCCAGACCATGGAGGCCCGTCCAGAGTACAGGGTAAGCAAACCAGGAGTAGGCGATGCGCCAGATATTTCGATTCATCAAGTCCTCAATAGCAGGGTCATTATTCCGGACAGCAAGGCGAAGGTTATATTTTTAGAACGGTTTGTCAAGATGTCCCGACGGTTTGGGTTAATTTTAATACCTGTGAATATGCTTGCGATTTTTCCGGTTTTTTGATGTATTGCCCGCATTCGATTTCGTGAACCAAGGGAGGACGGCAAATGAAAGCAATAGGGGTTATTCCGGCAAGATACCATTCCACCCGGCTGGAGGGGAAGCCCCTCGCGGATATTCACGGAAAGCCAATGATCCAGTGGGTCTATGAAAATGTAAAAAAGGCGGAAATCCTGGATGATGTGCTGGTAGCCACCGACGACGCGCGGATTCTCGAAACGGTGCGGGGGTTCGGGGGAAAAGCCGTGTTGACCTCGAGGGATCACACCACCGGGACCGACCGGATCGCGGAAGTCGTCAAAGAACTGGACGTGGAGGCTGTAGTCAACATCCAGGGGGATGAACCATTTGTGACACCGGGCATGATAACGGAAGTCGCCACCCCGTTGCTGGAAGATTCGGGTATCCCCATGTCCACCCTGATGCAAGAAATCGACGAGGAAAAATTCCGCAATCCCAATACAGTGAAGGTGGTTTCCGATTTGAATGGTTTCGCGCTTTATTTTTCACGCTCCCCAATCCCCTATCCGAGACACGGGGAAATGCATCGCGCTTTCGGGCATATCGGTATCTACGGCTATCGGAAGGATTTTCTTCTCAAGCTGACCCGGATGACCCAGACCCGCCTTGAACGAACCGAGTCCCTCGAACAGCTCAGGGTCATTGAG
>JBECKW010000049.1:0-7267 GCA_040235505.1 Desulfobacterales bacterium
ATCCGCTTAATAAAAGCTCTATAAGCTTTATCACCGGACCCGACAGCACCACCAGCTGGGGGCTGTCTCTCAGCCAGAGTTTTACGCTCAACGGAAAGGAGCTGATCGCACTGAAAGTTACGGGAGAAAGCATCGAAAAAAGCGAATACGATCTTTCCACGGTCGAGGAAGAATTTCTTTTCGGCGTGGCCGCCGCTTATTACGATGAGCTCAAGGCAGTTAAAGAGGCTGATATCGCCAGAGCAAACGTGAAACGGCTCACCACTTACCGGAATTCCGTTTCCGTTAAACTGGGGCTCGAGGATGTGCCCAAAACCGACATGTACCGTGCCGAAGCGGAGCTTTCCAGCGCCAAAGCGAGTCTGATCACCGCCGAAAACCAGATCAAATATGCCCGGGTCGTGCTGTCGCAGCTTACGGGCCTTGAAGGCGAGTATTCGATTTCGGATGTATCGCCGCCGCCGGATCCAACCAAGACCAAGGAAATAGCCCAGTTGAAGGATATCGCCTTCCGGGAGAGGACCGAACTCAAGTCGAAGGAAGTGCAGCAGGCCATCTCCGATGATCAAATTCGATTCTACCGGAGCGCATACTGGCCGAAGATTTCGATCGACGGCAATTACTCAAGAACCAAGGCGGAGCCCGGCGGAGCATTTGTCATGTCCGACGAAAATCTGTCCCTCTCACTTTCCGTAAATGTTCCCCTGTTTGACGGGGGACTGAAAAAAGCACAGGTGGGGGAGGCCTTCGCGCAGAAACGTCAGGCGGATCTGGCATACAGCGCCACCAAGAAGCAGATCGCACTGGAAGTGGAGCAGGCGTATCTGTCCGTTGTGTCCGCGCGGAGCGTGCTCGATGCCCTGGGCGATCAGGTGACATTTTCGCAGAATAATTATGATGCGGTGTTGAAGCAGGCTCAGTACGGCCTTGCCAACAGTGTGGACGTTATGGATGCAAATACTTCGCTTGTTACGGCCGAACGCCAACTGTCCGATGCCAGATACAATTATCAGTTGGCCATATTGAAACTGAACAGGACCCAGGGCGTATTTTTATCTTCCCTGAAGGAAAAGGGACTTCTTAAATAAATGGGATCCGGCAACAGCCCCATGGAATCTGTGTGTCCGGATCGACCCCAAAATACTATTTTATCGGTGGTGAAAAATGAAAACTTATCAAAACGATACCGAAACTCCGGATGTAAAATCAAGGGGCCTGGCGCGAGTGTGGGGAATGCTTCCTTCTATCGCGGTGGTGGTGATCCTGGCAATGATTATCTTCCTCGGCATCACCTGTTCGGAAAAGAAGGATAAGCTTGAAGCGGCAAACAAGAACGCCGATACCCCCCAGGAACTTGTCAACGTGGTGGCGCTGACGTTGAATCCGACAACCGTCCGGGATCAGATCAACCTTCCCGCCGTCGTGCAGCCCTGGCTCAAACTCACCATCATGGCCGAAGTCCGGGGAAAGGTGGTTCAAAAGGCGCTGGAAGAGGGGGCGCACGTCAAAAAGGGGGACCTGATTGCCGTTATCGACAGCCGGGATTATGTAAATGCCTATAATTCTGCCAAGGCGCAATACGAAACCGCCAAAGCCGCCTTTGATCGAACCAGCGAGTTGTACAAGGCCGAACTTGCCACCAAATCCCAGATCGATACGGCCCGGGCGAGCATGGAAAACGCCAAGGCCTCCATGGATATCGCCCAGTTGTCCGTGGAACGGTGCCGGATCACGGCGCCTTTTTCAGGCGTTCTGAACAATATGTATTTTGAAAGAGATCAATATGTGAATACTGGAGACAAAATCGCCGAGCTCATCCAGACCGACAAGGTCAAGGTAAACGTGGGAATTCCGGAGTCCGATGTGGCGGCGGTCAGGCGACTGGAGAAATTTTCCGTAAAGTTCGATGCACTGAACGGAAAGACGGTGACCGGCACGAAGGTTTATCTTTCCAAAACCACAAATACCGATGCCAGGCTGTACAGCCTGAAACTGGCCGTTAACAATCCCGACGGTGATATTCTGCCGGACATGTTTGCCCGGGTGGAGATCGTCAAGCGGGAGGTTGACAACACCATCGCCATCCCCATTTATTCCGTCATCACGCGCAACAATAAAAACTATGTTTATGTCGTGGGGGATGACGACAAGGTATCGCTTCGCTCCATTGAAATGGGGATTCAGCAGTCATCGCAGGTGGAGGTCACAGAGGGACTGTCGGTCGGGGAGCATCTGGTGGTGGAGGGGCACCGCAATGTGGAAAACGGTGAGACGGTCAATGTCATGCGTACGATTGATAATGTGGAGGCACTGGAAGGATGATCATTTCCAATACAGCCATCAAGAACCGGATGAGCGTGATCATCATGACGCTCATCATCGTCCTTCTCGGCGCTTACTGCTATTCGGTGCTTCCCAGGGAAAGTACTCCTGATATCACCATCCCCTATATATTTGTGTCCACCAACTACCGGGGAGTATCTTCCGAGGATATCGAAACGGCCATTACCGTCAAGATCGAAAAAAAGCTCAAGGGCATTGACGGGGTCAAGACCATCAAGTCCGTGAGTTCCGAAGGCCAGTCGTTCATCAACATCGAATTCAATTCCGACGTAGATATCGACGATGCCTTGCAAAAAGTGAAAGACAAGGTGGACGAGGCCAAGAACGACCTGCCGTCGGACCTTGAAAACGATCCGTCCGTTTTTGAAGTCAATTTTTCCGAAATGCCCATCGTTACCTATTCCCTTGCCGGCACCTGCGGGGACAAGTGCCTCAAAGAACTGGCCGACGATCTAAAGGACGATATCGAATCGATTCCGGGAGTTCTCGAAGTGGATATCAGCGGTGCCCGGGAGCGGGAAATCCAGGTCGTTGTGGACCCGGATAAACTGGCCTATTACAATATCTCCCTCAGCCAGCTTCAGGCGGTGGTGGCAGCGGAGAACCAGAATACCTCCGGCGGCGCCATCACTCTCGGAGACGGACGCTATCAGCTTCGGGTGCCTGGAGAATTCGAGTCCCCGGATGAAATTTACCACCTGGTGGTCAGTACCTTCAACGGGCAGCCCGTCTATCTGAAGGACGTGGCCCAAATAAAGGATACCTTCAAGGACGAAACCAGCCGTTCCAGGCTCGACGGCACGAATGCCGTGGGAATTTCCGTCAAAAAGCGGGCAGGGGAGAACATCATCCGTATTGCCGATCAGGTGGATCAAATCATCGCTCAGCACCAGAAGAGCTGGCCCAGCGGCACCACCATCACCAAACTGATGGACTCCGCCAAGGAGATCCGCACCATGGTGAACGATCTGGAGAACAATATCCTTTCGGGTCTTGTTCTCGTGGTGGTGGTCCTTTTCTTCTTTATGGGATTTCGAAACGCCGTGCTGGTGGGGTTGGCGATTCCTTTTTCGATGCTGCTCTCTTTCATGGTGTTGTACACCATGGGCATCACCCTGAATATGGTGGTCCTGTTTTCCCTGACCCTGGCGCTGGGGATGCTGGTGGACAATGCCATCGTGATTGTTGAGAATATCTATCGGTACATGGAGCAGGGCGTCGGAAAGATCCAGGCCGCCATGAAAGCGACGTCAGAGGTAGCCTGGCCGGTCATCGGGTCCACCCTGACCACCCTGGCCGCCTTCTTTCCCTTGATTTTCTGGCCGGGGATCATGGGCGATTTCATGAAGTATCTACCCATCACCCTGATTGTGACGCTGACCAGCAGCCTGTTCGTGGCCCTGGTCATCAACCCCACCCTCTGCGCCGTTTTGATGAAGGTGAAAAACCGAATCAATGGAAACGGGAATATCGAAGCGGATGAAATCGCCGATGGAGGCGAAAAACCCATCGAGATCCGGGGGTGGGTCCTTAAATCCTACAGTCGGCTCCTGAACAGTTCATTGAAACATCGTGTGGCGGTTTTGATCATATCTTTTCTAGTTCTGGTGCTCATGGTGCAACTGTGGGAAACCAAAATCGGGCTGGAGCGTCCCGTGGAGTTTATGCCCAGCATCGATCCCAACGTGGTATATGTCAACATGGAAATGCCGGAAGGATCGGACCTCAACTACGCGGACCGGATCGCAAAGTCCGTGGAGGTGGCGATCGCCGGGGGGAGTCAGGACTCCATATCCGTATCACCGGATCAGTATGCCGCTGCTTACGAACCCAAGGAACATCAAAAAGCCAGCGACGGCACGTTTGAAGGGCCGAGCGATCTGGCGAATATTGAACATATCTACGCAAAGACCGAGCAGGGCGCCGGCGCCACGGATCTTTTCAGTTCGACGCTTTCCAATCATATCAGCGTGCAGTTCCTGGACCTCCAGGATCGGCGGGAGTCCTCCACCAAGACCATGGAAACGATTCGAAAGCGTATCAAGCTGATTCCCGGCGCCAAAATTACGGTGGCTGAAGAGGAGCAAGGCCCTCCCACCGGCAATCCCATTAATATCGAGATTTCCGGAGACTCCTTTACAACACTCGGAGAACTGGCCAAAAAGGTGGAAAAAATCGTAAAGCAGGTCCCCTTTGTGGAGGATGTTCAGAATGACTTTCAGGAAGCCATCCCCGCCATCCGCGTTCGGGTCGACCGTCAGAAGGCCGCACTCTTCGGGCTGACCACCGACGCCATCGGGTTTGCCCTCAAAACGGCCTATAACGGGCTGAATGTTTCGACCTACTATGAACGGGACGAAGACTACGACATCACGGTCACGCTGGGGAAGAAAGACCGTGAAAAAACCGATGTGCTTTACAGCCTGATGATTCCGACGCCCTCGGGCCAGATGGTGCCGCTGACCACCATCGCGGATATCGAGTACACCGGCATTATCGGCGACATCGTCCGGATCGACCAGAAGCGCACCGTCACCGTATCCGCCAACGTGGATGAAACCAAGGTACCCGGTGCAACGGCCAGAATGCAGGCGGCGCAGATGCTCTCCCAGAAGCTGAATATGCCGGCGGGATATTCCTATAAATTTACCGGTGAATATGAGTCCCAAACGGAAGCCCAGGAATTTCTGATGAAAGCGTTTATCATCGCCCTGTTCCTGATTTTTTTCATCCTGGTGACGCTGTTCAACTCCCTGGCCCAGCCCCTTATTATCATGACATCGGTGATTTTGTCTTTGGGCGGGGTGTTTCTGGGGCTGACAGTGATGAATCTGTCTTTTGACGTTATCATGACCGGTGTCGGCGTTATCTCCCTGGCCGGCGTGGTGGTAAACAATGCCATCGTGTTGATCGATTACACCAACAAGCTCATCAAGCGGGGGATGAATTTGCGTGAAGCCATCATTTCCGCGGGCGCAACCCGGCTTCGGCCGGTTATGCTGACAGCCATTACCACCATTCTGGGCCTGATTCCCATGGTGACCGGCGTGTCTTTCGATTTCAAGCACATGGCCATCTCATGGGTGAGCGAATCCACCCAATGGTGGAAGTCCATGGCATCCGTGGTCATTTTCGGATTGATGATTGCCACCTTCCTGACCCTGGTGGTGGTACCGACACTTTATTCTCTGGTTGAATCCGGAAGGGCACGATCCAGTGAAGCGGTCCAATGGATCCGGCGATTGTACTGGAAACCTTTTAAAACTCAGAAACAGCAGTGAGAACCTTTTGGAAATCTCAGGCACCCTCGACCGGAACAAATCCAATCGGCCCATCAAAATCCTGGCCGGCAGATTGATTGACGGGACAGGGGAGCCTTCGCGTCATAATATACTGATGACGATAAAAGCGGGGCGCATCACCGGGATGCGCCCCGCTTTCATGAGCGAGATAGCAGAGGACGATCTGGGATATGATCTTTCGGACTGCACGGTTCTCCCCACCCTTGTGGATGTTCATGTCCACTTAGCCCTTTCAGGGCATATTCGTCCGGTTTCACATGTAGATGATACTTTACTTAAAAACAAGCCTGCTAACACACTAATATACCATAATATACAAAGGTGCATCCAACACGGGGTTATGGGGGTTCGGGATGGGGGGGATCGTGCGGGACAGGTCCTTCAATGGAAGCTTTCATCTTCAGAGCTGAAAAGGTCCTGCTTTCGTCTGAATGCCGCCGGGAACGCCTGGCATCGTGAGGGGCGATATGGGAAACTGATCGGGCGGGCAGTGGCGGACGGAGAAGATCCGGTATCCGTTATCGAAGCCGGTACACACCCTATAACCGGCCACATTAAATTGATCCAGTCCGGCCTCAACAGTCTCGAGCATTTCGGGCGGGAGACCCCTCCACAGTTCGATGTGGATACCATTCGAAGGATTTTCGAATACGCACAGAGCCGGGGGATTGGCCTCATGGTTCATGCTAACGGCAAGAAACCGGTGGCAGAGGCCATCGGCGGGGGATGTGACAGCATCGAGCACGGGTATTTCATGGGGAATGAAAACCTCGGAAAATTAGCGGCATCCGGAATCACCTGGGTGCCCACCGTCGTCCCCATGAAGGCGTATGTTGACAATTCACCCGAAGGCAGCATCGAATACGAAGTGGCTCAAAGAACCCTGGATCACCAACTGGCGCAACTTTCAAAAGCCAGGCAATACGGTGTAACGGTTGCGCTCGGGACGGATTCGGGAAGCCCGGGCGTCGAACACGGAAAAGCCGTTCTCCAGGAGTTGAAACTTCTCGTCTCCGCAGGTTACACCATGGAAGAGGCGATTCGGTGTGCCACTCTGAACGCGGCACACCTCATGAAAGACGATGCCGCCGGATACCTTGGAATCGGAACGCCGGCAACCTTTCTCGTTCTGAAAGGAGCGGATTCAAATGTATTGGAAAGGCTGGGAGAGATCGAAGGAAGGGTGGTTGATGGGGAGTTTGTAGAAGCAGAGAGTGCCTTGAGTTCATAGAGTGCGCTTGAGTGCCTGGAGTTAATGTATTCTACCGATTTATAAAAAAGATGGAGTGAAACGACTCCTCAACTCAAGGCACTCAAGACACTCAAGCGCACTCTATGAACTCTTCTTTAGAAACTCCCTGAACCACTGAACCGATTCCCGGGCAAAAATGTTCTGATGCTCCGGGTTGCTCATAACGTGATCTCCGTTTTTAAAAACCATCAGGCGTTTGGGTTCTCCGGCATGTTCATGGATTTCGCCGGCTTCGCTTACCGTTACCAAGTTGTCCGCGTCACCGTGAAAAATCAGAATGTGGTGAAGGTCATTCAGCAGGTACGTGAGGTCGAATCGGAGGGTCTTTTTAAATAAAATAGATGTTTTTGGTTTTGTCGGGTCGGATTCT
>JBECKW010000061.1:0-12014 GCA_040235505.1 Desulfobacterales bacterium
GAGGATATTGGGGATAATTTGAATTCCGGAACCACCGTCCGGAAAATAATTTTGCTGTCCGGGTTATGTGTTTAGACAATATAAATTTATATTGTTTATTTATAAATTCTTCTTGACAGATGATACATATTGAGGCATGAGATGAAGTGAAATACTGGCAACTTTAAATTGGCTGTACACCGTATAACATTCGCCAAATGGGGAAAGGAGTGTCTTCCTATGCGCCGATGGTCCATTGTTATCGTCGTTTATTTTTGCAGCGTTGTTGCTTGCCTCAATCAGTTCAAAGTCCCCCCTGTCACGGGCATGCTGATGCAGCATTTTCATGTGGACAGCACAGTCGTCGGCTGGATGATGTCGATATTTTCATTGACGGGAATCATTCTGGCATTTCCGGCAGCTGGGTTTTTAAAACGCCTTGGACCGACCAAAAGCGGACTGACCGCGATGGGGTGTATTATCATAGGGTGTATTGTCGGTGCATTGGCGATGAGCTCTTCGGCACTGATGACGGGCCGTGTCATAGAGGGAATCGGGCTGAGCCTGATCGCAGTCATCGCCCCGGCTGTCATCGCGATGAACTTCAAGCCGGAAGAGGTAGGCCTGCCGATGGGAATCTGGGCGACCTGGTTTCCGGTGGGAAGTTCGCTCGGCTATAACATTACACACCCGGTGACACAAGCCTTTGGCAGCTGGCAGAGCATCTGGTGGGTCGGTGGGGCATTGGCTGCTGTTGGCTTCATCCTTTACGGGCTTGTGGTAAAACGCCCCTCCGAAGGTGGCTCAGGCCACGGCCACGGCGCCTCAGATATTTCTTTTTTAGACGGATTAAAAAATCTAAAAATATGGATGCTGGGGATTGCTTTTTTCTTTATCATGATGGGAAGCTTGGGCTTCCTGACATGGGCGCCCGAGTTTTTGATCGATAAGTTCGGGCTGGGCCATGGGGTTGCGGCCGCCACTGCCAGCCTGGGATTTATCTGGAGTGCACCGGGAGGCATCGTTGCCGGGTTTGTATTGTCGCGGTTGATGAGCAAACGGAATGCGGTTTTTATTTCTTTCGTCGTTCTGTCCGCCATCACCTATCCGTTTGCCTTTATTTTGCCCCAGAGCGTTATGGCTCCCTTCCTGTCATTAACCGGGTTTATTATGGGGTTTATCTGTGCAGCGTCATTTGCCATGGTTCCGAAAACAATGGCTACCCCCGCCCTGGCAGGATTGGGCATGGGCGTTATCATTTTTTCGCAAAGCTGGGCCAACTTCCTGGCGCCGCCTGCAATGGGCCACCTCATATCCGGTGGCCATTACGCCCGGGCGGTTGTACCGACTGCCATTGTTGAACTCCTGGGTCTGGCGGCTGCCATCGCCTTTGCGAAAGTCAAGGGCGTCAACGAGGATTAAACGCTTTATCCGAAACATAAAGGTACTAAGGGCGATGGGCTATAGGGAAACGCTGGAGGCGGCCTTATAACCCATCGCCTCCAGCGCAGCCGGATATTCCTCCAAAATACGAGACACTTCATGATTTCCGTCTCTTTCAATCGAGACGGAAAAATTGTCAAGACACCGCGTCGACCAGGTTGGCCATTTCGATGGCGGCCATGGCGGCGGCCCATCCCTTGTTCCCGGATTTTGTTCCTGCACGCTCGATGGCCTGTTCGATGGTGTCGGTCGTCAGGACTCCGAAGATGATGGGAATCCCGGATTCCAGGGTGACCGCGCCGATTCCCTTGGTGACCACCGCTGCGATACAGTCGAAATGGGGGGTCGATCCCCGGATTACGGCGCCCAGGCAGACGACGGCATGGTGGAGATTCTTGTCCGCCACCTTTTTGGCCGTCAGGGGAATTTCAAACGCCCCGGGCGTTTTTATAATATCGATGTCGCATTCGGAAACGCCGCATCGGCTAAAGGCATCAAAAGCCCCTGCCAGCAGCTTTTCAGTGATGAAATCGCTCGACCGGCTCACCACAATGGCAAATTTTTTGCCTTTTGCTTGAAAACCGCCTTCAAATGTCTCCGGCATTGCCGCTTTCCCCCGCTGTGAAAAAGGCATCACAACTTTCTTCGGTCATAAACCGGAAAAGAAGCCACACCCTTGTTCTGCCATTTCGAACCGACATTCGCCCGGGCATCTACAAATACATACCCTGCACCTCTGACTGTCTTGATCAATCTCGGGTGACGGCCATCGTCTCCCAATTTCGATCTCAGGCTGCTGATATGAACACGTATGCTGCCGCCATTGTGCATATCCTTCTTCTTCCAAGTACCGCTCATGATCCTGCCCGGCGCCAATATGACGTTGGAATTTTTCATCATAACCTTGAGAATCTCATACTCCATTCCGGTTAATTTTATATCCTCGCCGTCCTTGATAATTGTCCGTTGCACCGTGTCCAGGGTGAAGCCTCCCGACTCGATCATCCGCTTGGCTTTTTTACGCCTGTTGTTCTCCGCTTTGACCGTTCTCCTTAATACCGCTCTCATTGTGGCGACCAATTCCCGAGGGTCGTAAGGTTCTGCCATGCAGGCATCCGCACCAAGTTCAAGCCCGAGAACCGCCTCGACATGGTCCTCTTTTTTTGAAATCAGAATGAGCGGCAAAGAAAATCGATTGTAAATCCCCCGAAGTATTTTTTGACAATCTGGACATAGATCTCCAGCGTCCATGATTACAATATCCGGTCTGATTTCGTCAACCATCTTCATCGCGCCGGGGGCGTTGTCCAGGCGAGCCGTAATCAGATGAAAACCGTAGCCTTTTAAATAAGCATTCAATTCTTTCCCGGGGGCATTGTTTTTTACTATATATAATGTCTTGTCTAGTATGTGTCGTTTTGTTTTCATCGCTCTGTCAATTCATTATAGGATATGGCAGGTGCCGGTACATTTTTCTCCTAAGGCAATAAAAGCCTCCTGGGATGCATCCCCTTTTCGGAAAGAGCCCTGGTGGCCTGTCCTGAGTTTTTCGGACGTACCGTGGCCGATTGTCTGGTCTCCGAACCGATAATCCGCACCAACGCCTCGACGATTCTCTTCATTTCTGAAGCCTGCTTGGTCATCTCCTCTGATGCGGATGCGGATTCTTACGCTGTGGCAGCCGAATCCTGAACCTTCCGGTCGATTTCGGCGATGGCCTTGTTGATCTGATTGATGCCCCCCCTGGTGAAAATGTCTTTGAATTGAATCAACGCTTGAATCACGGTTTCATCGGTACAAATACTCCTCACGGCGCTGCGATTTTTTTCAAAATAGGTTTCGAGTTCCTTTTTCTTGAACGTCTGGACGGTTTTGAGCTCGCTGAAAGATTTCATTTTCAAGGCCGAACTCGCCTGCTGGAGAGAAGCCGTCCCCACGATGACAAACGGAAGCACGCCCACCAGCAGAAAGGAAAATATCATTTTTTTCCCCAATTCCATTTTTCACCTGCCCCCTGTCCCGATCTTCAATATTAAACGATATGCCGTCTTCGTATCGTAAGAGGCTCCTTTCCTATCAACCGGTTTTGAATTACCTGAGGTAAGTTTATAATGTCGAGCTATGGAAGGCAAGTGAGTTGGGAACATACTGAATTCGGGATTACCGCCGGTTAAGGCGGTAATCCCGAATTCAGGCAGAAAGTATCACAAAGTATCACCTTCCGGACCAAATACATCAATGCCGCCGTCATCGCTGTTCGGCACATAGACACGGCCGTTTACGGGGCTGGCCGCAACCGAATGGGAGCCGACCGACGTGTCAAGATTCTGAAGCCAGGTATTTGTCTCGGCGTCAATCACGCCGAGAACACCCTCGAGAGGAGCTGTCGGATCTTCAGGGATCAGTCCCGGGGCGCCAGCGGCAAGGTAATACATATTATCCGTTGGGTTGTACCAGACTTCATCGGAATAATAAACTTGCGGAATCAGGGCCACGGTCGATCCGTCCTGATCATCGATGATGGCAGTCGCCGGGGATGCGGTTCCCATGAGCAGGTGGTGGTCGGGACCTAGGGCCAAGCCGGAGGGCTCGGGCGCCGGGGCGTCGTAACGTGCCACGATCTGCATGGTCAGCGGATCGATCTTATCGCATTCTCCGTCCGGCTTATCGGTCGTTCCCGGTATGTTCTGGTAGAAGTATCCTGAATCGTACACCGATTGCTCGACACCAGTAGCATCCGGCCCATACCCGGCAGTGCAGGGCGTGCTCGTGCTGGAGCCGTCATATACGATGTGGCCCAACACGGCGTGCGTCTGCGTATCGATAAAGGTCACGAAGCACGACAGTCCGGAATTTTCCATGAATTCCGAATCGTTGCCGACCATGATGATGTGGTCGTCCGGATCGTAGGAAAGCTCGTCGCAACGGAACCGCCCGCCTGTGGAGATGGAATCGACGATGGTGTTGGTATTTAGGTCAATCACCTTCACCGTACTGTCTCCGTCACTGGCCCAGAGTTCCCCCTTATCAGTGGGCGTGTCACCAATGACCAAAATGCCGGCCGGGCCCGCACTCCGTGTACCGTACTCATCCTCGTCCGTTACCGTCGAGGGGGGTTGAAACCCGTAGATATACCCTGCCACCGTATTCGTGGTGGTGTCGATTATATCGATTCGTCCGCCGCCAGGGGGGATATGAAAGGCGTTGCCTTGGGCGTTCGCGTCGGCGAGGTAATACATTCCGTTACTATCGGCATAGCTGATATCGAAACCGGAGAAGTGTTCCCAATTGTCTATTGGAATAACACCGAGTTTGTGGAGCACAGTCGTCGGGGTCTCCGTCGTGGCCCACGGCTTGTCGGTGCCGTTACTGCACGCAAGAAACAGAGTCGAAAAGAAAATGCACAACATTACTGCAGCTAGCTTTTTCATGTCTCTCTCCCTGTCTATGAAATTAATATGAATTCATTACAACCTGGGACTTCCGGGAGTGTTCAGCCGCTCCGACAGGCTTGAATGTCCCATCTTCGCGACCGAACTTTCCCATTATCATGGCATCAGACAAGTGGGAATCGTCCCGATGCCGAAGGAAGAACCCCCGCGGTTGTTATCTCCCTCTCTTCAGCAGGGACGCCGGGGACACGTCGTCATAGGTAAAATTAGCATCATCCACATGGTAAACGGCAATCCAGGCCGCCGTCATGCCGAACTGAAGATCGACGCCGAAGTTACCCGCCAAGGCCTCCGCAACATCGTCTATGTTTTTGAGATGATACGGCTTGTAGTCCATGAAGAAAATCTTCCAGAGCTTGCCGGCCCGGTCCCAGGCGACAGCGTAATAAATTTCCATGGTATCCTTGTCCATATAGATCCGCTTGATGCTCTGGGGGTACTTCGGATTCTTGGAAGTGATGTCGATGACGTAGACATCGCGCACTTCCCAATTCTTCGTGGGAATGGGCATATCCTCTACCTTGCTGGGATCTCCTCCCAGAGAGTCCATGGTGAGCACATTGTCCGCCACGGCCAGCACCTTCTGTTCCTTAACGAGTTTATAGGTGAAGTCGGCCGTGAAGCCGTCGAAACCGCCAAAATCGTCAAGCGCGGAGATCGAACTGACGATCGGAGTCGACCGCTGACCTGCCTCCGCCCGGATGACTCGTCTCATGGAGGGGAGGTAGAGAAAAGTACTGTCCCCCTTTTTGGGGTCGGCGTACCGATAGGTGAGCGTCATGGTGTTCTTCAAGCTTACCGGTGAGAGATATTGAAAGAGAAACGCCTTATATAATCCAGACGGGTTGTCCAGGAACGGCTTGGGATCCAGGTCCATGCGATTCTTGAAACGAAGGTCGATCGCATACTGGGTCTGCCATTGGACTTTTTCGCCCTTTCGTTGCACAAAACTGGGCCCGCGTTTATCCGACCAGGACTCATCATACTCGTAACGCGCATCGAAGTTCCACATGAGCTTCGTCACGAATTGCGGATCATCCCGATTCAGATCCGGGAAAGGCTGCCCATCGCGCGTATAATCCGGGGAGGGGTAACCCTCTTCGTCGAGTTTGTATTTTCCCTTGTTCTTCTGGGAGTATTCGACGTAAGCCTTGAGCTGGTGCCTGGGCTGTGTCGCTATCGTGCTTATTTCAAGGGGTTTGGTCAGGCCGCCGAACCCGTCCGTGAAAGCCTGAACGAATTCCGGCGGAAAGAGATCCTTGTACTGTTGGATATTGCTCTTGTTGATGGTCGTTCCCGGCGCCGGCAGATCCTGGCCGAAGGCCGGAATCGACAGCATCAGGCATGAGACCACCAGGATGATCATGGGCAGCAGCCCTATATTTTTTATTCCCCTGTTCATACCTAATTCCTCCTTTATATTAGAAGTCAAATTCAGTGGTAAGTACGACCATATCCTTGGTGTCGAGGAAGCCCAGTCCCGCATAATGGCTGTCTCCGTACACATTGATGTATTTGAGTTGGATCGAGAGATTCTGCTGTTTCATCCAGCCGGGCTTCCATGTGATGTCCGGCATGATCAGTCCGCTATGCTGCCACGGCCAGTAGCTCACGATCAGCTCACCCTCGAGCCGGTCATAGAACCAGTTGGTGGAAAGCCGGCCGTTGAAGCGCGCCACGTAGGATGGTTGCTCCGTCGCGTAAATGATGTATGCAAGACCCTTGTTGTCCTGGACCCATTCGCCCACGTGCTCGATGGTGAGATCGAAAGGCGCCGTGTTGTGCCATTGGTAATAGAGATAATTGTTGAGATCGTACCCTATTTCGTACTTCACGTAATTCCGCTTCACGAGAGCGTCGGCATCCGTGGGATCGAACGTGTTGAAGGGTTTGTTCGGCGAATAGATCGCCTCGGCCCGGATCACCCCCGGCCAGGGGAGCTGTTTGTCCATGTAGGCGCCGTAGATGTCATATGAGGGATGGACAAGGCTGTAAGACCTTATGTTCTTGTTAAGGAACGGAATGAAGCCCACGACCTCGCCCCGCTTGAGGAGCGGTTCGTAGCTCTGCGTATGCCAGTACATCAGGCCGAAATGGTACCCCCCTGCGTAGGTGGCCGTCCGGAACCCGTAGCGCATATCATTCCAGGTGTCCGGAAACTGTTCTGCAAAACCGCTCGGAATCTCCAATCCGTAATTCCCGGTGTTGGTCGGTGTGATCACGTTGGGGCGGTCCTCGGGATACATGCCGAATCGCTGGCCCGGAGTCCAATATGGCGCCGCGTCGGAGGGGAATGCTTCCTGGGCGTATCCGGCGTCCCGGTTCACCCTGTATGCATCGCTCGTCAGCAGGGGACTGACAATCCACTCGAAGCTGGAGTTCAGGGAGGAGAGGTCGTGGATGGAGCGGATCATCCATTGGGGAACCCGAGAGTCTTCCCAGTTGGTGAAGGCCATCGCGTCCCGCTGGTCGATGGGATTGATCACGTCGCCCACCTGGTCGGTGAGGGACTCTCCCCAGATCGCGATCTGCCGACCCATCTTGATGTCGGTCGCACTGTTGGGAGTCCATTCGAGATAAAATTCCCGGAGTACATCGTTGACATCGTCATACTCGCTGTATTGCGTCGACACCGGCTTCCCCAGATAGCTTGGATTGTTTTCAAATCCGTTTTCGACATCGTAATCCGGTTCGTAGGCAAACTGAATGTTCGCCCACAGCTTTAACTTGTCCGACGGGCGCCAATCCACGTAGGTTCGCAGCCAGGTCCGCTCCGTGGCAAGCTGATTGCCGTTTTCCTGATACGGCTGCGTATCGAGAAACATACCCGTGTTGTTACGCAGAAACCCGTACACCGATATCGACGACTGGTTCTGGGCTCCGTAGTCGACCTCGTTAAACGCCCGACTGGATTTGGGAACCAGGAGGAGCAGTGCCATGAAACCGATGACACCAACCGCAGCGCTCAACAACCTTCCCTTGCTCATCTTGTTCATTTGTTACCCCCTTGTTATGAATTTTGGTTTGATGATGTTGATCACGGCCGGAAGCACGAGAATGCCCACCACCATGTTCACCATCATCAGGATTCCGAGCAAAATGCCCATTTCCGCCTGAAACCGAAGCGGAGAGAAATACCAGAAGATAACGCCCACCGTCATCATGGTGGCGGTGAAAAAGGCCGCCCGGCCGGACGTGATGATGCCGCCCCGGACGGCCTTGGCCAGGTCTTTCTCCTCCGCGTAGACTTCCTTGATGCGGCTCACGATGTAGAGCCCGTAATCGACGCCGAGACCGATGCCGAGGGACACCACCGGAAACGTATTGATGTTGAGACCGATACCTTTGAACACCATGTAGGTAAAGGCCATGAAGTTGGCGAGAATGAGGGACATGATGAAAATCCCGCCGGCCAGAAAGGAACGATAGGTCAGGGTGCAGAGAATGAAAATGACACCGAGGATAATATACAGGATCTGATCGTTCTTGACCTTGATGACCTCGTTGGCGGCGGCCAGAATGCCCCCCAGGCCGCCGGCGGGTTCCGGCACCGCGTTCTTCATGAGTTTCGGGTTCTCGTGTATATAATTCTCTACCCGGTTGATGACCTCGTCCAGCACCGCTCCCTGATGACTCTTCAAATAAAGTTTCACGTTGGTGGCGGTCCTGGCATAATCGATCCACTTGTCCATTTCACCGGGAGACGATCCCATCTGAACGAGCGTGATCATGTTCTGGATGGCCTGCTGCGAATTCGGGATCGTTCCCCATTTGGGGTCGTTGCCGTGTGCCAGCATGTTGGTGCCCTTGATCAAATCGGCCATGGAGATGGCATAGCCGACGTTGGGATCCTGCATCATATACTGCTTCAGATCCTCCATCCCCTTAACAACATCCGGGCTGGTCACCGCCATCTCCTCTTTTCCCACAACCGCCACCCACATCTGGTCCACGCCGGGGAACTCATCGTTTATCTTTTGAATATCGGTATTATATTTTGAATTCGGCCAGAGGATGGGGCTTCCGGGATGGGCGTCTCCAAACTTCAAATGCGTCGAGGAAACGACGGCCACGATGAGGACAATAATCGCGATCCCGACAGTGGCGTACCGGCCCTTCCCGAATGTCCAGCTCGACAGCCGGATCAGAATGCGCCTGAGAACGTGTTCGGTGAGATATTCGATGCGATAACTGATGCCGGTCGGGACATCGGATTTCTTGGGTACCCGCACGTTCTTGAACATGGCGAACAGCGGCGGGTACAGGAAAAAGATAGTGAAGATCATGGCGCCCGACCAGAAGAACCCGAGATATGCGAGGTTCCGGAGTGTGGGAATGGGCATGAGGCAGATCACCAGCAGCCCCAGTGTATCGGATGCGATGGCGTTGAGCCCGGGCGGGAAAAGCCCCGAGCCGGTGATCCGGGCGGCCTCCACGGAATTTTCCGACTTCTGATACTCCTCCGTAAACCGCTCCACCCATTGGACGCCGTGGCTCATGGCCCGGGCGGAGAGGAGGAATGGGATGACGATGATCAGGGGGTCGAAGTGAAAGCCGAGAAGAGCCGCGATCCCCAGACCCCATATGGAAGTCATCACTGCGCTGACAAAAGGCCAGAACCAGAGCCCCCCCCGGCTCATATAGGCAAAAAGCATCAGTAGGATGGCCACGGACGTGATGAGCAGGATGAGACCCATTTCCGGCAGGTAGTGATAGATCCAGCCGTATAGGATCGGCATGCCGGTCAGGTAGATCTCGTGATTGGCGTCCTCTTCCTGGTTCTTGATTTTCAGGAATTGATCCAATACCTGCTTGAAGTCTGTCTTGCCCTCGATAAAATTGGCGTCGAGACGAAGCGACTTCTGGTCTCGGGACACGTAGATGCCGTTTACATTTCCCTTGTGAAGACATTCTTCTTCAGTTCCTCCATTTCCTGTTTGTTTTTCGGAACGTCTTTCATGACGGGGTTGGCGGAAAACCCACCGGGGGTCTCTTTCAGCACCGTCACCTTCGGAGATGCGATGGAATAGATACCGAAGTGGTCGACGCCCGGAATCAGGTCCACGTTTTCGGTGATGCGGGACATCTTGGAAAGCGTGTCGGTATTGAAGACAGTGCCCTTCTTTACCTTCAGCACCAACGTGGCCGTATACGCCCCACCGAAATACTTGGCGTATTTTTCATGGACCTGAACGTAGGGATGGTTCTGTGGAAAGAGATCGAGGAACTTCGTATACATCTGAATTCTGAAAATCTGACTCAGGAAAAACAGGGTGATCAGCACCATGGCGATCACCGCCGCCTTTTTGTGTTTTATGAGAAATCCTACCAGTGCGTTGAACATGCCTTACTCCTTCCCGGCTGGCGCTTCGCCGTTTTCATACGAACCTATCCCTATACTGACCCAGGTTTTACCATCGTCGCCGGTTGAGAATATTGTACCGACATCTCCCACCGCTACACCGAGGCCGTCCGCAGCCGCTAGGCCGGAAAGCCAGGAGTAATGCTCGGGAATCGTAACAGTCGACCAGGTCTGTCCATCATCCGTGGAGGAAAGCACCGATCCTCTCAGTCCGACCGCAATCAGGGTGGAACCGATGTAATGGACCTTGAGCAGGGTATCTCCGGAGGGTTTCTCAACTTCTTCCCATGTTTTGCCGCCGTCTGTGGTGCGCAGGATTTTGCCGTCGGTACCGACCGCCATGCCCACCTGGCTGTCCTTGAAGGTAATGCCGAAGAGCTCTCCCAATTGATCGCTCCGTTGTTTTTCGAAGGTCTTCCCGCCATCCGTGGTATGAAGAATCGTTTCAAATTCACCGACGGCCCATCCCTCCTGTGGGGTCAGAAATATAAGGTCGTTGAGAATGACATCTTCATCGAAAGGGAGCTTCTCCCATGTCTGGCCGCCGTCGGCGGTATGAAGGATGGTCCCGAAGGAGCCCACAGCAAATCCCTCACGGGCGCTGAGAAATTGCACCTTCAGCAGCTTCTGGTCCGAGACGGGGCTCTTTTGCCGGTTCCATGTTTTGCCGCCGTCGGTGGTATGGAAAATGGTGCCCTGATCGCCGACGACGAAGCCGTCCTGCGGGTTTATAAAAGATACGCCCGTGAGGGGCAGCTGGGTATCCACCTGCTGACGAGCCCATGTTCTGCCCCCGTCCGGGGAGTGAACGATTGTCCCGAAGTAACCCACCGCCCAGATGTCATCTTTATCCGGCATGGCGACATCGTAGAATTTATCGCCCTGGGTAATGGCGGGTGCCCCGGTTTTGTTCATTCCGGAGGTGGAAGACGAGGCTTCCTCCCCCTGCGACGTATTCCGCCCCTCCGTGGACGCGGCAGTTTCTCCCTGGCCGTAACCGTAAGCGGCAATCAACAATAACAAACAAACCGTTCCGAGGATTGCCCATCCGGATTTTTTATGTCTGACGGATTTGCTTCGTACCATCATCAATTCCCCTTCCCTCCCATATAAATTCAAAGATAATTTGTACGCGCTGTGGACAAGCGCTTCATGCTCAGTCAACCAGTCAAATTTTGGCTGGTATTGTGGGCTTTTAGGAATCAGTGGAAATTGCGGGGCCTTATTTTTGAGCTATGGCTGTGAAAACGCTCCCATCTTAAAACAACACCTGTCCGCCCATGGCTGCATTCTCGAATTTTTCCTTGCCCGGAATAGGCTTACCAAACCTATCATCAAGAAAATCCCTCGGACTTGCCACAAACGCAAATCTGCTATTTCCGGATGGGCAGTAGCTGATTTAAATCAACACGCCCTGCAACAAGATGGATTGCAAATCATCGATGATGAGATTTATGCTTCTCCATCCCCCCTGTGAATTTATAAAGTTCATTCTCCGAACTTTTTTTGCGAGATTATTTCCGGTGCTTGTAAGGCTGCTGTTTACTGTCGTTTATCCGCTGAGAATACTATCAAGCGAAATGAGGATGATAGTGTTTTCTATTTCTAAATTTATATTTGTTAATTATAAACTAATATTCCCTGTACACCTATTCTGTCTGTCATGTCAATAGATTTTTTTCATTTCTAAATATATATTTAGGTCTTAAATCGTCCCGGCCAGCAGCCCTATGATAGTGCTGTTAATAAACACCGAATTCCCGGGTGGCCGCCACCCA
>JBECKW010000078.1:0-15548 GCA_040235505.1 Desulfobacterales bacterium
ACCGGCAGTTTCGGTTTTTCTGGTTTCAGGATCTTTCTCGGTCGTCCCACAGGCTTTGAGTCAGCGGCCGGATTGAAATAGTCTTCCCAGTTCCTGCAGAATTCATGCTGAGGGTCGGTTTCATACGTTATTTCAACGCTTGACTCGGATACGGTGTGAACGCCGGTGGGGCTGTTGATCAGAAGGGATGTCTCCTGGTTCGTTATCACCGGGAATCCGTAATATCGGTTCCGGTGTTTGAAGCCACTGTTTGTTTCGAACCGCGATCTGACGAAGTTCTCATGGGCTAAAAGCCGTTCTCGGATGCGTTCGTTGGAGAAATGCACGATGTTCTCTACACGCTTTTGAACGGTGGTGAGAAATTGGGCTTCACGCTCCACGCCGATGCTGGATCGACCCGCCGCCATGGCCGCCGCCATGGTGGTGCCGGTGCCTGAGAAAGGGTCCAGAACGGTGTCGCCCTTGACGGAAAACATGTTGATGAGACGGTAGGGAAGCTCAAAGGGAAAGGCGGCGCTTCGATCTCTGGTGTCGGTTTCCCCCAGATTCTGCCGGGTGCCCTTAAGGTCCATCCACACGTCAGAAAACCAGTTGTTTCTCTCTTCCCAGAAATATGCGCTTTCCCGCCGGTTTCGTTTGCCGGCTTCTGTTGAAAATTCTCTTTTTTCCCCCTTACGCAGCACCAGAATATGTTCATGCTCCAGGGTGACATACGCCCCCGGAGGCAGCATGCCGGAGCCCATGAATTTATTGGGAGCATTGGTTTGCTTCCGCCAGAGGATCTCAGGAAGCGGATTGAAGCCAAGGGCCAGCAGGCAGGACAGGATGCGCGCGTGGTTCGGATAGAGTGTGAAATTGCCGTCCAGGGTTCGGGTGGCGTCGCCGATGTCGATGCAGGCGATTCCGCCGGGCACGAGCACCCGGTACATTTCCCGCCAGACATTGTCGAGGAGCTGGTGCATGCCTTCGAATGCCGAAAATCCCCGACCGGTGGACAGGGCTGTCGCCAGTTTCGGGTCCTGTGCAATAAAGCATCCGTCCCACATTTCGATCATGGGATAGGGCGGGGAGGTGACCACCAGGGCGATGGCCTCATCGGCCACCGATGCCATTTGCCCGGCATCTTCGAAGTATACTTTATGAAATGTTTTCATGATATTGACAACAACCGGTGATGTATACTAATTCTGAATAAATTTTCGCTGGCTGCGCTGGGCGGCAATGGAAAATGCCGCTTCGAAGAGGTAATCGGTTTTTTTCCGGAGTGCAACCCTTTTATTTTCTGCGGAAGCGATGCGGATTCCCCATGAGATATTCTAAACTGACTTTGGCGTTTTTCGTGTTCCTGATGATCCTCGCGTTCGGGACCATCGGGTACCATATCATTGAAGGGTGGAATTTTTTCAAGTCCTTTTACCAGACCATCATAACCGTCAGCACCGTCGGGTTCTCGGAACCCCAAGACATTTCCGAAGCCGGCCAGCTGGTTACGATCATTGTGATTATTACCGGTATTGGTGCAGGCACCTATATACTGGGCCAGATCACCAAGGTGTTTGTGGAAGGCGAGTTGAGGACAATCCTCGGGAGGCGCAAGTTGGAGAAAAATATATCGAAACTGAAAAATCACTGGATTATCTGTGGATTCGGCCGGATCGGGAAGATTATCTGTGACGATCTGGCCGCCGACGGAACCAAATTCGTGGTCATCGAGAAGAATACGGCCAAAACCGAGGGCCTCGATGACCGGTACCTGTATCTCAATATGGACGCCACTTCCGAAGAGGCACTTCTTGAGGCCGGCATCATGAATGCCAGGGGGATTGTAACGGCGGTTTATTCCGATGCGGACAATGTGTTTATCGTTCTCACCGCCAAGGGGCTTCGTCCCGATATTTTCGTGCTGTCCCGTGCATCCGAGGCAAACAATGAGGGAAAACTTCTCCGGGCCGGTGCCAACCGGGTCATGTCACCGTATCTTATCGGCGGGAGCCGAATGGCCCAGGTTCTCCGGCGTCCCACGGTGGTGGATTTTATCGATACGGCCATGATGAACACGGAACTGGGCCTCTCTCTGGAGGAGGCCGTCATCGGGCAGGGATCCCAACTCGCCGGGAAATCACTTCTGGAGAGCAATATCCGCAAGGATTTCGGCGTGATTATTGTGGCCATCAAAAAACCCACCGGCAAAATGATTTTCAACCCCGTTCCAACGGAGATTCTCGAGGCCGCCGATGTCATCGTCGTTATCGGAAAAAAGGAAGAGATGAAGCGGCTGAACCGGGTTCTCTCGGATGTCTGAACGGCGTGAAAGGCCGAAGAGCCGAAGAGCGGAAAAGCCGAAGAGCCGAAGGACTGATGATTCTGCGCAAATGGTTTTTTCCGCTCTTCGGCTCTTCCGATTTTCCGCTCTTCCTTTTCTTATCCAGTCACACCCTGCACGATAACCCGCGTCAACTCTACCAGCTCATAGGGGCAAATGCCCGCAACGATCATCAGAAGGATGAGGGCGCCGGAAAGGACGCCGGCGGCAGGTGAAAGCGTTATCGCCTCTGGTGGTTCGGCCGCCGGGGCTTCCTGAAGGTACGCAGCCTTGAGTACCTGGAGGTAGTAGTAGAGGGAGATCACCACGTTGATCATGGCGATCAGGACCAGTGCGAAATGATTCCGGGCCATGGCCGCCGCAAAGACGACGAATTTGGCGGTGAAACCGAACGTGGGCGGGATTCCGGCCAGGGAGAACATGGAGACCATGAGCAGCAGCGCCAGCAGGGGAGAGCGCCGGTGAAGGCCGGCCAGGGCCTCCATGCTCGTCTGCCCGCTGCTTTGTTCCACTTTGCTCACCACGAAAAACGCCGAGAAAGTCATTACCAGGATGGCGACGGCGTAGAAGGCGGCGCCGGCATATCCGGCGGAGGTGGCGGTGAGGATTCCGATGAGGGCGTAGCCGGCATGGGCGATACTGGAGTATCCCAGCAGCCGCTTGAGATCTTTCTGTACCAGGGCCGCCAGGTTTCCGGCGGTCATGGAGGCGATGGAGAGCACGGCCAGAAGGTCAACCATCCGGGGGCTTGGGGTGCCTGTAGCCGCCATGACCCGGACCAGCACGGCAATGGCTGCCACCTTGGAGACCGTTGCGATATAGGCGGCCAGCGGTGTGGGGGCGGCCTTGTAAACATCCGGAACCCAGAAATGGAATGGAAAGACGGCCAGTTTGAAGAAAAAGCCCGCCAACGTGAGCACGACCCCGGCGAAGACCGCGGGATTTCCCATGAGATCCGGGAGCGAACGAGTCAACGCATCGAGCGTGACGGCATGGGTGGCGCCGTATAAAATTGCCATGCCGAAGAGCATGACGGCAGAGGCCGAAACGCCTGTCAGAAAGTATTTTATTCCCGCCGAAACCCCCAGGTGTCGATCCTTTCTCAACGCGACCAGCACGTACAGGGAGTAACTTGAAAGCTCCAGGGCCACATAGACGGCCAGCAGGTGTACCGCGCTCACGAGCATCATCACGGCCAGGGTGCAGATGAACAGCAGGGAGAAGAATTCAGGATGATACCGGCGATCGACATCCGAAAGGTCCGTGCACAGGAATACGGCAAGAAAAAGCCCGATGCAGAGAAAGACCTTGAACACCTGGGAGAAAAAGTCGATCCGGTAGGCACCGAAAAAAAGAAGGCCGTTTTCCCGGGATGCCATAAGACAGACTCCCACGCCGAGCAGCGCCAGGACTTGGGCGATTCGGCCATATGGCGCCCCGGCCCACCGTTTGCCCATGGACATGCACAGGAAGAAAACGGATGCGCCCAGGAAGTACAACTCGGGAATGAAAAGAGACCACGTCATAGCAGATGTCCATTCATAAACGGCACCGAGGCCGTTTCAATAACATTGAGCAGCAGTGACGGAAAGAGCCCCAGAAGCACAACGAAGGCCAGGAGAACGATTCTCGGTATGGCGAGTCTAAACGGCACATCCTGAAGCCCCTCATATTGGGGTTTTTCCGGTCCGTAGCAGGTCTTCTGGATTACCCTGAGCATGAAAAGCGCGCTTACCACCAGGGCAGCGATGGCAAATACGGCCCGGACCGGATAGACGCTGAAGGTGGAAATGAAAACCAGCAGTTCTCCCCAGAAGGGCGCCAGCAGGGGGAGCCCCATGCTGGCCAATGCGGCCGTGATGAAAAAGGCCGATGCCACCGGGATGGTTTTGGAAAGGCCCCCGAGCTGCGCGATCTCCTTTGTGTGGGTCCGGTCGTAGATATAGCCCACCGAAGAGAAGAACAGGGCGGTCATGATCCCGTGGGCGAACATCTGGAACACCGCACCGTTGAGGCCCCCCACCGTCATGGTGGAAAGACCCAGGCACACGATACCCATGTGGGAGACGCTGGAATAGCCGATTACATACTTCAGGTCTGTCTGTCTCAGGCCCGCCAGCACTCCGTAAACGATCCCAACGGTGGCCAGAAAGGCCATGTAAGGCGCAAAGAACCGCCAACCCTCCGGGCAGAGGAAAATGGCCACCCGCAGGATCCCGAACGCTCCGATTTTCATGAGCACCCCGGCATGCAGCATGCTCACGCCATGGGGCGCGGCCACATGCCCCACCGGCGACCAGGTGTGAAAGGGCCACACGGCGGCCAGGATGCCGAATCCCACAAAGAGCAGCGCAAAGGCCACCTTTTGCTGAAAGGGTGTAAAGGTCCCCGGGTGCATCAGTGCCACGAGGTCGAAGGTGCCGAGCCCCGATGTTGCCGAAAGATAGAGGATGGCGGGCAGGATGAGCGCGCTTCCCGCCAGCAGATACAGGGTGAGCTTCATGGCCGCATATTCTTTTCGCGTGGTCCCCCAGATGGCGATGAGAAGATACATGGGAAAGAGAGACACGTCGAACCACAGAAAAATAAAGAAAAGATCCAGGCTCATGAAAAGTCCGAACACGCCGGTGACCAGGACGAAGTAAAGGGCGAAAAATTCTTTTACACGGGTCTTGAGTTCCCACATGGTCAGCACGCCGGTAAAAAACACGATGCCGGTCAAGAGAAGATTCGGCAGGCTGAAGCCGTCCACGCCGACGAAATAGGAGATCCCCAGGCGGGGGACCCAGGAATGCTTTTCCACCAGCTGGAACCCGGTGAGGCTTCTGTCGTAAACGATGAAAAGATAGGCGGAAATGAGCAGCGTCAGTCCCGAAAAAACGGCGGCGGTCCACTTGATGGCCGTGTGGCGCTCCTCGGGGATGGCCAGGATGCAGATAACGCCTGCGATGCAGCACCCGAGAATAACGGAAAGAAACGGTAAATTCGCGAAATGTTCAGGCATTTAAATAATCTCTGAGCCTCTCATCAATTCAACCAAAATTAAATCCGAAATAAATAACCAATGCCATCACAACGGCAAACATAACAAAAAGTTTTTGCTGAAGCCGTCCCACATGCCACATCGATACCCGGCGACCGGCACCGATCACGGACCGGCTGAACGTATCGATGCTTTCGTCGATTACTTTCCGGTCGTTTCCGGCGCACAGGGCCGAAAGTCCCCCGTCGACCACGCGCCGCACCAACGCGGCGTAGAACTTGTCCAGGTACCAGCGTTGGGAGAAAAAGTCCGCGAGGGACGGGATCCTTTCCACGAAGCCTTTCCGGTCCGAACTTTTCCGTCCGAATTCGAACCATGCCAGAACGATTCCGGAAGCGGGCATGGCCAGGGCGATGACCGTCAGCCAGGCACGATGAGCTTCTTTATGCAGGGCGCCGCCTGCTCCGGAGGATCCGAGAAACTGCATCAGGTCCTTGCCGAAAAACCCAAGCACGACACTGACAAATGCCAGGATAAGAAGCGGCGCAGCCATGGCCCAATTCCGGTGAGCCGGTTCATGGTTGCTGTCCATGCCCCCTGGCGGGAAAAGAAGCAGAAAGACCAGCCGGAAGGCATAGTAGGCGGTTAAAAATGCTCCAAGGAAACCTGCCACGAGCCAAAAGGGGTTTTCAAGACCTGCCAGGGCGGACAAAATACTTTCTTTACTGAAGAACCCGGAAAAGGGGGGGACCCCGGAAAGGGCGGCGGCGGCGATAACAAGGCAGACCATGGGGATGACTTGCCGGCGGCAGCCGCTTCGGCCCAGGGTTTCGATGTCGTTGGTCCCGAAATGATGAATAAAGACTCCGGAGCACAGAAAGAGAAGCGCCTTGAACCCGGCATGGGTGGTCAGGTGAAACATTCCCGCAAACCGGCTTCCCGCCCCGAGTCCCATGATCATGAAGCCGAGTTGGCTGATGCTGGAAAAGGCCCAGACCTGCTTGATGTCTCGGCTCACCATGGCCATGGTGGCGCTCAGGAGCATGCTGACGGTGCCCACGGCAAGGCAGACGGTCATGGCCGATTGGGAGGTGCTGAAAAACGGAAATATTCGGACAAAGAGAAACACCCCCGCCGCCACCATGGTGGCCGAGTGCAGCAGCGCACTCACCGGTGTGGGACCCTCCATGGCGTCCGGGAGCCAGGTCATCAGCGGAAACTGGGCGCTTTTTCCGATGATTCCGCCGAAAATGAGAAGAATCGCCAGGGTCGTCATGGACGGGGACATGCCGGTGGACGCGGCTGCCAGGGTCGCGATGTCCAGGCGGCCGGTGTGAAAGAGAAGCAGCAGAATCCCCAGAAAGAAGCCGATATCCCCGAGCCGCGTCATGACAAACGCCTTTTTCCCCGCCTGGCTGGCACTGAATTTCTGGTACCAGAACCCGATGAGAAGATAGGAGGAAAGCCCCACGATCTCCCAGAAAATATAGAGCTGGAGCAGGTTGGGTGAGACGGCAAGGCTTTCCATGGCCCAGCCGAACAGGGACAGAAATGCGAAGTAGCGCGAAAAGCCCGGATCGCCCGCCATGTAGCCGAGGGAGTAGACCTGAACCAGGAAGCTGATCGCGGCCACGATAAAGAGCATTAGAATGCTTACCGGATCCAGAAGAAACCCGACAGGAATATTGATTTTGCCGGAGATCAGCCACCGACCGGCATATTGGAGGGGCACATCCATGGACGGGTGCCGAATCAAAAGAAACAGTGCACAAAGAAGCGATCCCCCCATGGCCCCGATGGACAGCCCGGCAGAAAGCTTCGGCCTGCTTCGGGTAAAGAGGAGAACCACCACAAAGGCCGCCAGCGGCAGGAGCGTCGCCGCCAGGATTACCGCCAGGTTCGGATTTTGGGCCAGTATATCGAACATCATTCCTCTTTTTTTGATTCAAGGCTTATGATTTCCGGATCCACGCTTCCGGTTCTGCGGTGGGCCCGGACGATCATGGCAAGTCCGATGGACACCTCCGTTGCGGCCACCGCAATAATAAAAAGGACGATGGAATGCCCTTCCATGTCCTGCCATCGGAGGGCCGCCCCCACAAAGGCGATGGCCGCGGCGTTGAGCATGATCTCCACTCCCAGAAGCATCATGATCAGGTTCCGACGTGCAAGCAGCGCAAACATTCCGATGACAAAAACCACGCCTGAAAGAATCATCACATGACTGAAGGGGACGATCATGGACGGGCCTCTCTTTCTCCTTCCGGCTGGCCCTTCTCCCGATGGCGTCCCAGGTAGAGAGCCCCGATGGCCGCCACAAGAAGCAGCAGGGAGACGATTTCGATGGACAGCCAGTGGTGTTGAAACAAATAAGTTCCGAAGGCGGCAGGTTCCGCCACGGCCGCCCTCATCTGTGTCTGCCCCCCGGGTACCGCAAAGCTGAGATAAGCCATCAGGGCGAAAACCACGACGGAAAGCACGGCCGCCGGAATCCACTGCTTTGCAGCAAATACCCGGTTCCCGGTCTCTTCCACCTTGAGCATCATCACGATAAAGAGAAACAGGATCATGATGGCACCGGCGTATATGATAATCTCCAAGGCCGCCAGGAGCGGCGCGCCCAGAAGATAGAACAGCCCCGCGCTGCCGAAAAAGGAGACGATCAAATAAATCACGGCATGCACCAGATTCTTCCGGGTGACGGCCATGGCCGTGGAGATGACAATCACCGCGGCAAAGATATAAAATATGACGGAAAATAAGCTCATGGGTGCCTTTTTACCTATGGCAGATTGCTTTTAACATCGACCGGTTTTTTTTCCTTCAAATGTTCGCCCTTTCCTCCGGAAGCGGTGGCGATTCCCGCATACCGGTAGAAGTTGTAATCGGGGTCCTTTCCGCTGTGGTCCTTGAGAAGGTCCTCCTTTTCGCTCACCAGCGAGAGGATGTCCCGCTCGCAGGTTTCGAAGTTGGGGGTGAGCTGAATGGCCGACGTGGGGCATGCCTCTTCGCACAGGCCGCAGTAGATGCACCGGGCGAAGTTGATGCGGAACCAGGTCGCATACCGGCGTCCGTCCTCCCGCTCCGCCGACTGCATGGAGATGCAGTTCACCGGGCAGACGGCGGAGCACAGGTAGCAGGCCACGCAGCGCTCGTTTCCGTCCGGGTCCCGTGTCAGGATGATCCGGGCCCGGCTTCGCACCGGCAATTCCCGTTTGTACTCCGGATACTGCTCGGTAATGGGCCGCCGGAACAGATGACGGAAGGTCGTGGCAAACCCGATCGCCAGCGCCCCTATGGATTCAAATATTGAATTCATAATGCCAGGATCCCCGCCCCTGTCAGCAATATATTCAGCAGGGCCAATGGAATCAGCACCTTCCAGCCAATGGCCATGAGTTGATCGTACCGGAGCCGGGGCAGGGTTCCCCGGATCCAGATCATGGCAAATGCCACCACGCCCATTTTGATGAGAAGCCACAGCGGCGCCGGCAGCAGCGGCCCATGCCATCCGCCCAGGAAGAAGACGGCCAGAAGCGCGCCCAGTACCTGGATATGGACATACTCCCCAATGAAAAAAAGGCCGAAGCGCATCCCGCTGTACTCGGTGTGGCAGCCGGCCCCCAGTTCGTTCTCGGCCTCCGGAAGGTCGAAGGGGATTCGTTTGCTCTCCGCCATGGCGCTGATGAAAAAGATCGCGAAGGAGATGGGCTGTACGAAAATAAACGGCCGGCCCGTCTGGGCGGCGACGATGTCCACCAGGCTGAAGGACCGGGCCAGCATCACCACCGGCACCAGGGAAAGCCCCAGGGCAAGCTCGTAGCTGATCATCTGGGCCGCGCCCCGGATGCCGCCCAGAAGACTATATTTCGAATTGGAGGCCCAGCCCCCGATGGCCACACCGTAGACCCCCAGGGAGGAGAGGGCGAAAATATAGAGGAGCCCCACGTTCAGGTCCGAGATGACCAGGGGGATTTTCTTCCCGAAAAGCGTGACGGTCGGGCCGAAGGGGATCACGGCGAACATCAACAGGGCGGTAATGGCCACCACCACCGGCGCCAGGAGAAAAAGCGTGCGGTCGGCGGCTTCCGGCACCGTATCCTCCTTGGTGACCATCTTGATGGAATCGGCAATGGGCTGCAGCAGGCCGAACCTGCCCGCCCGGTTGGGGCCGAGCCGGACCTGGAAACGCGCCAGAAGCTTGCGTTCCGCCCAGACGAGATAAGCGGCCACCAGCAGAATCCCCACCAGGAGAATTCCGGTTTTAACGATGAGAAAAATGATGGCGATTAGCCAAGTCCACATAGTGTTTTCCTCGAACTCCCCTGTTGGGGAGAGGCACAAAGGCATGGAGAGACCAAGGCACAAAGGCACAGAGGCACAAAGGCACAAAGTGAAAAACACACGACATGCAGCGTGTCGTGAAATGTCTGCCTATTTAAATTTGTCATACTGATTTTCCCGGGTATCGGAGAGCCTCAAGAGGCTCTCGTACCCATTCTCCTTGATAAATAGTGTGGCTTCCCGGTATTTTTAAATTCCTTTCAAGCCTTGCATTATGAGTCGCAGCATCCAACCCCCAACATTGACATACTCTGTACTCGTTTTTGCCTTTAACTTTGTGCCTCTGTGCCTTTGTGCCTCTGTGCCTTTATTTGTTCCTTTTTAACCCAAACCCGACCCGTCCCGACGCACTGCCAGGGGAGGAGCCGGTGGCGGGGCAGGATGCAGACGCCCCGGGCCGCTCTTTCCGTTATGCGAAGATTGACTTCAAGGGTTCCATTTTTTAATTGCACCGTGATCCTGTCGCCTTCTTTAAGCCCCAAGTGTTTAACATCACCGATGCTGAGCACCATGCAGGGGGGCTTCTCCACCGCGTGCAAACACTCGGAAAGTGAGGAAAGCGTCTCGGTCCCGAAGGTCAGGTCCGAAAGTAGAAGTTCGATCCCAGATTCGGCCTCTTCGTTTTCGGTTTTATCAGTTGCCCCGGCCGCAGGTGCAATGGTTGATGAAACATCAAGCCGAATCCCGTCTTCCGGAAGGTCTTCGAGCGGGAGGTTCGAAAACGCGGAGATTTTCTTGGAGAGCCATTCAAGAACCGCTTCTCGATCCATCCCCTCCCAGGTGCGGGACAGGTCTGCACCGAGTTCACCCAGGGCTTCCCATGCGGGTCTGGGGGTGGCGCCGGGAAGGCCGGCGTCGTACCGGCGGGGCGGATGACTGCCTTTTCCGGTGCGGTGGATGGAAAGCCCGCCCCGGTGAACGGGATGTGCTCCCTGGAGTCGCCCCTCCTGGTTCACAAAGAGACCCCCCGACTCGTAAATGGTGGTGGTGGGCAGAAAGACATCCGCAGATCCGACGGCTTCGGAGTCGATGTAATCCAACACCACCAGAAAGTCGAGTTTTGAAAGGGCCTGCTCCAGTCGAATTCGGTCCGGAGACTCCCGGTGGGGGGCTGCTTCCACCAGAACGAGGGCCCGGACGGTTCCGGCTTCGATCTTTTCGATAACGGCTTCCAGACTGTCGTTCGGGCTTTCGGAAAGAAGCGCTGCCCCGAAAGCATTGGGCCCGGGCATGAGAAAGAACAGTCCCGGCCGCCTGCTTTGAGTTTTCAACCGGGCCGCCAGCCTTGAAGCGGCTTCGGGAATCCTCGCCGATACCATGTCCGTGCCGCACACAATGACCGGACGGCGACTGGCTGCAAGTTTCTCCGACACGGATCGGACGAATACCGGAAGCGGGGCGCCCGCCTTATCTTCCCCGTTGCCGCCCGCAAGCGCCTCCAGGTATTTGTCGATGTCATCCGGCGATGCCGGCAGATGGTCAAACGCAAGGGGCATGGCCACGGGGCGGGGATCCATCACCGCCACTTCGGCCCCGTTTCGTACCGCTTGGCGAATGGCGAGGGCCAGCATGGGGGCTTCGTTGACCGGGTCCGCACCCGCCACCAGGATGAAGTCGGCGGTGCCGATTTCACCCAGAGAAACCGCCAAATCCGGAGTGCATCCGGCCACTGCGGTTCTTGTTCTCATTCCCTGTCCGGTTGATATGAAAAAGGCCGGCCCCGTGAAGCCACGGTCTATGCAGAGCCGTTTGGTCGCGGCCTGGGTTTCCAGGCTGCATCGGGTTGAGGCAACCACGGCAACGGCGGCAGGGCTGTATTGCCGGACGATTTCCGTTATCTTTTCGGTGGTCGACGCCACGGCCCGGGTCCAGCCCACCGGCTTTCCGGCCAGGGTCGCCTCCCGGGGGCGGGTGTCATGATCGGAGTAATAAAAACCGTATCGGCCCCGGTCACAGATGAAATGGCCGTTGACCGCCTCACTCGGCCGGGCTTCCTGGCGCACGATCTCCCGGTACCGGGCGCTGACGTGGGTGTGGCATCCCAGGGAGCAGTGAATGCACAGGGAGGGGCGCCTTTCATAATCCCACTTGCGGCCTTTGAACCGGGAGGGCCTGTCGGTGAAAACCCCGGTGGGGCAGATGTCTGCGAGATTTCCGGAAAAGGGGCTCTCCAGGATTCCCCCGCTGAAGCGGCCGAAATAGGTCCGGTTGGCGCTTCCCAGGACCCCGAGGTCCAAATACCCCGTGAAGTCCTTGTAATACCGGGCGCACCGGTAGCAATGGATGCATCGGTTCATCTCGTGATGCAGGAGCGGTCCCAGGTCCTGGTCCAAATGGGTTCGTTTGAGGCCTTCGTATCGCCGGATGCCGTGTCCGCCCGATATGGTGAGGTCCTGAAGCAGGCATTGGCCCCCTTCGTCGCAGACCGGGCAGTCGTGGGGATGGTTGACCATAAGCCACTCCACCACGTGCTTTCGGAAATCCATGGCTTCCTCGTCCGTTGTGGAAACCACCATGCCGTCCTTTGCCGCGATCATACAGCTCATCTGCACGCCCTTGACGGGACCCTCCAGAAATTTGACGCCGCAGACCCGGCACGCCCCCACCGACCCCAGGGCCGGGTGGTAGCAGAACCTCGGGATCATGATCCCGAGCCTCTCCGCCGCCTCGATGACCCTGGTGCCCTCGGGGACTTCTATTTCGAGAGTATCGATAATAATCGTCGGCATAATTTCTTTCTATTTAAACGGACATTTCTTTTCCTCAATATGCTGCATCACCTCGCCCCTGAAATCGGTCAGAAGGCTCTGGAGGGGTGAGACGGCGCCGGGGGCGAAGGCGCAGTAGGCACTCCAGAGATGCTTTGCCATCCGCTCCAGCATGGGAACATGCTCCGGCCGGCCCTCCCCCGATTCGATGCGGGTGAGAAGGTCCAGGATATAGGGAAGACCTTCGCGGCATGGGGTGCACCACCCGCAGGATTCCCGGGCAAAGAACGTCATCAGGTTTACGGTGGCGGCCACCAGGCAGGTGTTCTGGTCGAACACCATCACCGCCGCCGTTCCCAGGCGATTTCCGGCCTTTTTCAAGGCGTCGAAGTCCAGTTCGATATCATAGTGCTTTTTCGGCAGAAACCCGGTGGAGGCCCCCCCCGGGAGGCAGGCCTTGAAGGTGCTGCCCTCGGGCATGCCGCCGGCGTGAACCTCGATGAGTTCGCTCAGGGGCGTTCCCATGGGAAGCTCGACGCAGCCCGGACGGTTTACCCGGCCGCTGATGCAAAAGAGCTTGGTGCCTGCGCCGGTCTCGGTCCTGGAGAGATTCCTGAACCAGTCGGCCCCGTTTCGAACGATGTGGGGCACGCAGGCAAGGGTCTCGACGTTCTGGAACACCGTGGGCTTTCCCCAAAGCCCCTTGTCCGTGGGGTAGGGGGGCGGCTGAAGGGGATTCGGGCGTTTTCCCATGAGGGCGTTCATCTGGGCCGTGACCTCGCCGCAGATATAACGTCCGGCGCTGCGGTGCACCACCAGTTCCATACTGTAATCGCTTCCCAGGATACGGGGCCCGAGAAACCCGGCGGCCCGCGCGTTTTCGATCTCCCGTTCGAGAATCCGTGCGGCGTTTTCGTACTCGGGCCGGATAAAGATGATTCCTTTTTCGGCCCGGGCCGCAAACCCTGCGATGGCGATTCCCTCGATCACCATGTGGGGCTCGGCATGAAGCAGCACCCGGTCCTTGAAAGTCCCCGGCTCCATTTCATCGGCGTTGCAGATGATATATCTTGGAAACGGTGCATCCTCGGCCACGGTGGCGAGCTTGCGCCACATGGGGAAGGCGGCCCCGCCCCTGCCAAGGAGAGAGGCGTCCTCCAGAAGCTGTTGTACATCGCCCCCCTTGAGGCCGCCAAGAACCTTGGAGAGGGCTTCGTAGCCGCCATGTTCCCGGTATTCGGCCAGGGTGGTAATCCGGTGCGGCTTGCGGTGCCGGAAGAGAACCTGGGGAATATCAGCCGTCATACCCCGCCTCCATTCCCGCCCACGGGTACCGTCCCGGTTCGTAGGGAATCGATAAGCTCATCGATTTTTTCCCGGGTGAGGGGGCCATAGACTTTCCGGTTCACCAGCATGGCGGGCGACAGATCGCAGTAACCGATGCAACAGACCGGCAGCAGTGTGAAAAGCCCGTCCTCGGAAGTGCCGCCCAGTTCGATTCCGAGCTTCGCGCAGAGATAATCTCTAAGATTCTCCCCGCCGTTGATCCAGCAGATCAGGCTGTCACAAATATGAATCACGTATTTCCCGACCTTTTCCCGGTAGAGAAAGGTGTAGAAAGTGGCAAGCTCCTCCACCTCCAGAGCCGTCATGGAAAGCAAATCCGCCGCCTCCGCCACCGCTTCATCGCTGAGCCATCCGTAGCGGTTCTGGAGGGCGAACAGCACATCCACCACCAACTCCCGGGGATGATCGCTCGCCGCGATTTTTTCCGCCAGGTCTTTTCTGACCGGACCTATCGTTTCATTACTTGAGTCCATAATTTCTTTTTGCTTTTTCTTCGTGCTCTTCGTGGTATTTTATTTTTACAGCCTTAAGATCAACCACGAAGAGCACGAAGATAACAGCCAACCAAAATTTAAAGGCTTTTACCTCCCAGCCTCCCAGCATCCTATCCTCCTATCCTCCTGGCCTCCCAGCCTCCCGGCATCATAGCCTCCCAGCTTCCGGCTCCGCCGGACTCAGCCTCATCTATCGATATCCGGCAAAATATAATCGATGGACCCGATGATGGCGATCAGGTCCGCCAGAGTCGCCCCTTCGGCCATCAGGGGCATGGCCTGCACATTGGCAAAGCCGGGTGTGCGGATTCGCATGCGATACGCATGGGCTCCGCCGTCGCTTACCACGTAATACCCCTGCTCGCCCCTTGGAGTTTCACAGACCGCATATGCCTCCCCGGCCGGGATTGTGGGCCCGCGGGTTACATTCACAAAATGATGAATCAGGCTCTCGATGTCTTTCAGCATGTCCCTGCGGTCCGGGACGGTATAGCGGTAATCGTCTGTCTTGTAACGGCCTCCGGGCATCCGGGCTGCCGCCTGCTGGATGATCCGAAGGCTCTGGCGCATTTCCTCCACCCGCACCAGGTACCGGGCGTAGCAGTCGCCGCCTTCGGCGGTGGGGACCTCGAAGTCGAAACGCTCGTAGCCGGAGTACGGCCGGTTTTTTCGAAGGTCCCAGGAAACGCCGCATGCCCGCAGATTGGGCCCGGTGATGCCCCGGTCCATGGCCTCTTCCAGTGAGATGCGGCCAATGCCCAGGGTCCTGGCTTTGAAAATAGGGTTTTTCCGGACCAGGGCTTCGTACTCCCGGAGGCGGTCCGGGAAAATTCGGGTGAAAGCATCCACCGCAGATTTCCACCCCTCGGGAAGATCCGCGGCCACGCCGCCGATCCGTAGCCATGCCGGGTGGAGCCGGCCGCCGGTGATGAGTTCCACGATGTCCAGGATTTGCTCCCGCTCCCGGAATGTATAGAAATTGGGCGTCATGGCCCCCACGTCGTGGGCAAATGTGGCCAGCCAGACCAAGTGGTTGCTGAGGCGAAAAAGTTCGCTTAAAAGCACCCGGATCACCTGGGCCCGTTCGGGTACCTCGATGCCGGTAAGGGTTTCCACAGCCAGGACATAGGGCAGGTTGTTGGCGGCCCCGGCCAGGTAATCCACCCGGTCCGTGTAGGGGATGAACTGGTGCCAGGTTTGACGTTCGCCGATTTTTTCGGCGCCCCGGTGGTGGTAGCCGATGTCCATGTCCAGGTGCTTGATCTCCTCGCCGTGCAGGGTGACGATATAGCGCATGAGCCCGTGGGTGCTCACGTGATGAGGCCCCACGTTCAGGATCAGTTCTTCCC
>JBECKW010000140.1:0-4078 GCA_040235505.1 Desulfobacterales bacterium
ATCAATCAAATTGTCACAGGGTACTAGCCAGAAAACGTTTGAACAGCTATTTACAGGTTACGAATCAGGTCTAAAAAAGTTTCAACATTTTTTCCGGGGCTTTGAAATCAAAACCGAATGGATTTTGTCGCCCCAACAATCGCCGGCAAGCTATTTAAGAGAAATGAGCTAATTTGGTGCATTCGACAATAGATTACATTTGTAATCTATTTATAAATGTATATGGAGTCCCTTGTCGACCCAAATTTTACACTTTTTTACATTAAATGAATTCATACATTTTCTTTAAAATATTTTACCGATGACCAATTCGGGTCGATGAACAATTCGGGTCATGGAACTTAATCTTTTCATCTCACTGATATCTGCCTCACCGGCATAGAACAATGTTCCGGTACCGCCCAAAACACCGGACAGGCGCCCCCTATCCAACAATAGCGAAATTGTATAGGTTCCGGTGTAATTTACTTTGGCATTGACCACCGGTGCCTTGGAAAAATCCAACTGGGTATTGCCTTCTGCTTCCATTTCCAGGTTTGTGATTTTCGAGTCCGTGGCCGACATCCGGACCGCCCCCTTCGAAGTGATGTGCAGCCGCTCAGCCGTGAACCCCTTGAGGGCAACACGGCATGATCCGACGATCTCAACTTCGGAGACGGAAGGCAGTACGATAACCGCCGCCATCGGATCTGCCTCATTCGAGCCGGGATAAGTTGACGGATAACTCAGCGTCAACACCGATCCGGTTCTTTTGACACTGACTAAATTATTGAGAATTTTCTCCTGGGCGCCGACCTCTACCTTGAACTCGTCTCCCCGGTCAAGCTGAATATTCCACGGCCCCATGACAACCAAGCGGTTGAAATTCTTGATGTCATAAACTTTCGACACCTTTTCCCCGAAATCCGGTTTTCCGCCCTCTTTCCAGGGACTTTTTTCAAAGGAGATCCGAAGAAAAACCAATGTCGCCAGCACCATCAGAAACGGCACCACCAGAACGACCCACAGCAGTTTATTACTTGTCTTCATTTTCCTTTTGACGCTCCTCATACTGTTTAAACCGTGTCTTGAGTTCATTAAATCCGATGTTCAGAAGTTTAATGGACCTGAAAAACAGGGGCAGGTCCTTTGCCAGAAAATTGGATTTCATGAAAGCCAGTGTTTCGCCGTATGCGTTTTCACTTACAAAGTAACCGATTCCCCGCTTGATCTGAATGATGCCTTTCTCCTGAAGAAACCCATAAGCACGCAGCACCGTGTTGGGATTCACCTCGATACTGACCGCCAGCTCCCGGACGGAGGGTATTTTTTCGCCGTCGATCCAGCGCCGGGTGAGAATGTTCTCGCAGACCATTTCAACGATCTGAATATAAATGGCTTCTTTGTTGTGAAATTCCATTATACCGTCTTTAAAATTCCATTTCTTTCAAACGAAAATACCCCACCACCCAACATGCCGGCATGAAAATGTAGACAAGGTAAATATGCTTCAGCCAGTTCGCAGTTGAAATAATCGAACCGGCACCGTCGCTCTGAAAAAAGGTTTTCAAGCCTTCGCTCATGTGTCCTCCCATCGAAAACACCTTCACGCCGAAATAGACTCTGAATCCGATGTTGGAGGAATATTTCCCGAAAAGAAAATTCAGTGCGATAACCCCGAAAAATCCCAGGAGCAAAAGATACAAAACAAACACCAAGACGGTTTTGGCCACGGCATGCTTTCTGAAATAAACAACGCCGCAGAGCAATACCGATTGATAGATCCAGCAAAGGAGCGTCGCATGCAGCACCTCAGGGTTAAAGGGATTAAATATCTGCTGGCTGGAGCCGAACAGCCATTGGCAAAGGGTTTCCGAAACAAGGGATAACAGGAAAAAAAAGAGATACCACCCGCATGCGTAAATAATTGTCGAAAGGATCAGCCGGCTCGAAAATTTTTCCAGAAGAGACGCCGGGAGCATATGCCACTCGACGACCTTGGTTTCATCATGAAGATTTCCAAACAGCCGGGCGGTAATAATCAGACCGCCTAAAAATATTCCATAAAAGCCGACCGCAATGTGTGTGCTGCTGGTAATCGGATTGATGGAATCATAAAGAAACAGGAGGAGTAAAATTCCCAAGGCGGCCGTGGCGGTGATGAAGAAAAAGAACCGGTTATTGTAAAGATCGTTTTTGATCAACTGCAAGAATCTTTTAGCATTGAAAGTATTATCAAACTTCATGTCCCGGCTTCCTTTTGAAAAATCTTGGTAATCTGCCTCCGGTTCCCCACAACGCAGTTGAACAGCGTTTCCAGGTCGATACTCGAACTCATGTCGTCGTGATTTTCGGTGACTGAGATGTAACCCCCCAATCGTTTTTCGAAAAACAACGTCTCCTGCGGTTCCGGTGCTTCTGACAAATAGGATATCTTCAACCGGTTTGAAACGGCCTCCATGGAGTGATTGAAGATAATGCTTCCCTGATCGAGAATAATTACCGGATCGATCAGGCTCTCCAGATCCCGCACCTGATGGGTGGCGATGATAAATACCTGATCGTCAGACAGACATGATGCCACGGCTTTACGAAATCCGCTTTTGGAAGAAATGTCCAACCCGTTGGTGGGTTCGTCCATCAGCACCAGACGGCATCCGGTGGCAAGCCCGAATGCGATCAGAAACTTTTTCTTCTGTCCGAAAGAAATTTTGCTGAGCTTCGTATCGATGGACACGTCGAATCCCCTGAGATATTCCCTGAAAGATTCCCGCTGATAGCCGGGATAGAAAGGTGAATAGAGCTTTTCGTACTGCAGGGGGGTGACCGGTGGAAGATCGAACACCTCGGGGAGGAAAAACAGATCCTGTAAAAATCCCACCGATCGCTCCGAAGCCTTTCGCCCGGCCACCCGAATGTCGCCGTTCATCGGGAACAGAAGCCCCGCCATCAGTTTCAGAAGCGTCGTTTTCCCGGCGCCGTTCTTTCCCAGCAGACCGCAGACGCCCCCGGGGGCAAGGGAAAGATTCAAATTTGAAAACACTATGTTGTTGCCATATCGGAAAGAAAGATTCGCTATCTTGATCATTGCCTTCTCCAATACCACCGTCTTAAGGTACTAAGACACTATGTCATAGATTCTGGAATGTCAAGCCTTTTTTGTGAGGGAAAAGAGGTTCCAAGTTTCAGGTTGCAGGTTTCCCCGGCGGCGGGATCTTCTGCAGGGTAGCAATCAGTACTGAACAGACAGGGTCAATGCGAGAAGAACAACCAAGATGCCTCTTATCGTTTTTAATAAGCTCCTTTTCTTATGCGCACGGACAAGAAGCAAAACCGATATGCGGTTTTGCAATAAATGGGAAGCACTCCAACCTGGAAATTTTGCAGGATTTTTCCGGATGTCACTTGGTAGCGCGAATATTCAGCAAAATAGCCGCTCATTTCATATGATCCGTTCACAAATTTTGAAAATACTAGACCGGATTCGGTTTTATAAAAAGGCTGGCACAATAATTGCCAAATTTTACTGAGTCTGTTTCCCGGCTAAGGGGGTGGGAAGACAATTAACCATTATTCCTGGAAGTGCGAACATTCAAGTGCATTTTTTTAGGGGGCACGGTATGAAACCAAAAGCACGCTGCGCAAATAACGATAAAGTTCTGTACGATTTTGCCCATATCGAGCACTGTGACCCGGACGGAACCTGCTTCGAGTATGTTAATGACGACTGCAGTTATTATGACGGGCCGGGAGGAAATCTGCTCGGGAACTGGGCCGCGGAGTGGCAGGACACCCATACGGAAGGCGTGGATTGGTACAACTGCAGTTCCGCCCACAGCCAGTCGCTGAATGCCAACCGAAAAGCATATGCGGCCTGGTGGCTTTGGGCTTCTTTGTCCGGGTGGGATTCAGGCGCGGATGACGACACCGGTGACACCGGAAGCAGCGACAATCCCGATAGGGGTGGCGAGGAAGGCGGCGGCGGATGTTTTATCAGCATCCTTTTTCAGCACTGATATCAGGGCGCTACGATGAGTTAAAACTTTTTATTAAAAAGAAACCATTGCGTTTGCATTCGTTTCAAAATAGAATCGTCAAT
>JBECKW010000164.1:0-7428 GCA_040235505.1 Desulfobacterales bacterium
AACCTGCCCGTGAGAGCGTCTCAATTATCTTTTGTGCGCCGTTTTGCCCTGACTCATCCGGGACAGGATGGCCGGCCTCCACTACGGGCAGCGTTGTAAGGGGAACGATATGGCCGTATTTGACGACGATCAGACCGCCGGAAATTCTTCCGCGTAAAATGGTTTCAACCGCCATTGCCATGGCGGATGATGCCTTTCCGGCACCCACCACGTAAATATGCCGTACGCTGGAAAGATCAATTGAATGGTTGCCGGCAACGAGCTGATTGCCGATGGTTTTGATATGTTTTCGAACCGCCGATTCCGGCGAAACTGCTTTCAGAGCATCTTGAAATATCGAAAACGCATCCCGACGCAACCGGTGCAAAGTTGAGCGGGGCGGGCTCATGATACCTCCTGCAAGCCGTTAAATATCGACGTAGTCACCACGACGGAAGCGAACAGCTTCGGACCGGGCGGTCCTGAGAAGGGATTCCATGATGTCTTTCATCTCTGCATTATCGGTGTCCGTTTCGGTGTATTGCTTATAAATCGATTCGGTTTCGTTGATAAATGCAGAGAGCTTGGGTTCGATGTCCTTGAGGGTTTCCCGGGGGTCGGAAAGGGCGTTGGAGTATTCCTCCAGCAGATCAATCGCCCTGGAAGCCTTGTCCGTAAGGTTCTCGGATTGCAGGGTGGACTGTCCAAAATTTTGAAGGGCCCTGGGTTCCGAAAGCCCGATGCAGTTGGTTGATGTACCCGGCGAATTGCTGTGATCCAGGGTTTTCCGAAGCATATTTTCAAAATCAGCCGTTCTGCCGGCATGTTTTTGAGGTTGGGGTACCTTCGACGGTAATGGTTGAATATTTTCCAGACCGGTGGTTTTCATGTTACCTCAAGGATTAAGGTGGATTTCTTTTTAAAAAACAGCATAAACCATAAGTGGCGATCGAGTCAAAAAAAAAACAGTAGTTGAAAGCCGGCAATCGTTATATAGTAAGCTTAGAAGGCGAAGGGAACCGTGTTCGTGGCGGATTGATCGCTGCACCGGGATGGAATCCCATAGTTAAAAGGCTGTATATGAATATGCGACCACAGGATTGTCTTAAAGGACATTTTCTAATGGCCATGCCCGGGTTGATGGACCCGAATTTTCATCAGACCGTTACCCTGATCTGCGAACATACCCATGAGGGGGCCATGGGGATTATTATCGATAGAAGGCTTCCGGAAATTACAGGTGAAAGAATCTTCCGGGAACTGGATATCGCATTCTTAAAAGAGATGGGGAATATCCCGCTTCATTTTGGAGGGCCGGTGCATGTCGGTGAAATATTTATTGTGCACAGCCCGCCTTTTCATTGGACGGGATGCCTTCAGGTATCTCCCGAATTCGGCTTGAGCAACACCACGGACATCCTGGAATCAATCGCCATGGGCCGGGGGCCCTCCGAATACCTTATTGCCCTCGGATGTTCTGGATGGGGCGCAGGTCAGCTCGAGGACGAGATGAGGGAAAATGCCTGGCTTACAAGTGCGGCCTCAAGTAAGATCGTGTTTAGAACTCCGCTGGAACAAAGATGGAGGGCCGCTATTCAAAATCTTGGGATTGATCCGGGGCTGCTTTCCGGGGAGGCAGGGCATGCCTGAAGATGATGCCTACTGAATTTTTTCATTGTCCTTTTGGCGTGGTTTTTTTTTCTTCAAGCAGGATTTATCCTTGCGAACAAAAGCGCATAGTTTCGGATTATAATATTCCTTGCAGTTGGACGGATTGTAAAGCGGACATTCCGGATGCTTTTCGGACATAAAATTAATTTCCTTGCGATGTGCATTTCACAGCCGGCGGCTCTCTCGAAAATCCAATATCGCTCGAGGGGCATCTTGCGTCCGTGCCGTATTAGCAGCGCAATCGTTTATTTCTTCTTAAGTGACTTCCCATATAACATAAACCGCTTAGGCTTACAAGGCGCTCTCCCCGGCATGGCAGAAGGCGAAGAACGATCTCACATAAGCCGTTAATACTTTTGACTTTGACTCGGTTCCATTGTAAAAAGGCGCCTTACTTATAATTATAAACTGTTGTCCAAGACTCACTATGAATACTTACCAGGGATTAAAAAAAATATTTATTGAGACCTTGAACGACTTCACTGAAGTGCTCTCACAAGGTGACAGCATACCCGGATTGACCGACCAGCTTTTTAAGGGGTGGGAAGCGGGCTGTGAATCGATTCGAAGACAGCTTTCAGAAGAAATGCTCCGTGTGGCGGTGGTCGGCTCCATAAAGTCTGGGAAAAGCACTTTTGTCAATGCGCTGATCCAGGGCGATTACCTCAAACGCGGGGCCGGTGTGGTTACCTCCATCGTCACAAAAATCCGGCACGGCAAATCCATTCAGGCAACGCTTTTTTTCAAAACCTGGGATGATGTCAACGCGGACATGAACCAGGCCTTGACATTGCTTCCGGGATTCTCATTCGAGGACGTGGACGCAACTTTCGATATCAGAAGGTCCGGGGATCGCCAGATGCTTGAACAGGCTCTGGCGGGTCTTGAACCTGACCAGCTTGTTTCAAACGGTGCCGTGGATGCAAACAGTGTGCTTCTCAGCAGCTATTTGAAGGGCTATGAGAAGGTTCGGGAAGTTCTGACCACCGACAATGTGACCCTCGTATACAAAAACAGTCAGTTTGAGCGGCATTGGGAATTTGTCGCAAACGATTCCCTGGCGGTGTATTTAAAGGACATGAGGCTGGAAATCGTTTCGGATGCCCTGACCGATTATTTCGAGATCGCCGATTGTCAGGGGAGTGATTCTCCAAATCCCCGTCACCTCGCAATGATTCAGGACTACCTGAACCTCACGCATTTGATCATCTATGTCATCAGTAGCCGAACCGGGTTGCGCCAGGCGGACATTCGTTTCCTTTCTATGATCAAACAGATGGGGATCATGGACAACATCCTGTTTGTCGTAAATTGCGATTTTAACGAACACGAATCCATGGTGGATCTGGAGCGGCTGATTTTCAAGGTAAAGGAGGACTTGGGATATATCAAGCCGGATCATATGCTGTTTTATTTTTCCGCCTTACTGAATCTTTTCCGGATTGAAAAATCGAAATTAAGCGAGAAGGACGCTCGACGCTTGGCGCATTGGGAGATGGAAGCTGAATTGAAAGCAGCCTCCGACAGCCAGAGCAGAGAATTCGAAATGTTTCTCAACAAGCGCCTCAACCACGAGAAATACGCATTGCTTTTAAAAAATCACCTGGGGCGGATGCAACTGATGGCTTCCGGTGTAAGTCACTGGGTTCAGGTCAATCAAGCGGTTCTGTCGAGGGACGAGGGGCAGATTCGTGATATCGCGGACAAAATCGGCGCTTATCAGAGCAGCCTGGATAGAATCAAAAACATGGTTCAACATACGCTCGATGGTTCCGGAAATAAACTAAAAGCAGGGCTTCGGGCGGATGTGGACCGGTTTTTCGAAAAAAGCACCGAGGGAATAAGTGACACCATTGTCCAGTTTATTCGCCGCTACGATTTGCAGGTGGATGCTTTAGGACCGGAGTTGGAGCAGCTTGGGTTCGGCAATGCCATGTACAAGCTTTTTCAGGAATTCAAGCAAGCGATGGACATGTTTATGGCCGACACCATTAACCCGCGGGTATTGCGCTTTGTCAGGGAAAAAGAAAATGAAATCTACAAAGGGTTGTGCGACCTGGTGGGTTCATATGAGGTGATGATCGAAGACTCCCTCGCGGAATTCGATCGCAGTCTCGCGCAGGCCGGTATCGCCCCCATGGGGCGGATGATGCAAAAAAGCGAATTGCCGAATCTTGAAACAATAAAATCCATCGCGGGTATGGAACTTCCGACGGCGGTTGCCGCGTTGCGCTATTCAGCGAAGATTAAAACCGAAGCAATCATGCGGCTGGGGCTCTACAATGCAGTGAAGGTGTTGAAGCGACTGCTGAAGAAAGAGGTGCGCAGTGAACTCGAAAGACAAAAAAACGCGCTTAAAGACGGCGGGCTGCGTATGAAAAGGGAAACCGAAAAGTCCATGCGATCGCATTTGAAAGATTTTCAGGAAAACATAAAATTTCAATACGTTTTCAAACTTTCGGATGCGGTTGCCCAGGCCTTGAAAAACACGTTGATAGATCGGTTTCAGACCTATGCCGACAGCCTGATGCGAATGGTAGAAGATGTGAGAACCCGAAAACTCGATCGAAACCGGGCCGTTGAGATCCTGGCGGAAATGCGACGAAAGTCGACGGATATTGAGGAAAGAATTCAGAAGATAGGGGAGGGGATCGGGTTACTGGAGTCGGGATGAGGCATGAAAGAGGAGGAATAATGGCGAAAAAACCACGTGTGATTGCGATTGCTAATGAAAAAGGCGGCGTCGGGAAAACGGCAACGGTTGTCAACCTCGGGGCCGCTTTCTGCAAAATGGGGAAAAGCGTGCTGCTGGTGGATATGGATCCTCAGTTCAATACCACCAAAGGGGTTGGTGTGGTGGTTTCGGAGGACATGCTTTCCATCTATGACCTTATGAAATCACCCGGGGCTTTCCCGGCCGCCGACGCCGTAGCGCATACTCGTTGGGAAGGACTCGATCTTCTTCCGTCTCATATTGATCTGGCCGGCATCGAAGTGGAACTCTCCGGAGTGGCGGGGCGGGAGAATCGGCTGAAAGAAGCCATGGCTTCTTTAAATGGAACATATGACTATATTCTGATGGACACACCGCCGAGTCTCAGTCTTCTTACCGTAAATGTGTTTGCCTGTGCGGCTGAAGTTATGGTTCCATGCCAGACCCATCCATATGCCTACGATGCGTTGGAGGATCTTTTCGACACCATTTCCATCATCCAGGAGGGGATCAATCAAAATCTTGCTGTTTCAGGGATTGTTCCCACTTTTTTCGACTCCCGAACCCGGGTCAGCCGAAATGTTCTCGAACAGCTTCAGAATCATCCAACCTATAAAGGCGTTTTGTTCGACACGGTGATCCGCTCGAACACCACCATCGCGGAAAGCGCGGCGGTTTCAAGACCGGTGGTGTTTTACAGAACCACAAGCTTCGGTGCCCTCGATTACATGGCACTTGCGGAGGAATTTGTAAAAAAGAAGCAAAAGGGGTGAGAAAAAAAGTCGAAAAGCGGAAGAGCGGAAACGCAGAAGAGCCGAAACGACGAGGATATTGACGGGTAGGGGCCTTGCTATTCTGAAATATCGACGGGGCGGCCAAGGGAGACGTCAGCGTTTTGGGGGTGGGTGCTGCCGTCGGTTTCTTTTGAGGTGTCCGGTTGGGCGTCTGATTTGTCATTTTGAAGCGATGCGGCTTGATGGTATCGATTTGTCAAATTTTTCATCCTCATCTGGTTTTCGATTCGGCTCGCCTCGGCAGCTACTGCCCTTTAGAGGGGAATTTTAACATTAATGAAAAATCTCCGGGCATGGTTTGCCCGGAGATGCAGTATCCTGTCAGGCAGGCGGATAGTCGATGTCCTCAAGCTTCTTTTTGATGATGTCAATGGAAGCGGGGGGTTCCCACTGGACCTCAATCGTTTTTGTTTCAGGGGTTCCGGTAACAGAACTCACGCCGGGGAGCCCCTTAAGTTCCTTCTCGATGGCGGCAACACAATGGCCGCAGGAAATGTTGGGTATATTCAAGGTTTCTTTTGGCATGGCATCTTTCCTCCACGTTAGTGTTCTGTGGTTCAGTTGTTTTTAAGGTTTTGCAGGTTCTGCCGGGCGAATTCGATTTCCGGGTCAAGTTCCAGCGCAAGTTCATAGTAACGGACCGCCTTTTCAATTTCACCCAGCTCCCTGTAATTCGATCCGATGTTGGCGTAATCGATGGCCGACGAAGGATCGAGTTGAAGAACCTTTTTAAAGCATTCGATGGCGAGTTCGTGTTCTTTCAGCCTGAAATGACAGAATCCCATCAAGTTATAAATATCCGTCCGCTCCTGGTCCAGGGCTTCACCACGACGAAGGACATCCAGGGCGTCTTGGTATTTTTCCATGTCCCTGAGACAAACTGCCATATAAGAATAGATGCTGGGGATATCCTGCGGGACAGGATTCATGTCAAGAGCGTTTGAGAAATGATTCAAAGCCGCCTTTGTGTCCCCGAGTGCAAGACAACAGTTCCCGAGATAGAAATGTACAAAATATTTTCCCGGTAATTTAGCGTCTATTTCTGTTAACTTTTGAATTGCCTCCAGGGGATGGAGTTTTTCGCTGATCATTTTGGCGCAGAACATGGCCAGGCTGGTCCCGCGTGCGCGTTCACGAAAATGAGCACCCGGGATAATGGTATAAAATGCAGGGATGCCAAGCTCGGGATGCATGGTATCGATCAGGTACACGTCCATGTTCATACGGGAGAGCGCCTGGATGCAATTTTCGATTTCATGTTTGATATTGTTGTCGGAAATATCCGGAAGGTCTTTCATGTCAAGCGTTGCGGACGGGGACATGATATATTTCGCATCCTCAAGCGACGTGAATTTCGGAAGTCCGCTGGCGATATAGTTGGCACAGGTATTAAAATCCCCTGCAAGTTGGGCCACTTCGGTGAGCGCCCTGCTAAGTGCCTTCTGCGGGCAGGGGGTTGTACCGGCGGTCCAGACGATTTCGCTTTTTTCCGGGAAGGTCGTTGGATCGTATGCAAGGACGGCCACTGTCGGAATGCCCGTATCCATCGAAAAATCGGAGAGATGAAGTCGAATGCCTGCCCGGTCGTATTTTTGAAGCATCTCACGAACCATGGGATCCGCGGCGGATTCGGGGTCGATACCCGGAACGCTCAAACGGTTTTGGCTTATCAGTGAACAGACATGACGTTCTACGATTTCGCAAATCCCCTGGAGAATCGCTTCTTCGGTGCAATTCCCGGCGGAAGGGCCGTTGAATTCGTTGATGGCGAAAAACCAGTCGAATGGGATCAGGACTTCCTTTCCAGTGGTCAAATTGAATGCCTGGGTCCAGTTGAAGGGAATGGTTTCGAAGAATTCGCGAATTACAGGAAGCTCTTCGGATTCGTCATGAACAGACTGCGCAATGTGTTCAAACGGGATTTTGGGGCCGGAAATATCCAGGTACGTCGACGCTGTAAAATGGGTCGGATTTTTGCAAAAACTGAAAAAGCTGAACCGTTCCGCGAGTTCCATAACGGCACTGGCCCGGGCCTGTGCCGGGGTCGCCCCTTTTCCCATCTGTTTTTTGGTGCCGATGGTCCCCAGGGCATCATCGGCACAAATGCTGAAATAAACCGGGATGTCGAGTCGGCCGTTATCGATGCGAACCACCTTCTCAAGGATCTTCAGGTCCGTTTTTTTGAGTCTTTCGTTGAACCTGTTGAATGTCTCCTCAGGGGGAAAGATCTTGTCCTGGTCTAACGTAAACTGTTTGAAAGCATCATGTAAC
>JBECKW010000265.1:0-16314 GCA_040235505.1 Desulfobacterales bacterium
TGCGGCCGCTTTTATCCCGCCATCCAAGGTCTCCCATGCGGTGCCAGAAATGGTCACCCTGGGAGATTTTGGCATGATCATCCGCTCTAGGATTCCGGAAATATTCCCGGGTTACCAGATCACCCTGGGCCACAATTTCACCGATCTCACCATCGGGAATCATCAAATCATCGTCCCACTGGGATATGGGCGCATCCGTCAGCTTGATGATTTCCAGGCGAATCCCTGAAAGCACACGGCCGACACAGTTGCCATAGCCCTGCTCACTGAGATTGCGGGTGTCCTTTAGAATTTCCCGGCTTCCGATGAGTGTGAGCGGAAAGGATTCCGTGGCGCCGTAGGGAGTGAAAATTTCGACATCATCTTCGAGCATCCCCGAGAACTGCTCAATATTATCCGGAGATACGGGCGCACCTGCAGATACCACCCGTTTCAGGGACGATAGTTTGATATTATGTTTACTGCCGTAACCGCCGACGCGATTGAGAAGCGCGGGCGATGCAAACATGTTGGTGACACCGTGATTTTCAATGGCTTCCAGAATACGCAGGGGATTGACAAAACCGGGGCGTGTCGGATCCATGTCGGGAATAACGGCGGTCATACCGAGGGCAGGATCGAAGAGCGCGAAGAGGGGAAAGGTGGGAAGATCGATTTCTCCGGGGGCTATTTCGAGACGGTTTCGAATCTGACGGATTTGGGCATCAAAAATACCGTGTGTATAAACAACTCCCTTGGCGGGTCCCGTGCTGCCGGTGGTGAAAAGAATGGCGGCCGTGTCGTTTGCATGGGTCGGGGCAAGCGGATAGGGCTTCCAGGGCCTGTTTCGAAGCTGATTCAAGGTGCACCCGCTCCATAGCAGGCGGGGCCCCACCGTCACGGCATGGCGGACGGAACGGAAATACTTGGGAAATACCAGACGCATCATATGGGCAAGTGGGATTCCGATAAAACCGGCGGGGCGGCTCTCTTCGAGGCAGCGAATCATTCGACGGATCCCCATTCCCGGGTCCACCATCACCGGGACGGCGCCCACCTTGAAAAGCGCAAAAGTCAGGACAAAGAAATCAAGGCCGGGTCTGACCATGATTACGGTTCGCGTTCCCCGCGTGATACCGTTTTTTTCAAGTCCGAAGGCCACCTGATCGGATTCGCGGTCCATCTGCCGAAAGGTCAGGTGGGTATAGGCAACCCGCCCATGGGAATCCCTGGAAGAGGGATAAATAACGGCCTTTTCAAAAGGGCGATCCAATGCCGTGCATTTCAGATGTTCTGCGATATTAAGGGGTTTGCTATTGTCTCTTTCCGCAACAAGGTCATTCATTTTTGAAAAATGCCTTTCAGCCGCTCCATAAATGTCTGCTTCGAGCTTGTTTTCAGGCGTCTGGTTTCCTCATTCGATTCTTTAAGAACTTTATCGATGTCGTCTATCAGAGGTCCGACATTTTCACGAATGAGCTCCCTGCCTTTTTCACTGTTGACCGAATAGGAGACATAGTAGGATTTTGCAGCACTCTGGGCGGATTGAACCGAGAGCGTCAGGTCTTTCCTGATTTTCAGCCAAAGCACCCTTTCGGATTCGACGATTCGTTTTTGAGAAGGGTATTCATTCTCCAGCGTTTTGATTCTTTCCAGTTCGGCGTCAATCAAGGTCAGTTCGTTGTTGAGCCGTGCAATTCTGTTATAGAGAAGGGGAACGCTTCGGAATAGAAATACGACCACATCTTCATTGAGATCGACATATTCGAATGATGTTACCTGGGGAAGATTTTGTTCCTGAGTCAGTTTTTGGCGATAGATATAAACGCCGCCGAAGGCCAGGGCCGCAAGAATCAGAAGAATCAGGATGATGGAAATTGCGGAGATCCCTCTCTGGTTCATCATATCAGTCATGCTCCGGTTCAATCGTGGTTGGTTTTTTTGAAAAATTCCGCCATGAGATTGGCGACCTGTTCCGGTGAATCCTCGAGAATATAGTGTCCGGAATCTTCCAGCATATGGGATTCGGCCTCCGGAAAACGTTGACGCCATTCCTTGAAATAGTCAAGATCAAAAACGAAATCATGAGCCCCCCAGCAGATAAGCACCGGTCGGCGGCTCAAACGATAAAGGTTCCGGGAGACTTTTAAAACCGTTGCGAAGCTTGGATCTAAAGGGTGAAGTGGAATATCTTTTACAAAATAATACGTGGCGACCCGGTTTTTCCAGGAGTCATAGGGCGCCACCAGGCATCTCTTTACACTTTTGGAAAGGGGCTTTTCCACTGCCATCCAAAGGGCGCCTCGGGCGAAGAGATTCAGACCCAGTACTGCCGGTTTGGAAAAAAACGCAGCATTTCGAATGATGCGGAGCCTTATCGGCAGTGATTTTCCGCCGGGTGGAAAAAAGGCGGCGGTGTTGAGAACGACGATCCGGGCGATACGATGCACATTGTTCACAGCCCACGCCATACCGATCATCCCCCCCCAGTCGTTAACGACAAGGGTGATCTTTTCCTTCAGGTCCAAGGCGGAGAGAAACGTCTCAAGGTCCGAAACCCGTTGGTCAAGCGTGTAGGGATACACTTCGGACGGAGGTTTGTCCGATAGTCCGCATCCGATATGATCCGGTGCAATGGTTCGATACTCGTGAGAAAATGTTTTGATAAGATGTCGGTAGTAAAAGGACCATGTCGGGTTTCCGTGAAGCATGAGGATGGGCGCCCCCCGGCCTTCGTCGACGTAATGAAGGCTGTGCCCCCCGATGTCCATGAAGTGTGATTGAAACGGATAGTGCCGGCGGAGTTCTTCCATGGGAAACGGCTTTTTCTGCTTCACCATTCGACCCCCAACATCAGGCAGTTGAGTCCGCTGCCGATACCGAGAAAACCCACCCGGTCGCCGGGAGAGAAAAAATCACGTTCAGAGGCGATGGCGGCCGTAATGGGAAGTGAAACCGTTCCGATATTCCCCAGAAACGGAAAGGTCGTGAAATCTTTTTCTTCCGAAATCCCCACCGCCGACAGGATGTTTTTCTGGTGGGTGGCGCCTACCTGGTGGCAGATGATTTTATCGGGGGCGGAGGTGTCCCAGCCGAGATTCTGACGAAATTGGCGGAAGGTATCTATCCCGAGGACCACTCCGTTTTTAAGAACCCCCACGGAATCGGTTTCCATCACAAGGGGCATGGTCGCCGGAATGCCGGTGTCGGGCCCCCAGGTGCAGAGCCGGTGATGTTCAGCAGCGCATCTGGCTGCGCCCCCGAGCAGGCGGTGACCTTGTCGGGAAAGATCTTTTCGGGCCAGAATCACCGCAACGGCTCCGGAACCTCCGGTGAGGGTCGCAATGCCTTTTTTAAACGTTTCCATATCCGCGGCTTCAAGAAGCCGCTCGATGGTGGCGGTCACGATTTCACGGGCGGTTTCGCAGGAAACCACCATGCCGGCGCGAATCTGCCCAAGTTCAATGGCAGAAGCCACCTGTACCATTCCGTTCACAACTCCCAGGCAGGCATTGGACACATCATATATCATGGTGTCAGGCCCGAGACCGAGACCGTCGCAGACCATGCAGGCCGTGGCGGGTTCAAGATTTTCCCGGCACACGCCTCCGTAAATCAGCATGCCCATATCCTCAGGCATCAGTCCGGAATTTCGGGCGGATGCCGCCAGAGCTTTTTTCCCGGCCATGACGGCCCCCTGACCCACGGAAAAACCGGGGTCCCACCAACGGCGTTCGTAAATGCCGGTCATGGCTTCGAGTTGTCCGTGCTGGAAATGAAGCTTATCGTAAAGCGGTGCCAGACGGTCTTCCAGATCCGCGGAAGTTATGACATTGGGCGGGAGTTCATACCCAAAGGAATCGATGACAACGTTTTTGAATATCATGATTGTTTCTTAAGTTTCAGTCCGTAATTTTCCATTTTATATATATAAAGACCATCGACTTTCAAGAGCCCGTCGGCCCATATGACGGGCTCCACGCCATCCTCAACATTTTGGATGAAGGCTTCAACTTCAACTATACGATTTTTTGGCGTTATCTGGCCGCGGTATGTCCACTGATGTGATTTTTCTTCGGCAAGCAGAAACATATGCGTATCCCGGTATTCCGGCCACATTTCAATCGCCGTCCATTTAAGAAGCTGGATAAATGATTCGACCCCAAGGGAGCCGGGGCAGACCGGGTCCTGAAAAAAATGGGCGGAGAAAAACCATTCTTCAGGATCGATATGCTTGATGCCCTTGACATGGCCGAGACCCGCAGGGCCGCCTTTCGGGTCATAATGCGTGATATCATCTATCATGAGAAGCGCTTTTGAGGGCATAAGAAGCCCCGAGGTTTTGGGAAATGTCGCCTGATTTTCGGGAAAAAACGGCGGTTCCTTCGGAAGATGACGAAAAACCGAATCGTCCGGGACCTCGGTTTGGGAATCGATCCATGAAAAAGGACGATGACCAAGGCCGGCTTGGCGAGAGAGGGCTGCCGACGTAAAGAAACCGAAATGGGTACTTCCCTGGTAGAGCATACCGTCGGTATCGAGCACCTCGAAATCGAAATGCTCTATGATCATATCGGCGGCCGAGGACACCTTGGTCATTCGGCAGCGGATGAGCAGTTTGCGTTCAGCCAGTTCAGGAGACCGATACAGGACGGCACTGCCGCCGAGGTTTCTGAATCTCAGATCGTTCTCACTCGCAAGTGCACTGCCGGCCCAGGCTGCTAACCAGCCGCAGGGCTGAAGGGCGATTTCAAGCAGAACCGCATAGGACAGTTGTCTGCTTCTCTCCGCGTGGAAATACCAGGCTCCTTCCGGCACCTCGTATTCCGCAGTGATCCATCCCCCGGGTTTCAATATCCATTGGGACGCATCGGCATGAGATATTCTGGAAATGAAAGAATAGGGGGGACGGGGCAGCCGGGCAATAAAGCGATTGCCGTCAAATGGTTTGTATCGGTCCCCGAAGGCATCGGACGGATTTCCTTCCGCAAAGGCAAGGATCTTTTCCCTACTGAAAACAGGGGGTCCGGATTCGTTTTTCGAAGAAGATGCCGGCAAAGCGGATTGACTCGGGCGGCGCTGCCAGAAACTTTCCACTTCGGATCGGGAAAGCCCACTCACTTTCAGACATAAATTTTCAAAGTAGACGATGCGGTGGCCGTCCGCGTACATGTGGGCATCGGCAATGGCAAACGGTTCCGGACCATACCCCAGTTCCTTGATGTCGACTTCGTAAATCACATGTTTGGTTTCCGGTGTGACGGGCCCCCGGCATTTCAGGCGGCTGCGAACACCGGTGACGGGTTCGTAGTGAACCCCCGGCCGTTCACTCACCCATCCCAGCCGCTGGAGGTATATCCGAAGGGTGTGAACGCAGCATTCGTACATCAGGGTGCCGGGCATCACCATGTCATCGACAAAGTGGCAGGTTAAAAACCAGGCATCCGGTGAGATGTCGGCTTCCGCCCGGATGGTACCCTGGCCGAAACGTCCCCCCGATGGATCCAGAGAAACCACCCGGTCGATCAGTTTCATCCGGCCGCCGGGCAGTCTCATGGAATCCGGTACAACGACGCCTTCAAAAGGGGCACCGAAGCAGGCGCCGAGATCTCCCCTGCGAAGGGCGTCTAATTTCACTTCGTTAAAAGACGACTTTGCAAGCTGAACCGGGAAAGACCAGTCGGACGGCAGCTTGCCGGGACATTGCGCGGTTTCCTTTTCCGTGAAAATGATGCCGCCTGAATTCCGGACTTCAGCTTCCGTAAAAAATCCCGCACACCCGTTTCTCATGCGGATGAGGGGTTCGTCGCCGATATAGCCGTCGAAGCGGAAGAAAAACATATAAGTGTCGCCCTGGCGTACAAATCGATCGATCTCGATGTCATACCGAATCACATCGCCGGGCCGGGGAAGCCCCCTGTAAAATTCAACCACGGCATCCAGGAGCCGATAGGTTCGTTGCCCCTTCACCTTCAGATCGATGCCGAGATACGCGCAGAGAAAAAGGTCGGCCTGGCCGGCTTCCACGGAAATACACACCGGGACCCGTCCGCCGTCAAGGTACCAGGCGTCTGGTTTTACATCATGTTCGGTGACGATTTTCCCGGGGCCGAGAACACCCTTTTCACCCTCAATCGTCAATATCCGGTCCACCAGCATGAGGGGTTCATCCGGCAATCGGACGCGGGCGGAGTAGCTGTCCACTTCGGAAAACGAGGGCCCAAACACATATGACACAGACCCCACGGCAACCTCCATGCACAGTTCCCTGGAGAAAACGGGTAATGCGGCATGTGAAGGTGCTTCTTCGGCGGCGGGAATTTGTACGGTCCCTCCGTGAATGGCAGATGCAATCAAGTCCCGGTGGTAAGAAAGGGTATCTGCATAGGCTCGGGTAAGATCCTTTGAAAATTCAAGAAATTTCTGATGCGCCCGGGAAGTTTCGGCGATCTGTTTTTCCATGGGCCCGAAGAAGTCATCCAGAATGGTTGAAGACTGCGAATTTCCCTCCGAATACATGGTATCTTCATTGGATAGCGAACCCGTCGGGCCATTTGAAGAAAGCGAATCCGGCACCGGCGGAAATGGCATGAGACCGCCGACAATTTTTTGGAACGAGGGGGTATCGGGAGACGCGGAAGCCAATGCTCCGAGAGAGGATAAAGAAAGATTTGTCGCGGAATCGGGTGCTTTTTCAAAAAACGCATGCATACAGACCCCGTCCGTCGTCGGGACGGACACCATCAGATCGGAAGTGCGTCCCCCTTCGCAGAGGCCGGAATTCGACCGCAAATCCAGGCAGGCCTTTGCAGCTGCCGCGAGGCCGGCGGCTGCGCCGGTATCGCCGATGATCGCTGAAAGATCATTCACTACAGGCGGAATGGGGGCGGTGTCTTTTTGTGGCGAATATCCGGCATCCTGCAGACATCGAGACAAGGAAACAGGGCTTTCAGGCACCCGGCTTCCAAGCATTTCAAGGTTTGACGCGGAGGCAACCCCGAAGCCCCGGACCACCGCATAGATCCTGTTTCCGTCTTCCAGGGCCCGGTCCAATGGTTTCAGCACCATGGCCACTGCGCCGTCTCCGGGAAACCATTCCGGGGCCGGTCCGGAAGCTTCCGACGAAACGTGGGTCTTCGGATCGCCGGAGCACATCATGGATGCCATGATACGACGAATGTCTCCGGCAAAATCCACGGCCCCCACCAGCATGGTGTCGGCCTCCCGGTGCTGAAGAAACCGTGTACCCAGTTCAAGGGCTTTCATGCCGGAGGCTTCCTCACAGGATACCACAAAGCTCGGCGCCCCGAAGCGAAAGGCCTTGGCGATCCGGCTGGCGGTCATGCTGCCGAGGGCACCGAGGGTCCGGGAAGAGGTCAGGGGCGGGCTTGCAGCGTTTTGAAGCGCCTCGATCCATTGTTCGGCATCCTGCCCGTTTCCGGAAAAATGAAGATCATGTCGGGCCTGCCAGTCCGATATCAAACCGGGGAGCGCCCACCTGAAATGGAAATCAGTGGCGTCCGGATCAAAGGAGATGCCGACAATCGCTCCCATGCCCGGTCTGGTTTCCTGCGGGGAAAGTCCGGCATCGGCCATTGCTTCAGAAGCCACCTCGAGCATCAACAGCTGTTGGGGAATAATATCCTGAAGCTCGTTCGGGGGAATTTGAAACGCACCTACCCGGACCGTAACCGATTCAATATAATTGCCCCGGTTCGAGTGTTCCGGAAAAAATCGGCGGAACACGTCACCGCATCCTTTCCAGCGTTCGCGGGGCGGGGGCGATGCAAAGGGTGCATTTTCATGGAGCGCATTTTGAAACTCTGAAGTGCCCTGAATATTTCCTAAGCGGCAGGAAATACCGACGACCGCCACCGGTGACGGTTCGAACGGTTTCTCTTTGAAAGTCATTGCCGGACGCGGACGCGAAGGAATCCACTGCTCCACCAGAAGATGTGCGTTGATGCCGCCGAAGCCGAAGGCGCTCACGGCCGCCCGACGCGGAAGGCCTGTATTTTCCGGCCAGGGAGCCGGATCGGTCTGGACCCTTAAAAGACCTTCAGAAAGGGGGGTGCCGTCCGATGCCTTCTCAAAATGAAGCGAAGGCGGGAAAGTGTTGTGGCCCAGTCCCAGAAGCATTTTGATGACGCCCGCCACACCGGCGGCGGTCAGGAGATGGCCGGTCATGGATTTAATGGAGCCGATGGCGGCGGGAAGGCTGTTTTTCAGGGCAGCTTCTTTCAGAAGGTTTTCAAGGCTGGAGAGCTCTGTCCTGTCTCCCACCGGAGTTCCGGCACCATGACATTCGAACATCTGGATATCACGGGGAGACCATCCGGCCTGTTCATACGCATTTTTCATGGCGCGAATCTGGCCCTCTGAGACCGGAGCCAGTAGGCCACCACCGATATCGTTTGAAAGACCGATACCGCGGATGACTCCATGAATCCGGTCTCCGTCCCGAATGGCATCTTCAAGCCGTTTGAGGGCGACGATGCCGGCGCCTTCTCCCACCACCAGCCCGTCGGCATGCCGATCAAAAGGTGCACATCTTCCGGTGGGGGAGAGGGCCCTAAGTTGGCTGAATCCGATCTGGGTGTACAGGCATTCCGGTCGTGACACGCCGCCGGCCAGCATGATGTCGGTACGATTGGACTGCAATTCATCGCACGCGAGCTTGATGGCATACAGGGACGAAGCACAGGCGGCGTCCAAAGTGAAAGAGCCACCGCCAAGCCCCAGGGCTCCGGCCAGGAGTGAGGCCGGAAGGCTTGTCACCCGGGCGGAAAGTGCCTGGTTTTTATTCAAGGACAGGGGCTCTTGGGCGAATTCGGAACGTTGCCCGAAAATCGCTTTTTCGGCTGCAGCACCGAAGATCCCGCGTCCGAAAGCGGAGGCGCTGTCGGTGGGAAGTACGATGGCGGCAAGAATCACACCGGTCCGTTCCTTCGGAAGATTTTCCGCCGGACCCGGCTTTACCTGGTTCAGCGCGTCGCGTCCCGTATGAAGCACCAGATGATAGAGCGGGTCGAGGGTAGACAGAAGAGCGGTTTCAATGTCAAGACCATCCGGATCCAGTTTAAATCCGGTCACAAGCCCGGCCCGGTTCGACAAGGCTTTGTCCGGTGCATACCTGTCCGAAACTACTTGGTCCATGGCGGCGACCCATCGCTGCCGGGGAACGATGGCGGTCGCATCCTTTTTCTCGATGATATTTCGCCAGAATGTATCCGTGTCATGGGCACCCGGAAAAACACAGGACATCCCCACCACGGCGATTGGAGAAAAATTCATGACACTCACTAAAACCGCTTTCCAGTCGAAAAAACAACTGCTCAAGATCAATAATAAAAAGAGCTTACTCTATACAGGAGGCGGGAAGGGATGGCAAGTATGATAAAAGACGAACGTCCATCTGTTATACGTATTTCGTCGGATCCGGTACCTCGGCATCTAAAAAACCCTTTTTCCGTATCAAGCAGCTGTCGCATTGCCCGCAGGCAAGACCTTCCGGGGAGGGATCGTAGCAGCTGTGGGTCATGGAATAATCCACGCCAAGTGCATGGCCGGTACGGATGATATCTTCTTTTCGCATTTGAATGAGGGGGGTACGGATATGGATGCGGACTTTACCTTCAACACCGGCGCGGGTGGCAAGATTCGCCATCTTTTCGAAGGCCTCGATATATTCCGGGCGGCAATCCGGATAGCCGCTGTAATCAACGGCATTGACACCGATGAAAATATCGAAGGCCGAAAGCACTTCCGCCCATGCCAGGGCATAGGAAAGAAAAATGGTGTTCCGAGCCGGGACGTAGGTCACCGGGATATCGGTGGACATATCGGCGGCATTTCGGGATTTCGGGACTGCGATGTCATCCGTAAGGGCCGAGCCGCCGATTTGCCGGAGGTCGATGTTCAGCATCAGATGCTTTTTGACATTAAAAAACCGAGCCACCGATTCGGCGGCTTTCAACTCGAAAGCGTGGCGCTGCCCGTAAAAAAAACTCATACTGTAAAGTTCATATTCCTGGTCGGCGGCAATGGCCATGGCGGTGGTGGAATCGATGCCGCCGCTGGAAAGTGCCACAGCTTTTTTATTTTGAATCATAACAATCAACCCCCATCCTTGTTTTATTCCTCTTACCTTCCTCTTTCGATATCCGGCCAGATGAACTTGTGCAGCTGAATGTGGAGCCGCACCGAAAGCCTGTCCCTCAAAATCCATTCGGAGAGGGTGGCAGGGGGGAGAATACCTGAAACCGGGGAAAAAAGCACATGGTGTCTTTTGAAATCCGGTGGGAGCATCTTCACTGTTTCCAGTGAAAATTTATAATCCAAGGCATCACGGATCACGAATTTGACCTGATCCCTCCCGGTTAAACACGAAAGATTTTCGAGGCGGTTCCTGGTGGACATTCCGCTGGAGGGGCACTTGATATCGATGATTTTCATGCAGTCAGGATGTATTTGCGAAACATCCAGGGAACCGTTGGTCTCAAGCATCACTTCATAGCCGGAGGCAATCAGCCGGTCGATCAAGGAAGTTGTTTCGTGTTGGAGAAGCGGTTCCCCCCCGGTCACTTCAACCAGAGGACAGGCGAATTTTTCAACCTCCTTGAGAATCCAGTCTTTATCTCGGGGCGTTCCTTCTTCATAGGCATAAGTCGTATCGCAATAAACGCAACGAAGGTTACATCCGGTCAGCCGGATAAAAACACATGGACGACCGTTGTATATGGATTCACCCTGGATACTGAAAAAAATTTCGTTTACCAACAAGGTCATACTGAAAAACCCGCGACATATGAATATGCTTTAAAAATTTATTGGCTCTAGTAGCAGGCGGAAAAAGATAAGTAAATAAATCTTATGAAGCAGTGTGAAATGGCGGAAAAAAGACACCACCAACAGATGTAGGGGAGGAACATCCATTGATGGTGTTATGTGTCTCTGCAGGATCAGATCCATGGGCAGTCAGAGACGCAATTCCGGAGACTGAGTCGATTTTAGCCTAACCGACCCGCAGGTAAAATTCCTGGGGCAGGGAATGATAGAGTACGGTTTCGCTGTTTGTGGCCGGATAATCGTCGAGAATGAGCGCTTGCTTTTTAAATTTACAATCAAAGCAGGCCCAGAATTCCCAGGATTTCAGAATGGCAAAATCAAGGCACTGACAATAATTGGGGCAAAACAGGTTTCGATCCCCTTTTTTATAAACCGGATTCGGGCCGTCGTTCCCACCGCGTCTTCTCAACCTGGCGATCTTGGATTTGCGTTTAGGTTCCATTTTTCTCTCCTTTCAGCCAGTGCTGTTAAAGCGTTCGAACTACCTTTCAGCAAATGCCTTGTTCAATCAAACCTAAATGCTGTGCTCGACTTGGTACCTGCTATGGGCTACCGATTTACTTATAAATAAGAGAAAGCATCTTTCTGTTGTTCTCACCTTATGTGGGACAAGACAAAAAAAAAATAGGGCAAAGACCCTATTAATTAGAATAAAATACCCCATATATGTTTCCTCAGTAATGGCACAAGGAGAACATTGGATGTCTCAAAGTGAAAGAATGTAAATCAGATCCCCAGCATCAGTTTGACGGTAATGAAATAGATCAGAAGGCCGGTTACGTCCACGATAGTGGTCAATGCCGGGCTGGCAACGACTGCCGGATCCAGTTTTAAGCGGGCGGCGGTCAACGGAAGAACGGCGCCGATCAGCGTTGCAGTGATCACCTGAAGTCCCAAAGCGGCTGAGATGGCGGTACCCAATTCCCATAATGAATACCCATGCGGCATTGTTGAGGCACCGCCGAAAAGAAGCACGCGGCCGAAAGCAACAACCGCCAGGAGAATTCCCAGAAGCGTCGAAACCTGCACTTCCTTGAATAGGATCTTCAGGACATCCCGGGGAGATATTTCTTTCAGGGCCAGGGCGCGGATGACCAGTGTTGCAGATTGTGAGCCCGTGTTGCCGCCGGTATCGGCAAGCATGGGCATGAATGCGGACAAAATCGCAAATTGAAGCAGCATGCCCTCAAATTTCTGGACAATGTAACCGGAAATAAACCCTAAAATCGCGAGAATCACAACCCAGACAGCTCGATTTTTAAAGTGGCCCCAGGAAGAGGTTCTGATATAGGTGGCAGACTCATGGCTTCCGGCAATGGCCATGAATTTTTCCATATCCTCGGTATGCTCCTGTGTGATGATGTCGATGGCATCATCGTGGGTGACAAGCCCGACCAGTGCATCTCCACCGTTTATCACCGGAAGAGCGATCAGATCGTATTTCTGGATTTTGCGGGCGACTTCTTCCTGGTCGTCATCGACACGGACGGAAATAACCTCCGGTTGCATGATTTTTTCAACAAACGTATCGGGTCTTGCAAGAATGAGATCTTTCAGCGAGACAAAGCCGAGAAGCTTGCGACTGCTGTCCACGACATAGGCGTAATAGATAGTTTCCGTGTTGGGTGCCTCCCGCCTGAGTCGCTCGATGGCCTGGGCGGCCGTAATTTGAGGAGACAAAGTGACATAATCCGATGTCATAACGGCGCCGGCGGTTCCTTCCTCATAAGAGCACAAACGCCGGATATCTTCCCGCTGGGCCTGGGCCAGGGCCGGAAGGATCATCTCGCTGATATCTTCCGGCATGCGCTTGAAGAGATCCGCCCTGTCATCCGGTGACATGTCGGAAACAATGGGGGCGATTTCCTTTCGTCCAAGGATTCCGATCAACTGCGCCTGATGTCCCTCGTCAAGGTGGCTGAATATTTCCGAGCGAAGCGGCAGCGGGGAATGGCGCAGAACGCTCCATACGTCACCGGGCTCCAAAGCGGACAGAAGGTCCGCAGTTTCAGCGGGGTGACCGGATTCACTGAAAGCACGAAGTGCCGGATGATTTGCGCTTTCGATCAGTTCACGCAGTTCGGGAACAAGTAGTGGATTTTTCATGGGGTACCTCCACATTGAATGCAAAAATGTATTTGCGGCGTGGAGGTAAGCCGGAAAACCTACCGGCCGGGATACCGGAGGGCTACCTCATCGGCCGCATCAGAACCATATTGCGATCCAGGGTCGTCCTGTTCGCTTTGAAGTACTGATTGCGTTGTTGTCTGGCGACTACTGCCGCCGTCCGATTCAGTCATTGAGTTGCCTCCGAAGATGAGGAATAAGGGTTCGTAACTCAAAATTTTTTCGAGTAATCTACACAAAGATGAATGAAAGGTCAATCCCGAAAAACCGATTTATTTTTCCATCAGATGTGAGAGCGCGTCAAGCGCAAGAAAATACCCCATGACGCCCAGTCCCGAAATCTGGCCCGTTACCGCGGGCGCCGTCATGGATTGGTGGCGGAATGTCTCCCGTTTATAAATATTCGAAAGATGCACTTCAATCACCGGAATATTCAAGAGACGAAGGGCATCAAGAATGGCAACGCTGGTATGGGTATAGGCGGCAGGATTGATAATTATTCCGCAGCACGAGGACATGGCCGTCTGAATCTTTTCCACGATCTCGCCCTCATGATTCGACTGGAACGTCTCCAGGGTAAAGCCGAGTTTGCCAGCCTTTTGAACGAGCGCGTTATTGATTTCATCCAGGGTGTCGGATCCGTAAACATCCGGCTCCCTTCTTCCGAGCATATTGAGGTTGGGCCCATGTATTACCAGCACGTTGGGGGGAGTGTTTTTTGTATTCATGTCCTTTCTCCACTGTAGCCGAAAGATCGTCAGGTGTTTTCAATGAGTGCCCGAAAATTTGAAACCGAACTGGCATAATCGTCGGTATCGAAAATCGCCGAACCGGCAACAAACACATCGACACCCGCGCAGGAAACCGCTTCAATGGTGGCGCTGTTGACACCGCCGTCTACCTGGATCAAGGTCGGCAGGCTCCTGGCGTCGATCATGGATCGCAGTTTGGATATTTTTTCCAGGCTGTTCTGGATAAACGCCTGACCGCCGAAGCCGGGGTTGACACTCATGATCAGGACAAAATCAAGTGATTCAAGGGTCCACTCGATGGTGGAAAGCGGCGTGGCCGGATTGAGAGCGGCGCCGGCACGAATCCCTGCCTCGCGTATCATTTGAACGGTTCTGTTCAAATGCACGCAGGCTTCGACCTGGACGGATATCCAGTCCGCGCCCGCCGATACGAAGTCGGGTATATAGCGATCCGGGTGTTCAATCATCAGATGTACGTCGATTGGAAGGGACGTCACCTTTTTAACCGCTTTCACCACAAGGGGACCCATGGTGATATTCGGTACAAAATGACCGTCCATGACGTCCACATGGATCCAGTCGGCACCGGCTTCTTCGACGGCCCGAATTTCGTCGCCAAGTTTGGAAAAGTCCGCAGACAGGATTGACGGAGCAATCAGCTTCATATGTGAAGTCTCCCGGTAAAATTAGCCTTCCATATCTTATTTTTTACAATTACTCAAACACTTCCGATTTTATCAGCACATCATCTTCGTAAAGAAATGCAGTGGAATCCGATTCCATGGGGATTAAGCACCACAGCTGTTTTCCGGGTTTTAAAAATGTATCGACCAGATCCATAGAGAGGCCGAAGCAGTTCAAACGAACGCGGATGTGCCGGTTCAGAAACCCGGGTTCAAGGGAATGCCGCAGCAGCAGAAGACCGTTTCGAAAAGCGGCGGACTTTCCGTCTGCAGCGGTTTTTCGGTTGATGGTGAGGCTCACGGCGTCTTTCTCAATCACACGATGGCCGGGAGCAGGTGACTGGCTGATGATGGTATCCAACGGACGGTCTTTAATGGAAACACCGTTGACCTTGTCAAGGGAGAGGTTCACTTTTTCAATCCGTTGCATCGCTTCATCAATCGAAAGGCCACTTAAATCCGGCATCAAAAAATCAGTGGGCCGTCTGCCGAGGCTGACCAGCAAATCCACGGGCCGGTCACGATGAATGGTTTTCCCCGGAGAAGGAAAATGGGCCAACACAACGCCTTCCGGAATCTGCGCCTGATAGACATGGGCAATGTTGCCGCTTGAAAGTCCGTTTTCCTCCAGAACAATCCGGGCTTGCTCCATGGTGAAACCATTGAGGGACGGCACCACAACTGTTTCAGGCCCTTTGGAGAGCGTGATGCGCACATCGCGGCCCGGTTTGATTTCGGTCCCGGGGGGTGGATCCTGAGAAATAACGTGGTGAATTGGGACATTGGAATTATATTCCATCCCTCCGACCTTGGTGTTCAGGGACAAATCGGAGAGAAGCTCAAGAGCGGCAACCACATGCTTCCCGACCAAATCGGGTACGACGGTGCTGGGTTGTGAACGAACGAAGAAGGATACGGTCAGATAGGCAATGAGACCCGCGAAAATAAAAAAGGCGCCCGCCATCAAACCGATTTTTAAGATACGACGGATCATATCAGCGATGAGCTACTCTCAGGACCTCTTCAATACTGGTTACGCCTTTCAGCACCAGTCGAAGGCCGTCCTGCATCAATGTCATCATCCCTCGGCGGACAGCTTCTGTCATGATCTGGTTCGAATCGTGGGTCTTCAGAATAGTGGTTTTCAGATTGCTGTCCAGTTCCAGGATTTCAAATATGCCGGTTCGTCCGCTGTATCCTTTTTGTAGGCACGCGTCACACCCACGGGGACGGTAAATGGTTTTTCCTTTGAACTGCGAAAGCGGGATGCGGATACTTTCAAGGGTTTCGGCATCCGGGATATAAGGTTCCCGACACTGCGCGCAGAGGACGCGAACCAGCCGCTGAGCCACGACGGCAATGACGGAAGAAGAGATCAGAAAAGGTTCCACGCCGATATCCACCAGGCGGGTAATGGCGCTTGCGGAATCATTGGTATGGAGGGTTGAAAACACCAGATGACCGGTGAGTGCGGACTGGACGGCGATATCGGCCGTTTCCTTGTCCCGGATCTCCCCCACAAGGACCACATCCGGGTCCTGACGGACGATGGATCTGAGTCCCCTGGCAAATGTCAGGTCGATTTTAGGGTTGACCTGAATCTGGCTGATGCCCTTCAGCTGGTATTCTACCGGATCTTCAATCGTAATGATATTGATGTCCGGCGTGTTGATGCTGGAAAGGATCGCATACAGGCTGGTGGTTTTTCCGCTGCCGGTGGGGCCGGTTACCAGAATGATGCCGTTGGGAGATTTGACGAGTCTGGCGAGTTGGAGCAGCTTTTCGGGGGAGGCGCCCAATTCGGCCATTTTCAATATCGCTCCCGATTTATTGAGAAGCCGCATCACCACTCGTTCTCCGAAAGAGGTGGGAAGGGTGGATACCCGTACATCGATTTCCTGATCCCCGATTCTAACTTCGAAACG
>JBECKW010000093.1:0-13371 GCA_040235505.1 Desulfobacterales bacterium
AACCTGCAACCTGTAAACCTGCAACAATATCTGTTCTACTAAAGGAGGGGGTACCGTATGAATCCGATCAAATCGTTTATGGGCAGACGGCAGTTTCTGATGGCCGCCGGTGCGGCGTCTGCATGCGCGCTGACCTGTAAAAAGCTCGCTGGTTTCGGGGCAAATGCGGCAATGGCGGCGGAAGCTGCGACTGGCGACGGCAAAAAGGCGGCCGAAAGCAGATGCCCCCATCTTATGTCACCGCTGCGGATCAGAAACGTGGTGCTGAAGAATAGAATCATGCACACCGTATCCCCCAACTATTTTATGCAGGGGCCGGAAAATTTCCCGACCGAGAATTTCAGAAACCACTATTCAAACGTGGCCAAGAACGCCGCCATCGTCACCATCAGCACTATGTTTGGAACGACATTTCCGGTTGAGTGGGGTCCTTATAACGACGCCATTTCCCATATGTCCAATCGCTCGTGGGAGGATATCCCGCCGGTCTGGAATTACATCGAACAGATGATCGAAGACATCCATAATGAGGGGGCCCTTGTCATCTGTGCCGGCAATACCGGCGGCATGGGCCCTAACAGTGCCAAGCCCGGTGCCGGCAGTGACGGCCGGGGCGGTATGCCGGGCGGCACAGGCGGGGCATCCGGCGGACCGGGTGGCGGTATGCCGGGCGGGGGGCCGGGTGGAGGGCCGGGCGGGATGCCCGGGATGTCCACCAAAACCGATGACGAGATTCTGGAAGAGGCGAAGGAGGCCGAGGCCAAGGGGTATGACATTTATCAGCTCAACGCAGCCAACCCCGGGGTGGCGGAAAAAATCAGGGCCGCGACGAATCTGATCCTGATGGGCAACATCAGGGGAAGCCGCGGCAACATGGGAATGGGCAGCGGAGAGAATGCCCTGGGCCTCTCCAATGATCTTGACCCCACCGCCGCCGAACTGGAAGAGGCCGTCGAGCAGGCAAGAAAGCTCGAGGGGGTCGTGGACTTCCTGTGGATCCGGATCGACGAGCATCCGAACGCCTGGACCCAGGATAAAGGCAAACCGAGAAGTCTCGCCTATGCCGAGGCCATCAAAAAAGCCGGCATCAAGACCATTACGTGCCCCAGCGCCGGGTTCCACTATCCGCTGGAAAATGAAGCGTTTATCGCCAGCGGCAAAACAGATATGATCGGCATGACCACCCCCTTTTTCGCGGATCCGGAACTGGTCATGAAGGTGAAGGAAGGCAGGGCCGATGATGTCGTTCCCTGCATCGCGTGCCAGAACTGTCACGGCATCAGCGTGTCACTGGGCCCCTGGTACAGCACATGTACCGTAAATCCGAAATGGGGCGTGCCGGCCTATAAGCTGCAGAGCATCCGCAAGCCGACGATTTCCAAAAAGGTTGCCGTGATCGGCGGCGGTCCGGCGGGCATGAAGGCGGCCCTGGTGGCGGCCGAAAGAGGCCACAAGGTAACCCTTTATGAGAAGGAACCGGCTCTGGGAGGACTTCTCAAGATCTCGGATAGCAGCCGGTGGAGATGGAATTTCAAAGATTTGAAAGAATACTTTATCCATCAGGTAAAAAAAGCCGGCGTAGATGTGAAGCTCAATACCACGGCAACGCCCGGGATGATCAAGGCGGAGGGCTTCGACACGGTCCTGGTCGGCGTCGGCACGGATGTTGTCACCTCCAGAATGAAAGCGAACGGCAGCAAAGTTTTCAATATCCTGGATGCCTATTATAAAAAGAATGAACTGGGAAAGCATGTCATCATCCTGGGCGCAGGCAAATACGGCATGGAAGCCGCCACAGGGATGCTCAAGGACGGGCATAAGGTAACGGTGCTGACAAGCGCGAACCTGCTGATAGAACCCGAAAATAATGGCGCCCACAATATGGCTAATCAGAAAAATATATATTCAAACTCCCCTGACTTCAGCTATGCTTTGGAGGTAAATATCAAGGATATCTCGGGAGGGAAGGTCACCTACACGGATTCCAAGGGGGCCTCGAAGTCCGTCCGGGCCGACAGCATCGTGATCTGGTCCGGCCTCAAGCCCAGAATGGATGAGGCAGAGAAATTCATCGGCTGCGCAGAGGATGTTCTTCTCCTGGGTGACTGCACCGGCAGGGGCGGATCGCTTCAAAAGACGTTTCGTAATGCATTCTTTATTGCGTCGCAAGTGTGAAAAGGCTGGGAGGCTGGGAAGCTGGGAAGCTGGGAGGCGTGAACGGCGGCCCGTCCTCCGTAGCAGGAGTAGGCTACTGCAGAGGGTGGAGAAGAGCCGAAGGTAAGAAGAGCGGAAGAGCGGAAAGGGCAAAGGCGAGGGAAGACCGCTTCGTCCCGACGCCGGGATCTTCGACTCGGACGAGGGACGAGGGACGAAACGGCGGAGAGGCAAACGGCAGGAAAAGCGGAGGGTTGGAAGAGCAGAAGAAAAGAAATTGCGAAAACCGGGAGGGCGTAAGACGGGGACGACATAAAAATCGGTAGAATACCTTAACTTTAGGCACTTTAGCGCACTTTAGTCACTTTGATCCTTAAAGAAAGGAGTACCGTATGAAACTGATCAAATCGTTTATGGGAAGACGGCAGTTTCTGATTGGCGCCGGTCTGGCGTCCACGTTTGCGCTGACCTGTAAAAAACTGGCGGGGTTCAAGATACCGGAAGCAATGGCAGCCGGGGAGACCGGAATTGCAAGCATGGAGGAGGCAGGCAGTAGATGCCCCCATCTTCTGTCTCCCTTAAGGATCCGAAACACGGTGCTGAAGAACCGGATCATTCATACCCAATCCCCCAACATGACGATGCAGGGGCCGGAGATCTACCCCAGCGAGACCTATCGAAACCACTACCTGAACATGGCCAAAAACGCGTCCATTGTCACGATGTCCACCATGTTCGGCGCATACCCGAAGAAATATTACACCAAAGCCGACGGCCTCGAGGACTGGGTGTATGAAGCCGTGAACAGCTGGCAGCACATTGGAATGGGGTTATGGAAAGACATCCCACCGGTGTGGAGCTATGTCGAACGGATGATGAACGATATCCATACCGAAGGCTCCCTGATTCTATGCTCCAGCCTGCCGGGGGAAGTGAAGGGCGACGGCACTGTCGTTTCCCTCGGGCCCGGCGAGGTGTCCGGACAGAATGGCATCCTCGGCATGCAGAAGGCCGCGCAAGTGATGGCGAAACTGCAGGGCCAAAGCGGCGGCAGGGGCGGAGGTATGCCCGGAGGGCCTGGCGGATCCCAGAGTGTCGCGGATATCGTAAAGGATGCAAAGGCATGCGAGGCGTTCGGTTATGACGTGTACCAGACGAGATCCACCGACCCCGAGGCGTTGAAGGCGGTACGGGATGCAACGAATCTTATTATCATGGTCTATCTTAATTTTGCAGCGTTCGGCACGGACAAGGCGCAGAGTTACGTCGGGATCCGATACCCGAATCAGCCCACGGCCGCGGAAGTGGAAAAGGGCCTTGAAGATGTCAAAAAGATCGAGGGCCTGGCTGACATCGTATTTATACGGGCCGGCAGCGAGCATCCCAACAGTTTCTGCCAGGACCAGGACAAACCGTGGAGCCTCGCCTATGCCGAGGCCGTTAAAAAAGCCGGCTTGAAGGTCGTTGTATGCGCCGGCGCCGGATTCCATGACCCGGTGCAGAATGACCAGTTTATCGGGGAAGGCAGGACCGATATGGTCGGCATGGATACGCCCCTTTTCTGCGATCCCGAGCTGGTCAAGAAAGTGGCGGCGGGCAGGGCGGACGATGTCCTTCAATGCTATCAGTGTCATGACTGCCATGCCATCAGCATGCTGAAAGGGCCCCATATCGCCATGTGCGACCTGAACCCGAAATGGGGGACGCCGGCCTACAAAGTTCAGAACATTACCGCGCCGCTCATGAAAAAGAAGGTGGCGGTGATCGGCGGCGGCCCGGCCGGCATGCAGGCGGCCCTCGTGGCTGCCGAAAGGGGACACCAGGTGACCCTGTATGAGAAGGACAAGGCCCTGGGCGGACTGCTCAAGTTCTCGGATTACAGCAAATGGCGATGGAATCACAAGGTCTTCAAGGACTACCTGATCCACCAGGTGAACAAGAAGGGCGTCGAGGTGAAGCTCGGCACCGCGGTGACGCCCGAGATGATCAAGGCGGAAGGCTTCAATACGGTCCTGGTGGCCACCGGCGCCGAGGTCGTCAAGTCCCGGATGAAGGGGGCGGATGCTTCCAATGTCTTCGATATCCTCTCATGCTACAGCAACAAGAAGGCCCTGGGGAAGAACGTGGTGATGATCGGCGCCGGAAAACTCGGCACCGAGGCCGCCATCGGCATCGCCAAGGACGGCCACAAGATCACGGTGCTGGCCCCCGGCGACGAAATGATCGCAGCGGAGGATGCCGGCCCCCACAACATCGGCAACCAGGAGCGTATCTATAAAAATCATCCCAATTTCACCTACCATATGAAGACCCTGCCGAAGAGCATCACCGGCGGAAAGGTGGTCTATACGGATGAAAAGGGCGATGAACATTCCATCCAGGCCGACAGCATCGTGATCTGGTCCGGCCTGAAACCGAGGATGGACGAGGCCGAGAAATTCATCGGCTCGGCGGACGAAGTTCTTCTCCTCGGCGACTGCACCGGCAGGTGCGGCAGGATTCACAGCACGATCCGCAACGCATTCTACGTCGCGTCGGGAGTGTGAAAAAGGCTGGGAGGCTGGGAAGCTGGGAAGCATAACGGCTGGGAGGCTGGAAGGCGGAAAGGCCGAGGGAAGACCGCTTCGTCCCGACGACGGGATCTTCGACTCGGATGAGGGACGAGGGACGAAACGGCAGGAAGAGCGGAGGCATAACTACGCAGAGGTCAGAGATCGGAGGTCGGTCCCATAGCCTATCGCCTATGGCCCATCGCCCATGGCCTTGAAGGTTGTTGGCATCCCAGCCTCCTAGCATCCTAGCATCTCTACATCCTGGAGTACGAGTAAAAAATCCTGGCGCCGGGGCATCCCTGTCAGGTAGTATAGAAATACATTCAGAAAGGGGGGTTTTATGAATCCGTATTTCAACCGCATGCTGCGGGCCGCGAAGTTGGAGCCCGCCCTGTACGAAGAGGTGGAGCATGACCATTCCGCCATGGGCCAGGCCATTGGCGTGGTGGTCCTTTCAAGCCTTGCCGCCGGCATTGGAACTGCTACGGCCGGGGTCGGGCGGGGACTCATCCTGGGAATCATCCTTTCCCTGGTCAGCTGGTTCGTCTGGGCCGGCCTGACTTACTTCATCGGCACCCGGCTGCTGCCGGCGCCCGAGACCGAGGCGGACTATGGCCAGCTTCTTCGCACCATCGGCTTTTCCAGCTCTCCGGGCCTGATCCGGGTGATCGGGATCATTCCCGGCCTTCGCACGCTGGTGTTTTTCGTTGCCGGGGTGTGGATGCTGGTGGCCATGATCATCGCCGTACGCCAGGCCCTCGATTACACCAGCACCCTGCGGGCCGTCTGGGTGTGCCTCATCGGCTGGGTCGTTCAGGCCCTGATCCTGGCCCTGTTTTTCGCGCTGGCAAGGGGCGGGCATTAACGGCAGGAAGAGCGGAGAAGACAAAGAGGGAAGAGGGAAGACCGCTACGATAGGACGAGGGACGAAACGGCGGAGAGGCATAAGGCCGGACCGAAGGCCAGAGGCTATGGGCGAGGGGCTATGGGGAACGGCGGGACTAGGACGAGGGACGAGGGACGCGGAACTGCGGGAAGAGCGGAGGGCGGAACGACGGAGAGGGCGAGGGCGAACTGCTGGAAGAGCGGAGGGTAGGAAGAGCGGAAGAGCGCCCGTCCTCCGTAGCAAGAGCAGGCTACTGCGGAGGGTGGAGAGGAGCGGAAAGGGCAAGGACCAGAGGGCAGAGACCAGAGACCAGAGGCCAGTAAAAGATCTATATAACCGAATTCCTTTTATAGCCTTTCAATCTGCGCAAATCTGCGTAATCTGCGGATCAGAGGTCGGTGATCAGAAGTCGTTCTTCCCTCGGCCCTTCCGCTCTTCCCGCAGTTCCTCGTCCCTCGTCCCTCGTCCAAGCGAAGCGGTCTTCCCTCTGCCTTTCCGCCTCCCAGCTTCCCAGCCTCCTGGCATCCCAGCCTTCATGCCTCCCAGCATCCTATCCGTCATACGAACCGAGACTCTTTTAATGCTTCTGAAAGGGGAAGGGCGGTGATTTTGTCGTCCAGGGGGTAGTGTATGTCTCCGGGGTATATAACCCATAAATGCTCCAGCCCAAGATCCTTGACGGCGATGTGCATGGATTTATGTCGCCCCGGCGCATCTGTATATTTGAATTCGAAGCCATGCCGTTTGCCGGCGATCATGACCAGAAGATCGAGCTTTGCTCCCGCGTGCGTTGCCCAGAAATAGACGTCGCGGGTTCCGAGCGAATGGACAATCTGTTCCATGGCAAATCCTTCCCATGACGCCCCGATTTTGGGATGCCCCTGCAAATCAGGCAACGTGGAGACCTGAAGAAGGTTGTGAAGCAGGCCGCTGTCGCGGATGTATACCTTGGGGGCTTTTACCTGGCGTTTTTTGATATTCTCGAACCATGGTGTCACAACCCGGACCTTATATGCCCCGTAAAGAATGTCGAGATATCGGCGGGCTGTATTTTCTGCGGTGCCGATGGCCCTTGCAAACTCAGCGGCATTCCAGATTTGCCCGTGGTAGTGAGCCACCATCGTCCAGAAGCGCCGAAGCGTTTCCGCGGGGACGGTGATCCCAAGCTGCGGGATATCTCTTTCAAGAAAAGTCCGGACAAAGTCGGTGCGCCATTTCATGCTGTCTGACTCGGAATCGGCAAGGAAGGCCTTGGGCAGTCCGCCCCTCATCCACAATTTGTCACGGTGCTGGGTTCCGACTTCCAAAAGGTTGAAGCCGGTCAAGTCAACGAACCCGATCCGGCCGGCCAGAGATTCTGAAGTCCCTTTGACCAGATCCGGAGATGCTGATCCTAGCAATAAAAATCGGGTGTTGCTGTTGGGCCGGTCCACAAGAACTCGAAGGATTTCGAATAAATCCGGCTTTCGCTGAACTTCGTCGATAATCACCAGACCGGAAAGATTTTTCAAGGCCTGCATGGGGGCGGCAAGCCGTTGAATGTCTATGGGATTCTCCAGGTCGAAAATCGTGGCGTGATCCTGCCCGGCGATGAGCCGCGCCAATGTGGTTTTGCCGCATTGCCTTGGACCCAGCAGGGCAACAACCGGATGGACACGAAAGGATGTTTCGATTTGGCCAAGGGGTTTCGGTCTAGGAATCATCATGCGCCCATAATAAACATTGAAAATCATCAACTCAAGTGAGGATTTTCAATGATAGCTGGGTAGGCTGCAAAGTATACAAATTCCAGGTTAAGAAAAACTGCGTTACAAGTTGAACAAAACTACGTTGCAAGTTCCACGTTTAAAGGTTCCAGGTTGAAAAACGAAAACCTCCGCTCAACGTAGTTCGCGCAGTTAAAACGCAGTTCAACTTGGAACCTGCAACCTTCCAACCTGCAACGAATGCAGTTGATTCCGTTCAACCTGCAACTTGCAACCTGCCAACTTGGAACAGTATTTGTCCTGCAACTTTCCAACCTGAAACCGTCGTTGTCGTTCCGCTCTCCTAGCTTTTTCCCTATGAGCTATCAGCTCCCCTCGTCCTAGTCCCGCCGTTCCCCATAGCCCCTCGCCCATAGCCTCTGGCCTTCGGTCCGGCCTTATGCCTCTCCGCCGTTTCGTCCCTCGTCCCTCGTCCGAGTCGAAGATCCCGGTGTCGGGACGAAGCGGTCTTCCCTCGGCCTTTCCGCCTCCCAGCATTCTATCCTTCTCGCGCTTAAATGAGAGGTAAAACGTTTGCCGTGATAACGGGCAGATAGACGACGAAGAAAACCGCGATCAAATGAAACAGGTAGGATGCGAAAAGGCTGTGTGAACGTTCTCTGACGAATCCAAGGGAGATGCTGAAGCAGAATGCCGCAAAGCATATCGCGAGATGTGAAGTGTTTGCATACGCGCTCTGGAAATATGAGAGAAGCGTCAGAAGAGCGGCATACATAAGGGAGGTGCCTGTGTTGGGCCAGGAAAGAAAGTATCTGCTGCCGGAATTCTGGATTTTTTCCTTCCGGGCCATCATACCATGCAGCAGACCTCTGAAAAGATATTCGAGGGCAAACGGAAGGAGTATAATTGCGAGGAGCCTCTGGGGATAGGCTGGATTCATGGCGCCCGCTTTTGCCACCGGCAGCCATACCCCTCCGGCAAGTGCTGCCAGAAGAACAATCGGAAAAAATGGAAGCCAGGTTTTTCCGAACGGCAGCGCGATGCCGAACTGCCAGGATCGACGTTTAGACTGGCCGGCCAGAATAATCGAGGTCAGCAGAATCAGTGAAACGCTGAAAAAAACAAATGGATTCTGCGTGAGGACGTTCAGGTGGGCTTTGCCGAACCATTTCCAGGAGCGGCCGTATGTGGCTGCAAGTCCCGCTATGGCCAGGGCCACCGAGCAGGTTGCCCCGATGAGGAAAAACCGCAGGACCCGCTGGGAGAATGAATCCTTTTGATATGCGTCCCGGCAGGCGCCGGCGATTTCATCGGGTGTCAGTTGTGTCCCGATTTCACGCGGTGATCCCCCGATGTCCGCTGACCCGCCCCATCGGTTGTTTTCCGCCCCGAATTTAACTGCGGGATCTATGAAATTGAGCCGTTCATAGACGGCATCCAGGTCTAAATTCAAAAAGTGGTCGATCTTTCGCAAGGTATAGGCTGTCGGAGACCGGCTGAGGGCCACCAGGCCAAGGTTTCCGCCGTATATTTTCTTGAGCTGGGGCTCGATTTCATAAATGCCCAGATCGGATCGCACCACCACCGCGACATGGTGCTCCGAGAGATTGACGCGGGCAAGTTCTTCGATACCCAGCAGATCATCCACCTTGCCGGCAACAAAAAGAATCTGATCGATTTCGTGCAGAATATCCATTGTATATTCAAGGAAATCGGTCTCCTCCCACAGCCCGTCCTTCTTGATCTGAAGCTCCTTCCGGCGCAGGTAATTGATAACCCTCTGGATTTGATTCAGCATCGCAGGCGGCAGGGCGCTGAAGGCCTTCATCTCCAGCCCGATGGCATCGATAAGTCCTTCCAGACGAACCAGGGCGATCAGGATACTTTCTCGAATCGATTCCTGTTCTTTGATCCGGACATGGTTCAGCAGAAGCCAGATTGCCAGAATCGTATCCAGATCCGGGTTGTTTGCAAAGATATTCCAGTCCCGGCTCCGAAGATCCAGCCCTTTTTTGACCATCAGAAGAACCTGTTCGCAGGTGGAAAGCGTGAATAAACGGACACACCCCTCATGATGATCGAAATTATAAATCTGGCGGTTATGGTCCAGGAGAGGCCCGGTTTGAGCGACCCCGTCGAGAAATATGGAACCGGGGGCGGATTTGCCCGTTGCCGCTGCGGAAACCGTCAGGCCGCGTTCGATGTGGACGCAAAGATTCGGCGCCTCGATACACACCAGGCAACGCCCCGAATCGGTCTCCCGGACAGCGTACCGCTGGGGAAATTTAGCGGCAGGTGCCCGCCTTTTTTTGCCGTCTGCGGTTTTGACCGGGGGCGTCTCTGAACCATTCTGATCGGTCGTAGGCATTGTTTGAAACCACTTATAATGGGATTTGAATCAACTCCATTCGCATATATGGCACAGTAAGACTAAAGATATCAACCTATTTGTGATAATCATCCTGGTTGAACAAAAACTGCGTTGAATGTTCCAGGTTGAAAGGTTCCAGGTTAAAAAAACCGACGGCGTTGCAAGTTCCAGGTTGAAAGGTTCCCCCGACGCCGGGATCTTCGACAAGTTGAACTACATTGAACTGCCTAAACTGCAATCGACTTCGTCGGTTGAGGTTGTTGTCTTTGAACCTGCAACTTGGAACTTGCCAACCTGCAACGCAGTTTTCGCAGTTCAATCTGCAATCGTCGTTGCCGTTCACGCCTCGGACGCGACTACGGACCTTGACAATAACACGGACCTTGACAATAACTTGCTAATCTGTCGAATTTATAATAATGTTTGAAAAAAATGGAGGGTCTTGAGGCGATGGATGCTCAGAATGCCTGTATGGCCATAAAAGAAAAACTTCGATGTCAGCTTCCGCTCCTGAAAGAGCGTTACCATATTTTATCTCTGGGTATATTCGGTTCATACGTTCGGGAGGATCAGCTTCCGGAAAGCGACCTTGACCTTCTCGTATCCTTTGAAAATCCCCCGGGTCTTTTGAAGTTCATTGAAATGGAAAATTACTTAAGCGATCTACTGGGTGTCAAGGTTGATCTGGTGATGCAGGAAGCCCTTAAAGCAAGGATTGGTGAGCGGATCTTGAAAGAGGTAACCCCCGTATGAAACATGATCGCGAATATTCAGACTATCTGGAGGATATCCTGGATGCGATCCAAAAGGTGGCGGATTTTGTTGGCGAAATGTCCTTTGAACAATTTTCAAGGGACGATAAAACCGTTTTTGCGGTTGTTCGCGCACTTGAAATTATCGGCGAAGCCTCCAAAAATATTCCTGACCAGGTTAAAGCAGACAACGCAGATATCCCATGGCGAGAGATGGCTGGCATCCGCGATAAACTCATCCACGATTATTTCGGCATAAATCTTGAGGTCGTCTGGAGAACCGTGAAAGAGGATCTACCGTCGTTGAGCCCAAAACTCCAAAAGTTTCTTTGAAAAACGTTTTCCCTCGCCCTTCGCCTTTTCCCCTTCCGCTCTTCCGATAAAAATAGTTGCAAGTTCCAGGTTGCAAGGTTCCCCCGACGCCGGGATCTACGACAAGTTGAACTGCATTGAACTGCCTAAACTGCAATCGACTTCGTCGGTTGAGGTTGTTGTCTTTGAACCTGCAGCTTGGAACTTGATAACCTGCAACGCAGTTTTCGCCGTTCAACCTTGAACCTATTCGGCTCTTCCGCTCTTCCCACCTTCCGCTCTTCCAGCAGTTCGCCCTCGGTCCTTCCTTCCCTCCGCCGTTCAACCTGCAACCTGCTAACTTGGAACAATATCTGTTTTTCAACCTGCCAACAAAAGTCAATCATCCGGGATTGACTTTTAATCATTTCTGTAGTTTGTTGATCACGCATTTCAACCGGCCCATTTTGTTGTTCTTGCTGACGTTGTATCTTTTCGGGGGGGAGGAGAGTTTGGGGTGGTGTTGGGGCAGACCTGCGGTTTTATCAACACATCGTTTCAGACCGTTCCGAACCGGGGCATCAATCCAGGTACTTTTTGGGGCCATTAGACATCGAGGCGAATGAACTCATCGGCCTTTTTCGAGCAAACGCTGCTGCTTGATATAGAAACCACGAGAACTGGTAAAGTCAGGCATATCGGCGCTGTTTTTAATGGCCAGGTGTTCGAGAAAAAAGACAATGCTTCTTCCAGGGCTGTCCTTGAAGCGTTGGATGGTTTTGCCGGACCTGCCAAATTCATCCTGGGGCATAATTTGCTGGGACATGACTTCCCAATGTTAAAGGCCTCGGCCCCCTGGCTCGAACTTTTAAAAAAACCCGTTGTCGACACACTTTATCTGTCTCCCCTGGCTTTTCCCCAGAACCCCTACCATCGTTTGGTCAAAGATTACAAGCTGGTTCGATCAGCCATCAACAGTCCTGTTGAGGATGCGAAATTGGCAGCTTCTGTATTCGATGACCAATGGAAGAGCTTTCAGAGCCTGGCTGAAAAAAAACCGGCATTACTCTCGTTTTATTATTTTTGTTTTCAAGATAGCATATTCAACGGATTTTCCGGCCTGGGTATTTCATCAGTCTTTTTCAACCTAACTTCCAATGTGATTTCCTCCACCGATGACGCACTGAAATGCTTCATAGAAGAAACATCCGGAAGTCTGTGCGAACAGGCGGCTCTAAAAGCACTTCCCGGGGTGTTGGCTAACCCAGACAGTCGACCGCTTGCTGCATACTGTGCGGCATGGCTCCAGGTCGCCGGTGGCAACTCGGTTTTGCCGCCTTGGGTGCGCCGTCGGTTCCCGGAAATTCCAGCCATTATTAAAGCACTTCGGGAAGATCCTTGTGGCAAAGAGGATTGTATTTTTTGCAACGAAAACCATAACCCCGAACGTCAACTGGAGCGTTTTTTTGGCTACCCATCTTTTAGGGAAGAACCACAAACTCATGATGGCAAAAGCCTGCAAAGAGCGATTATTCTTGGATGCTTATCTGGGAATCCCACGCTCGGCATTTTGCCCACTGGCGGAGGAAAATCGCTTTGCTACCAACTTCCAGCTCTTGTGCGTTATTGGCGACGCGGGACGCTGACAGTCGTAGTTTCGCCCTTGCAGGCGTTGATGAAAGATCAGGTGGACAATCTGGTTAAGAAAACCGGAACTCTCTTTGCAGAACCTGTTTTCGGCCTCCAAAGCGCACCGGAGCGTGGAGAAGTTTTCGAACGGATTCGACTGGGAGATACTGCTATTTTATACATTGCACCTGAACAGCTTCGCAGCAATGGGGTTCGAAATGTTCTGAAACAAAGAGAGATTGGTTGCTGGGTATTCGACGAAGCACATTGCCTGTCGAAATGGGGGCATGATTTTAGGCCAGACTACCTTTATGCCGCCCGTTTTATCCGGGAGTTTGCAAAGGAGCAAGATCAGCCCATCCCGTCCATCGAGTGCTTTACTGCTACGGCAAAAACCGGCGTTATTGAAAAGATTGTGGCCCACTTCCGTGAAGAGCTTGGCCAGGAGCTGGAATTATATGCAGGCGGAGTGGAGCGCGAGAACCTGCTGTTTGACGTTATTCCAGTTTCAGAAGCCGAAAAACCAGAGCACACTTTCGAGCTGATCCGAGCGCATCTTGATACTTCAGGTGAAGCCGGCGGCATTATCGTTTATGCTGCCACCCGGCGCACAACTGAGGAAATAAGAGATTTTTTGGGCCACCAGGGTATTTTCGCAGAAGCTTTTCATGGCGGACTGGAAGCCGAGGAGAAGCGGAGAATCATGGATGCCTTTGTTGATGGGCAGATCCCCGTGATTTGCGCTACAAACGCTTTCGGCATGGGGATCGACAAAGAAAATATCCGCCTCGTGTTGCATTATAACATTCCAGGTTCATTGGAAAATTATATACAAGAGGCTGGGCGTGCGGGCCGGGATCAGAAACCGGCTCGTTGTATTCTCTTGTATGATCCCCAGGATATCAAGCAGCAGTTTTCCATGGGCGCAAACTCCGAAGTTAAGCAGAAAGAAATTTCCAGAATTCTAAGGGCGTTGCGGCGAAAGAAAAAAAACTCAAACGGAGAAATTGTTGTCACGAGCGATGAGCTG
>JBECKW010000118.1:0-3199 GCA_040235505.1 Desulfobacterales bacterium
GACCTGATTCGAACCCGTTCATTTGAGCCGGACCTGGAATATATGTTCAAGCACCCGCTTACCCAGGAGGTCGTCTACAACGGTCTTCTTAAGAGAGAACGCAAAGATATTCACGAACAGGTTGCCCGGGTGATGGAACGCCTCTTTGAAGGCCGGCTGTCGGAGTTTTATGAGACCCTGGCCTATCATTTTGCACTGGGCCGGTCTGGGAACAAGGCCGTCGAATACCTGGTGAAGGCCGGGGAGAAGAGTCTGGCCCGGGACGCTGTAGAAGAGGCCCACGAATACTATAAGAAAGCGTATGACATACTTACAACTAAAGGAGACGAAACAGAGGAAGAGAAAAAGCTCCTTATCGACATGTTGAACAGCTGGGGATATGTCTATTATTCTTTGGGGGATATGAAGGCGTTTATCGCTCTGTTCGAATCCAATAAGGCCCTGGCAGAGTCCCTGGGCGACAAGGCAAGGCTCGGGATGTTTTATGCGTGGCTGGGAATTGCCTATTATGTGGCCGGCGAACCAAAAAACTCTTATGATTACCTGCGCAGCGCACTGGATCTCGGGGAGCGGGCCGGAGATCGAAAGGTCGTGGGCTATGCCTGTGCGTGGCTTCCATGGACGTGTGCATTTTTGGGGCTTTTTGATGAAGGGATCGCGTATGGAAACCGGGCACAGGAGATCGCAAAATCCTTCCCTTCAGACCAATACCTCTATTTTAAGTCTCTCGCGGGAATATGCTATGTCTATGCGTGGGGAAGGGATATAGAAAAGGTTTTTGAAGGGGCAAAACGTCTCCTGGATTATGGTGAAGAAACCTCAAATAGCCGAAGTAAGGTCTTTGGCCATTTTATGAATGCATTTGGGTATATAAAGAAAGGCGATATGGTATTATGTCGAAAGGAAAGTGAAAAGGCTATTGATTCTGCATTAGACCCTTTTTATGCTTCGTTTTCAAAACCGAATCTAGCTATTTCTTATTTTATGGATGGTCGGTTTCAGGAAGCAGAAGATGTCCTCGAATCGCTTTTAGATTTCTCTGAGAAACGGGGTATAGGAATGTTTACGACACTGGCCCAGATGTTCCTTTCACCGATCCTAATTGCAAAAGGCCAGATGAAGCAGGGACTTAAAAAGCTTGAAGAGATACAAGCGGTCCTGCTGAAAAATCATCAGAGATTATATTATGCCCTATCTGAATATCTTCTGGGGCAGGTATATACCCAGTTTATCACAGGACCTTCGCCCGGCTTTTCAACCATGGCCAAGAACATCGGCTTTTTGGTCAAGAGTGTGCCATTTGCGGAAAAAAAGGCGGAAGAACACTTCAGTAAAGCCATTACGCTTTTTAGAGAAATGGAGGCAAAAGGCGAACTTGGAGAGGCTCTTTTGGGTTTGGGCCGTTTATACAAAGCGAAAAGACGAAACGAAAAGGCCCGTGACTGTTTTTCTGAAGCGGCGAATCTTTTTGAGGAATGTGATGCTGACCTCTATCTTAAACAAGCGAATGAGGAATTGTCATCAGTGAAGTAGGTTAAAATATGTCTTTTGAGCCAGAAGAGGGAAAAAATAATGAAATGGCCAAATGCCACTTAAAGGCCCCCGAAGATGCCAAGTATTAACAAAGGAGGTGCAACATGACGCTCCCGGACCGTAACAATCCCTATTCCTTTAACGATTTTCTTTCCATACTTCACAGCTTCGATTTCTATGAAGACGACCCGTTTCTCCAGAAAACCCTCAAACACCTCACTGGAGAGGAATTTGATGAACTGGACCGCAGGTTGCGGTCGTTTTCTCCCAAGGTCTCCTTTCGCTGGCGGCCTTTGACCGACACAGGCGGCAATCCGCGTCATCTCCCCTATGTTCAGCATTACGATGCCTACAACCGCCGCATTGACCGCATGGTCCGTCCGGCAGAGGTTCTGCAACTGGAGAAAGAGGTTTTTGGCGAGGGGCTATACTCTTCTAAGGTAACCCCTTGGGAAAGCATGGCCAAGCGCTATCTCCTGCACCAGTTGGGGGAGTTCGGGGTGATGTGCCCCATGGCCTGCACCGAGGGGCTGGTGGCCCTGATCAGACAGTTTCCCGAAGACCGGACGCCGGAAGTCAAAGTCATACTGGAGCACTGCACAGAAGGACTGGACGGGGATTTCGGCATCGGGGCTCAATTTATAACAGAGATTCAGGGAGGATCAGACGTCCCTGCCAATCTTTTGGAGGCCGACCCGGAAAATGGCCATTACCGGATTTACGGAACTAAATTCTTCACCTCAGCCATCCATGCTGACTATGCCGTGGTCACAGCCAAGGTAAAAGGGAGTGAAAAGGTAGGGGCTTTTGTCGTCCCGTCCTGGTTGCCGGGGAACAAGGAAAGGGAAATCCGCAACAATTTCCGCATCAACCGGATTAAATGGAAAATGGGTACAGCCGAAGTCCCTACCGGCGAGGTCGAGTATGACGGCGCTCTGGCCCATGCAGTGGGTCCGATTGACCGGGGGGTTCCCAACGTTGTGGGCATTGTCCTGACCTTGTCGCGCATCACCATAGGCATCTCCAGCGCCGCGGCCATGACCCGGGCCGCCCGTGAGGCCCAGCTTTATGCCGAGTTCCGGGACGTATTTGGGGCCAAGATCGGCCAATGGGCTTTGGCCAACCAGCAGGTGCGCGATCTGGTGTACGAATCCCAGCGTTGCCTGGCAGCAGTATGCAAGATTTACGCGTTGTTCCAGCAATTGGGCGGGCGCCTGCAGCCCGGTCTGAGGTCGGATGAGCCTCTGGAAACTCAACGCAAACGGTTTTTGCTGCGAGAACTGATCATCATCCAAAAGCTGGTCACAGCATATGATGCGGTAGACATGCTCCGCAAAGGCATCAGCATTTATGGCGGTCACGGTGTCATTGAGGATTTCTGCTCCCTTGCCCGCATCTTTCGCGACGCTGCTGTCAACGAACTGTGGGAGGGGCCTCGGAACGTTCTGCTGATGCAGGCATTCCGAGACATGGCGCGAGCTGCTGAATTCTATCCACCCGATCTGTTCCTGCGCGATCTGCTTGCCGGTGCGCCCGAAGCTGAGGTGAAAGAGTTGGGTGGTCGGGCCATGGATTTCGCCACAGATCCTCCGTTTGAAAAACTGGACAGGGACTCCCGCCGGCGAGCTGTTGAATGGGAACGGTTCATTGTTGATCTGTTCCGGGT
>JBECKW010000170.1:0-2887 GCA_040235505.1 Desulfobacterales bacterium
CTTTAGTGCACTCAAGCGCACTCCAGGCACTTGTTGTTCTTCACTCCAGGCGCTATTTCTTCAATTGAACCCCTCCGTCGGATCAAACGCACCAACCGTCTCTCTTCGAAGTTTCTCACTTTCGACATGTGCCTTCGTCTCAGCTTCGCCACCTTTTTCTCCCACCTTGTATACCTTGCAAAGAAGCTGCTTGGTTGGCGCCCCCAGGCCGTCCTTTCCCTGGGAGCCCATGGGCATGAGCTGGTTGATGTTTGATTCCCACAGGCCGTAAAGGGAGGGTTCCGCCCCGGATTTCTCCGGGAACCACCAGCCGGCCGCCGCCATCACCATCCATCGGGGGACGATGGGAGACACCTTGGCTTTGAGTTTGCACTTGCCGAGCCAGTTCTCCACCCAAACCCATTCCCCGTTGGAAACGTTGAGGGACTCGGCGGTATCCGGATGAATCTCCAACAGCGGGTCCGGTTCGATGTCCCGGAGCCAGGGGATGTTGCGATGTTCCGAGCAGAAGAACACGGGGGATCGTCTGCCGGTGGAAAGGATCAGGGGATACTCCCTGGCCAGATCCGGCCGGGTCACCGGAGTAAAGGGAGGCTCCTCGTAATGCGGCAACGGCTCCAGGCCCCACTCCTCCCGGAGCGTCGAGTAGAGTTCCACTTTGCCCGAAGGGGTCTGGAAGCCCGGTTTTCGGTCCCGCCGAAGCAGTCCCCTTTCATGACGCCGATAAGGAGCGCTGGGGAGCCCCTCGGCGGGTATGTCCCAACCTTTTTCCTTCAACTCTTCGAAGGTCATTCCGGAGGGTTTCAAAATTTCGTCAAACAACTCGTGGACAGAGTTCCATCGCAGACTCGGGTCGAATCGCTTGGCCATTTCGAAGTTGATTTCCACATCCGGTTTGCAGTCTTCCACAGTCATGGCCTTGTTGATGGTCTGCAGCGGCACCCACCAGCTCCGAATGCTGTCCTTTTCCAGAAAGGAAGTGGCCGGCAGCACCAGGTCCGCCATCTGGCAGGTGGGGGTCATGAAAAGGTCCACCACCACCATGAAATCGAGTTTCTTCAGAGCTTCGATCCACCGGGCGGGATCATAGCCGATGCCGCCGATGAGATTGCAGCACTGAACCCACATGCCCTTGACGGGATAGGGGTCCGCAGTGAACATCTGATCGAGCATCTGGTCGGTCTGGGTCCGCCAGACAAACTGCCGGAAGGGTCCGTATTCCTGGTAGCCGATGCGCTTTTCGTCGATTTCCTTCGAGGCCAGTTTGATCACGCCCTTTGCTCCCGGCAGCGCGTACGCCACGGCGTCATGGGCATAGCGGGCAATCACATTTCCGCCGGGGACATCCAGGTTGCCGCAGATACACCAGAGGGAGGCGATGGCGGTGGCCGTGGGAGTCATTCCGGGGGTGGAGTCGATGGCAAGTCCCCACTGAATGGTGGCCGGTTTGCTCCTGGCATACATCCGGGCCGCCTCGAGAATATCCTCCTCTTTGAGCATGGTGATTTTCGCCACCTTTTCCACCGGATACTCCGCCGCCTCGGCGCAAAACTGGGTCCAGACCGGGGTGGCCGATACGCGGGTTCCGTCTTTCAGAGAAACCTGAAATTCGCCTTCCAGGGCCGGGGCGGTCACCGGGGTGTTGTACCCGGCATCGCCGGAATTCCAGATCACAGGGCTCTCCTTTTCAAGATCCCAGACCACGAAATTCTCCGCCGATCCGCCGAATATGAGGTCGCTCTCCCGAAGCAATTTTCCGTTATCTTCGCGGATCAGGTGGGGCGCATTGGTCCACTTTTCCACAAATTCCTTATCGTAGAGTTTTTCCTGGATCACGATATTGAGAAATCCCATGGCCAGCGCCCCGTCCGTTCCCGGGCGAAGCTGCAGCCATTTATCGGAGCGCGAGGCGAACCAGGTCAGCCGCGGGTCGATGGTGATGAGCTTGGCGCCTTTTTTCACCAGGTCGATGGCCCAGTGGCCGAAGATATTGTCCGGACAGGACGAGGCGATGTTGTACCCCCAGACCACAATGGTCTCCGGCACTTCGTATCTATTATCGTCATGGCCCTTGGGCATCCACTGACCGCCGTCGAATACGCAGTAATCCCCCAGCACCGTTTCCGAGGCCACGATTCTCGGGGTGTAGCAGCCGTTGCCGCTCATGGAAAAAGATACATTGGGACTACCGAAGGCATAGGCCAGCATGCAGATCCAGGCTCCCACATCCCTGCCCGTCCCCATGGAAAAGACAACGCTCTCGGCGCCGTGCTTCTCCCGGATAGTGCCGAATTTTTCCTCCACGAGATCAAAAGCTTCGTCCCAGGAGATCTCCTCCCATTTGTTTTCCCCACGTTCTCCCACTCGTTTCATCGGCCTCTTCAACCGGTTGGGATGATGCACGAACTGGGTCATGGCCAGGCACCGGGAGCACAAACGTCCTTTGTTCATAGGGTGCTCCGGATCCCCCTCAATTTTCACCAGCTTCCCATCCTTGATATGAGCAATCACCCCGCATCCCCCGTGGCACCCGGGACCGGCTGACCAGCTGGTGGTTCGAACCGTTTGAGTATCATTTTTCCCCATAAATCGTATCCGACTCCTTTCCGTGAAACCTTCCCCATAAGTGAAGGCATTTTGTTGATGGGGTTCATACACGTATGTCAATAGGGCTGCAAGCTATTGTTTTTACCTCTTAATTTTTCATACCTGGCAGGAAGGATTTGCAGAATGATCTTATGATGAGGGGGAAAAATGCCGAATATCCTTTATGCCGATTGTGGGAGAGAATGCATGTAAGCAGCGATTACAGGCGATTAGGGCCGATGGGAGGCGGAAATAAAGGGTTCAAGGGGTCGAGGGGCCAAGGGGTCGAGTGAACTACATT
>JBECKW010000332.1:0-4791 GCA_040235505.1 Desulfobacterales bacterium
GCGCCTCTGCGGCTCTGCGGGAAAACAGATTTTAATGTAGTCGGTTTTGGATGATTAATGACAGATCAAGCACAGATACAACCATCTCTCCGAAATGATGTGGTACTGTCGGTTCGGGATCTTAAAAAGGATTTCGTCGCGAAGAACAAACCGACCACGGCGGCCCTCCGAGGGGTTACCTTCGATGCCCTGGCCGGCCGGGTCACCGGTCTGGTGGGGGCGGACGGAGCCGGGAAAACCACCCTGATTCGGATCGCCGCAGGGCTTCTTGTGCCCACCGCCGGCACCGTAACGGTGCTGGGCTTCGATTCCGCGGCCGACAGCATCGAAATTCAGAGCCGGGTCGGATACATGCCACAGAAATTCGGACTTTATCAGGACCTTTCCGTTTCCGAGAACATGGATCTGTATGCCGATCTCCAGGGAGTTCCCCGGCCGCAGCGGAAGGATCGCTACGGCCGCCTGCTGAAAATGACCGGCCTGGCTCCCTATACCCGGCGCAGGGCCGGGGCGCTTTCCGGCGGCATGAAGCAGAAACTCGGGCTGGCCTGCGCCCTGATCAAATCGCCGAAAATGCTTCTTCTGGATGAGCCCACCGTGGGTGTGGACCCGGTGTCCCGCCGGGAACTGTGGAAAATAGTCTACGAACTGGTGGAAAAAGACGGGATCGGTGTGCTGGTATCCACCGCCTACCTGGATGAGGCGGAACGCTGCGATCATGTGATCGTGCTTCATGAAGGGGACCTCCTTGCAGAAGGATCTCCCCGGGAATTCAAAGAACAGGTGGGACGAAAGGTCGCCGTCATCACACCGGCGCCGGATACAAAGCCCAGAAGAATCTACTCCTGTCTTGTGGGGACCCCCGGCATCGTGGATACCACTATCCGATCGGGCCGGGTCCGGGTGGTGGCCGATCGTGACGGGGCCGGTCTTGCCTCAGAGGCCGTCCCGAACGGGTTCGCCGCATCTGTTGAAACCGCTTCACCGAATTTTGAAGACGCCTTTATTATCTTGATTCCCCGGAAGGGGCATCACTATCAAATCGGCGACAACGGTTCATGCGGAGAAAAAACAGCCCGGGAGGATGAAGTGGTGGTGGAAACCCGCGAGCTCCAAAAATTCTTCGGCGATTTCGAGGCGGTAAAAAAACTTTCCTTCGACGTGCGCCGTGGGGAGATCTTCGGTCTCTTGGGACCCAATGGTGCCGGCAAAAGCACCACCTTCCGGATGCTCTGCGGACTTCTTCCCGCCACCGCCGGTGATATCCGAGTGGCGGGCCGGAATCTCAGGCATTCCCGGGCGAGGGCCCGGGCCTGCCTTGGCTACATGGCGCAGCAGTTTTCCCTCTATGGCCAGCTTAGCGTCCGGGAGAACCTGGGCTTTTTCGGGAAAGCTTACGGTCTTGGCGGACCGCGCCTCCGGCAGCGGATCGCTTGGGCCTTCGAAGAATTCGGGCTGGCCGCCTGGGCGGACAAGGCCGCGGGTGCGCTTCCCGGCGGTTATAAGCAGCGCCTTGCCATGGCCGCCGCCCTGCTCCACGAGCCTGAAATTCTTTTCCTGGACGAGCCCACATCCGGTGTGGATCCGTTTGCCCGGCGCGAGTTCTGGCTCCGGATCATCGGATTCGCCGAACAGGGAGTAACGGTGATCGTGACGACCCATTTCATGGAAGAAGCCGAATACTGCGACCGGATGCTCATCATGAGCCAGGGAGACACCCTGGCCATGGGCACCCCCGCCGAAATTCGGGCTCTGGCCCGTACGGCGGAAAACCGGCGGCCGACCATCGAGGATGCGTTCGTTGCGTTGGCGGAAGGGACGGCAAAGAGTGGAGCGCAGAGGGCATAGGGCATAGGGTTTTAGACCGGCAAGTGCCTAAAGTTGATGTATTCTGCCTTTTTAAGAAGCAAGGACAATGTAATAGGTGGAGTGATAGAATATTCTTGAATTTTTCCAAGACGGCTAAAGGCCAAAAAATCGATTATTAAATGCTGGAGTGAAACGATTCCACAACTTTAGGCACTTTAGCGCACTTTAGGCACTTTAGGCACTTATTAGGATCTCGGACCTTGAACCATAAACAATGACAAATGATCATCAACAAGAAATAAAAATGACACGAGCCAGCCTTTTTTTCATGCGCATGCGGGGGATTCTGCGGAAGGAGACGTTGCAGATTCTTCGGGATCCCAGCAGTATAGCGCTTGCGATCGTAATGCCGATGGTGCTGCTGTTTATCTTCGGATACGGGGTGACCCTGGACGCCGAGAACGTGCCCGTTGCCGTTGTGAGTGCCGATGCCGGTCCCATGGCCCGGGATCTTCTGGCCAGGTTCGACTTGTCGCCGAATTTCAAAACACGTCGTGTCAAATCCATGAAAGAGGCCGTAAACCTTCTGACCACGAGAAAGGTCGACGGCATCGTCCATTTGCAGGAAGACTTTTCATCGCGGCTTTTCAGCCGAAACCCGGCGCCAGTACAGATCATTTTAAACGGCATCGATGCCAACCGTGCAAGGTTGATCCAGGGGTATACCCAGGGCGTGATCTCCAAATGGACGGCCCTTCGAAATGCACGGGGGGAAACGTCCGCCGCTCCGCCTGTGACCGTATCCCAGCGGGTCTGGTTCAATGAAACCACCGAAAGCCGGAATTTCATGGTCCCGGGCCTCATCACCCTGATCATGACCCTCATCGGCATACTGCTCACCGCCCTGGTGGTGGCCCGGGAATGGGAGCGGGGGACCATGGAGGCGCTTCTGGTGACCCCCTTGCGCAGAATCGACCTGCTGCTGGGGAAAGTGCTCCCCTATTACCTCCTGGGAATGATGGGAATAGGGCTCTCGGTGGCGGTGGCGCTCACGGTATTTCATGTGCCGCTTCGCGGCTCCATAGCGGTGCTGTTTTTGCTGAGTTCCCTTTTCATGCTGGCCTGTCTGGGCTTCGGGCTGCTGCTTTCCGCCGCTATCCGAATCCAGTTCGTGGCGGCCCAGATTTCCATAGTGGCCGGATTTCTACCGGCTCTCTTTTTATCCGGCCTTCTTTTTGATCTGGAAAGCACTCCCCGGGCGATACAGGTAATCAGCTATTTGGTGCCGGCCCGTTATTTCGTTGCCATCAGCCATACCCTGTTCATGGCCGGGGATATCTGGCCGGTACTGCTGCCGAATGCCCTGGTCCTGGCCGTCATGGCCGTCTTTTTCATCGCCCTGGCCTTTCGGAAACTCACCAAACGATTGGAGTGAACATGCAATCGCTGCGTCGCATTCTGGCGCTCGTGCTTAAAGAGCTTGCCGCCATCCTCAAGGACCCCAAAAGCCGGATCATCGTCATCGGGCCACCACTCGTCCAGTTTTTCGTGTTCGGGTACGCGGCCACCTATGACCTGCAAAATGTGCGGTACGCGGTGCTGGACGAGTCCCGCGGCACCCTGTCCCGGCAGCTTCTGTCCCGGGTGGAGGGCTCCGGGCATTTTGAACTCACCCGGCAACTGATGTCGGAACGAGAAATCGACGATGTGGTGGATCGCGAAGCGGCCCGAATCGTGATCCATATCGGACCGGAATTCGACAGAAACCTACGAGACGGATCGCAGGCCACCGTTCAGGTCATCGCCGACGGCCGAAACCCGAACGTTGCCCTCATTGCCCTGGGGTATTTCGGGAACATCGTGGAAACGTACAACCGGGACCTGGCCCGGGAGGGCCTCGGCCCCCCCGGCGCTCCAGGCGCGGCCCTGGTGGAAAGAGCCTGGTTCAACGGCAATCTTCAAAGCCGATGGTTCATCGTCTCGGCCCTGGGGGGAGTCATCAGCATGGTGGTGGTGATGGTCCTCACAAGCCTTTCCGTGGCCCGGGAGCGGGAGTTCGGCACCTTTGACCAACTCCTGGTGGCCCCTTTCACACCCGGGGAGATTCTGATCGGAAAATCGCTGCCCGGAATGATCTTCGGCCTTATGGACGCGCTGATCTTTTCGGCGGGGGCGGTTTACTGGTTCGGTGTGCCCTTCCGGGGAACCATCGCCGCCCTGGTTCTGGCCCTTTTTTGTTTCATCCTCACCATGGTAGGGGTGGGGCTTCTGGTTTCCTCCCTGTCCATGACCATGCAGCAGGGGCTCCTTGGTTCCTTTGTTTTCATGATGCCGGCCGTCATTCTCTCGGGCCTCGCCACCCCTATTGAAAACATGCCCCAATGGCTCCAGACGGGGGATCTCATCAATCCGGTCCGATACATCATTGTCGCCCTTCGGAATATCTTCCTCGAAGGGGCCGATGTGAGGATGATCTGGCCGGAGATATGGCCGCTTCTCATCATCGCCGCCGTCACACTCCCCTCGGCAGCCTGGCTCTTCCGGCACCGAACGCAGTAAAACAACAGAAAAACCAGAAGGACGAAGGATGATCGCTTCGCTCGGAAGAGGGACGAAACTGCAAGGAGAAATAAAAAACAGAAAAAGTTGTTGTCGGGGTCGCTATCGGTCTCGGAATCGCCATCGTTTATAATTCGATGTCGATACCGATGACAGCGCTGCATCCTGCATTCGATGATCCTGGGAGTTGTTATCGCTTCTTTTCGGCGACCGATGTTTGCAGTATGGGGGTTTTGGGGATTCGAATGGTGAAGGTACTGCCTTCACCGAGTGTGGAGACGGCTGAAAGGCTTCCGCCGTTCTGTTCGATGATTTTGCTGGAGATAAAAAGGCCCAACCCGGTTCCTTTTCTTCCCTTGCTGGACAGAACGGTTTTGAAAAGGCGGGACAGCGTTTTTTCGTCCATACCGGTGCCGTTGTCTT
>JBECKW010000034.1:0-51522 GCA_040235505.1 Desulfobacterales bacterium
TTCTTACCGGCAAGTCCTTAATGTTCTATGCTGATAAAAATAACCTGTTGCCCGTCCCGATGGTGTACGAAATTATCATTCAGGTGGCGGAAGCGCTTGCCTATGCCCACAGTCAACATGTGATTCACCGGGATATCAAGCCCGGCAATATTATCTATAATGAGAAGGAAGGCCATGTCAAAGTAACCGATTTCGGTATTGCACGGCTTATAGACACCGCCGTTACAAGCACACACACCATTCTGGGGAGCCCCTCTTTCATGGCACCCGAGCAGCTCAAGGGGTCAAAAGTGGATGGCAGGGCGGACATTTTCAGCCTGGGCGTCACATTTTTTCAACTGCTGACGGGCCGATTCCCGTTTGGTGGGGGCGATCTGGCAACCATCACCTACCAGATTACAAATGAAGAAACGCCGGATGTAACGGAGTTCCGGACAGGTCTCCCCGAAAGCGCAAGGGAAATCATTTTCAAGGCCCTGGAAAAAGAGCCGGGCCAACGGTATCAGACTGCCGAGGAAATGGCTGAGGCATTGCGCAGGGGCGCGCCGAGATCCCCGGGTGGAAAAAGAAAGAAGTCTTAAAAGCCCCTTGACGGATATGTCCCCTGCCCATAAGATAAAAAACTTCGAGCCAATGCTTGAAGAATCGGGTCCAAACAAAAAAAGGGTAACAAAACCGCATGCATGGCGGTTTCCAGTAAAAGGAGTATCAGAAACATGCCTTATTCGATTGCACTTGCCGGTAAAGGCGGCACCGGGAAAACCACCCTGGCGGGCCTTTTGGTAAAATATCTTGTCAGCAAAGGAAAAACCCCCGTCCTGGCCGTGGATGCCGACAGCAATGCCAACTTGAACGAGGTGCTTGGCATGGAGGTCACCGATACCCTCGGACAGGCCCGGGAGGACATGAAGAAGGGTGAGGTACCGAACGGGATGACCAAGGATGTGTTCATGTCCATGCGTCTCGAGGAAGCCATCGTTGAATCGGACGGATTCGACCTGGTGGTCATGGGACAGCCCGAGGGCGCCGGCTGCTATTGCGCGGCAAACAGCCTGCTGGCGGGCTTTCTGGACCGGCTTACGGGAAACTACCCCTACATGGTCATGGACAACGAGGCAGGAATGGAGCACATCAGCCGTCTGACCACCCATAATGTCGATGTGCTGGTTCTGGTCTCGGACACCTCCCGCCGAAGTCTTCAGGCGGCGGTCCGTATTGACCGGCTGGCCCGAAGCCTCAATATCGGGGTGGGAAAAAGCTATCTGGTGGTCAATCAGGTTAAAAACGGCCTCTCCAAAGAAGCACTGGATCTGATCGAAGCGGAAAATCTGACCCTGGCCGGTACGATTCCGGATGATTCAGACATCTATGATTTCGATTTTCAGGGCCGTGCCACCATCGATATTCCGGAGGAAAGCGGGGCGTTGAAAGCGGCCTTCGAGATTTTCGATAAAATTATTCAGTAATGGGTCTTTCCCCTTACGACGATCTGTTTATTTACTACCTGGAAGGACGGATGTCCCGGCCCTGGGAGATGAATTTCGACCGGTTCATCGGAAACTGGGAGGAAGACGGGTATACATTTCTTTTTTTTACCGCCGCCGCCTCGGACCAGGTCAGCGCCCTCCTGAAAAAAGAACCCGGGCTCACTCTGATCGATGAGTATCGGATGACCTATGAAGAATGGCAGGGAGGAAAACCCGGACCCATCCAAATCAGCCGGTTTACCATTCTGCCCCCCTGGTGCCGGAATGATGATGTGTCCACCATCGCCCCGGACACCGACGAAATTCTGCTGGACCCGGGGGTCGTTTTCGGAAACGGCCTGCATCCCACCACCCGGGACTGCCTGGAAGCCATGGAAATGGCCTTTTCGGGCCGCCGCATCGACACCGTTCTGGACCTGGGCACCGGTACCGGGCTTTTGGCCCTGGCCGCCGCAAAACTCGGATGCCGAAGATGTCTGGCCCTCGACTTCAATCTCCTGGCCGCCCGTACGACCCTTGAGAATGTCCGGCTCAACGGGTTCGAGAACGTTGTAATGGTATGTCAGGGCCGGGCGGAACAGTTTGTTTCCACGCCGGCGGATCTTCTGGTGGCCAACATCCACTTTGATGTCATGCGGTATCTGGTGGCTTCCGCAGAGTTTCTATCCAAAAAAACGTTTATTCTTTCCGGACTGCTGCGAAGCGAGGCCAGGCAGATTGATGAGGCGCTGTCAAACATGCCGGTTCGAATCCTTCACCGGTGGCAGCGGGATAACATTTGGCATACGTTTTACGGAGAAAGACAGGAGTAAAGCAGTGGACGGCACCTTAATTGATAAAGCGGCGGATGTCATTTCGCAAAGCCGCCTCACCGTGGCCCTCACCGGCGCCGGTATCTCCGTTGAAAGCGGTATTCCCCCGTTCCGTGGAAAAGGCGGCATCTGGGAAATTTACGATCCCATGGAGTATGCCACCATCGATGCCTTTCTCAGAAACCCTGAAAAGGTCTGGCGCGTGCTTCTCATGGCCACCATCAATGATCTGAAAAAGGCCGTACCGAACCGGGCGCATACCGGCCTCGCCCGGCTGGAAGCCGCCGGGCTGCTCCGGAGTGTGATCACCCAGAATGTGGACGGACTTCACCAGCAGGCCGGCAGCCGGGATGTCATCGAATTTCATGGCTCCTTTGCAAGCTACCGCTGCATCCGCTGCAACCGAAAGACCGATATCGACCACCTGGACCTCTCCCGTCTGCCGCCCGACTGCGACTGCGGTGGAATTTTCAGGCCCGACTGCGTATTCTTCGGAGAAATGATCCCGCCGCAACACCTGGAGCGCTCCCACATCCTCGCCGTCCAATGCGAAGTGATGCTGGTGGTGGGCACCTCGGCGACTGTCCAGCCGGCGGCGGACCTTCCGCTCGTGGCGAAACAATCCGGGGCTGTTGTCATTGAGGTCAATCGCGATAAAACGCCCCTGACCCGCCGGGTCAGCGACATTTTTCTCCAGGGGGAAGCGGGTCTCCTCATGGACCAACTGGCAACCGAAGTGGAACGTCGCCTATGAACTCTCAACAACCACCTGATAGATCCGGATGGATTATCCCTGTCACCCTGACGCCGCCCAGTCTTTCCGACAACACCGCCGACGCCGACAGATTGCTTTGCACCTTGAAACAGACGCTTCAAACGGAAAGGTTGCGAATCGACCCGCCGCTGCTTCGGAACCTGCCCTCACGCCTGAGAGATGCCGGATGGGAGGTTCGGTGCGTAGTATTCCGGGACCGGGATTGCGCGATTCTTCTGGATGTTTCGGCCTCCCGGGAGATTCGACCCGCCGCCGGTCTGGCCGTGGACTTGGGCACCACCCGGGTGGTCATGAGACTGATGGATCTTGACGCCGGTTTCACTTTGGGAGAGACGGCCTTCGACAACCCCCAGGGGCGCATCGGGCCGGACATCCTGGCCCGCATCCATCATGCCGACACAGCGGAGGGCCTGGGGCAGCTCGGGCGGCTCGTTGTGGACGGCATCAATACGCATATCGCCGGGCTTTGCAACCATGCGGGGATATCGCCCGACAACGTATACGCCATGAGCCTGGCGGGTAATACCGCCATGACCCACCTTTTTCTCGGCCTTTGCCCCCGCTGGATCATCCGGGAACCTTACATTCCGGTCGTCAATACCCCGCCGGTCTGGTCCGCGAAAGACCTGGGCATCGATATTTCAGCCTGCGGACGCGTCCTCGTGTTTCCCAATGTGGGAAGCTATTTCGGGGGGGACCTCATTGCCGGAATGCTCCATTCGGGGATTCATAAAAAGGAGGAGACATCCTTCCTGGTGGATGTGGGAACCAATGCCGAAGTGCTTCTTGGAAACCGGCACTGGCTCATGGCCTGCGCCGGTGCGGCGGGTCCGGCCCTGGAGGGAGGTGCCGCCCGGATGGGAATGCCCGCCGGTCCCGGCGCCATTGACCGGGTCCGAATCCATCCGGACGCGAAGCGATTCGAGCTTCATACCATCGATGAAAAGCCGGCCCGGGGGATCTGCGGTTCAGGCTTGATCGATCTGGCCGCCCAGCTCTTTGCCGCCGGAATGATCGATATCCGGGGAAAGTTCGTGGACTCCCAATGCGATGACAGGCTTCTGGATCTGGACGGGGTGCGGCACCTGGTGGTGGTGCCGGCCGGCAGCTCCCAAACCGGCGAAGCGCTGACCCTTTCCCAGACGGACCTTGACAGTCTTATCCGGTCCAAGGCCGCCATGTACACTATTTTAAACACCATCGCCGATTCGGTGGGCATCGATTTTGCCGACATCGACACCTTTTACGTGGCCGGCACCTTCGGGGCCTTCATCGACCCGGAATCGGCCATCGGTATCGGCATGCTGCCGGACCTTCCCCGGGAGCGGTTTGTGCCGATCGGCAACAGCTCCCTGGAGGGGGCAGCCCTGGCGCTCATTACCAATAATTGTCTTCCGGAGATCGACGCCATCCGGGATCGGGTGACCTATATGGAGCTCAACGTCAACCAAGCCTTCATGGCCCGGTTTTCCGCAGCAAAATTCCTGCCCCACACGGACCGGGCGCTCTTTCCCTCGGTTAAAATACCGGGCGTAGAGGAATGAATCACCCGAATCTGATTTTTTCATGGGATCATGCTCGGGTTGGGACCCGCTGAGCCGGGGTGGGAATTTGATGAAAGCCAGCTCGAACTCGCGAAAAACAGTTCCTAAAGAAAATCAGCGCCGGAACCATTGGAGATTCAATTCCATGATCCACGGATCGCACAGGACACATTTCCGAGACCTCATTCTGATTTTCTTAAGGACCTGTAATTCGCTTCAAACAAGCGACCAGGCTTTCATCAAATTCCCACCCCGGCTCAGCTATTTGGCGTGATATGAAACGTCGTTATGGGGACATCTAAAATCGGAAAAGCCGAAGGCAAGACTCGATGCCGGAAGTCTCGGACTGTTTGAGTAGATTAGAACCCGTTGGGAAAATCAGATCAAGGGAGGCGCTAAAAAAACCGTGTGATTGACCTCCCATCCTATCCCACCCGAAACAGATGAATATACCTGGGATCGATATCGTCGGGTTGGAGGGCCCCCAGCTCTTCATCCACCCGGTCGAAGAGTTCGTCCAGAACGCCGCCGAGGCGCCCGGTGATCTCTTCGGCCGACACTCCCGACCGCCCGGAGAGCCAGGTTAAAAAGGAGGTTTTCATGGTTTTGGTGGTCCTGAACCAGGGCTCGTCCTGCGTCTTTCCCGGGGCGAAGAGCATCTTGAAAAAGGCCTTGAATTCTTTTTTCGGGATCGGGGTCAGGCGACCCTGGGTATTGAAATCTCCGGCCTCCTCAACCCCCGAATATGCCCGCACCCAAAGGGTCAGGATCAGGTTCTGCCAGGTCAAAAGATAGCCGGGGTCTTTTTCACAGCGAATCCCCATACCGGCCAAAAGCTCATCCACGGCCATGATATTTGAAAGGACCTGCCCGGTGGCCTCGATCTCTTCCAGGGATTTAAACTCCCGATACAGGCCTCGGCCGGTCCGGTAATTATCGAAGTAGAGCGGTTTTTCAACCATCAGGCCCCCCAGGACCCCCAGCCAGCTTTCCCCCCAGAAGGTCAGTGGCAGTCCGGCCTTTTCATACCAGGCCGTTTTCCGCCACCGCGCAACCCGCCATTTCAAGGAAAGGGCCCGGCCATAGCCGAAGCGAAATATCTGGGAGAGGGGAAGACGCTCGATCAACGAGGCCATGGCGGCGGCTTTTTTTCCTTTTGCCGCCGCATGCTCTGAGGAACTTGCTTCAAGGCCGATATTCAGATAGCCGCAGACCTTTTCGACCACCGTTTGCAGCGCCTCCTTCGCCTGAATTTTCTGCTGGTCCGCGGCGATGACCTGGTTGCACAGGGAGACAAATTCCGTTTGGATACGCTGCAGCAGAAAGGGCGTGTCGATTTCCTGAAGAGCGTCCGAGAACGGCATGCCCTGCCGAAGCAGCTTGACGGGATAAAGCGGCGCCATCAGCGCCTCGTCATCTTCCTCACCCCGTCCAAAGGTCTTGGCAGGCTGACTGCCCAATGCCTCCGGGGAGATCGGCTGGTATATCCCCACCGCCTCTTCAAAAGGAAGGAAGCCTTTTTCCGCCATCCGCACGTTGCGAAGGCGATACACCTCTTCCTCCATCTCTGCCGGCATGAGGCTGGCCGCCTCCAGGAGAATTTTCTGATACGCCGCATGGTGGAGATCCGCCAGGCGGGCAAGAAGCTTCTGAAAAAATCCGCGCCGCTGGTCATCCATTATCTTTTCAGTCGAATCCGACGCCAACGCCTCGGAAGGCTCCAGAAGGGGATCGTCCAGAATGCGCAGGTAATAGATATCGTCATGGGTGAAAAACTCATCCCCGAAACTGGAGGGGTCCTGGTCGTGCTCCCGAAGCACCACCTGGATGTTTCGGAACAGAAGAAGCTCCAGAAGCCCGGTCTGATCCTTGAGAAGCCAGGAGGTCACCCGATCCGGGTCCGCCATGAGCATGGCGCTGAGCCATCCGGTCATGGCGGGAACATTGAGCCGGTCCCGATGCCACCCCTCCATATCGAGGACATATTCCCGCTGCCGGTCGGAGGCAAGGGCCAGAAGGGGCAGGGCATCGCCGAGGCCGATATCGTGAATCAGGAAATAAAAATCCTGCTCCGGGAAGGAGTGCACCAGTGCAGCCGGCTGCTTTTCCGCCATGATTTTCGACAGTGCCGTTTCGGGGGGCAGGGAAAGAATCTCTTCCCGCCGCTTCCGAAGGCCGGCAAGCCGCTCCAGTCGCTGGTTTTCAGGCAGGTTATCGTTCATTCTATTTTAAATAGTCTCGTTAAAAGTAAAATTACCACAGAGAACTCAGAGAGCACAGAGGTCTCAGAAGAAAGGATTTATTTTTCTCTGAGACCTCTGTGCTCTCTGTGCTCTCTGTGGTGAAAAATATGCACTTTTGCGTTACTGTCAATTCTTGCTTGCTGGAAAGGCTACTTACCGGACAAAAGCTGTGCCGGCGTAACCACGGCGCCGAAGGTACTTTTAAGCGCCGTAAGCCCCTCTTTCTGAACTTTGATAATCTCAAAAAAGCGTTCCGGGATATGAGGCTCTTTTCCGTAGGCGACTTCCTGGAGTTCAAGGCGCTTCAGGATATTGTCACAATATAGTGAAAACTGCTTGATGTAGAGCTCTTCCGGATAGTCCTTGTCGATCAGGGTGTTAAAAAGATCTTTGAGGTCTTCGTATTTCGGAAGATATCCGATGGGGGTTTCGATGGCCTCCAAATCTCCGTGGGCCTTTCGCTCGAGCCAGGCCAGCCATACCTTGACGTCCCGCTTTTCACCCAGGAGCTTTTTGGACTCTCCGCCCCGCGCTTCGTGGGTCAGAAAGTAGTTGAGCCCGGCAAGTACCGGCTGCTTGTCCGCGGCAATTTTGTCGTTTCCGAAAAACCGGAACTGCGCATCCATATAATCCCCGAGGGAGCCGGGAATGAACGGCGCATTGGCCCACGGAGCGCGTTTGACACCTGTGGCGCCCACCTCGGTAGCCGTGGCGGCGGAAACGATGCAGGCGCCGATCACTACGCCTTCATCCGAACTCTTGGCCGCCCAGACCGGCGGCATGGTATCACTGTCCCGTCCGGAATAGGTAATTACCCGGATTTCGACCCCCGCCGGGTCTTCGGCCCGTTCCGAATAGTTGGACAGCGCTTTGGAGGCCAGGGTGCACCGGGCGTTGGGGTGGGAGATCGGTACCGGCTTTCCGGCGGCATTCAGTTTTCCCTCAAACCAGTCGCCCTGAAAATTGCGGCCTTTTTTCGGGGTGGGTTCTCCGTTGCCGGTCCAGTGGGGCACGCCGGTTTCATCGATCAGCACATTGGACCAGATGACCTCGGTTCCCGGCTTTCGAAGAAGTTCCATCAGGTGCGGGTCACCCCCCCAGTTGACATCTTCCACGATACCGAAGATGCCGCATTCGGGATTGATGGATCGAATGCTTCCCTCCGCATCGATCCAAAGCTGGGCCAGGTCATCCCCCACAAAACAATCGCCGGCCATAGCCGTCGTGGTTTTACCGCATCCGGAAGGCGCCGCTCCCGCAATCCAGGTAACCCGTCCTCCGGGCCCTTGTATGCCGGTAATGAACATATGCTCCGATAGTTCCACCCCCTGCCCTTCATACACAGCCTTGTCCACGGCAAAGCGGTGGTTTCCCTTTTTCATTAGCAGGGTGTTTCCCGCATAGGTGCAGTTGAAACTGTAGGTGGTGCGCCAGCTGCGATCCATGAAAACCCGGGCATTGGGCAGGTCCTCGAGTCGGTTGAGCCCCTCACTGTGGATATTGGCAAAAAAATGACCCGACTGGGCCACGGCGTCGTCAAATTGGGAAAATGCGTTCCGGTAGAGAATTTCGGCGCTGTGCATGACGTAGGCGCTGCTGGTGATCTCAATGGCCGGGTTGGCGGCGTGCGCACCCACCGGGCCCCGCATGTAAAGTCCGACCAGCATGGTTTTGCCACGCATGATGCCGGTCATAAATTCCCGGATTTCAACCGTGGCCTGGTCCCGCTGCATCTTGTTGGCAAGGCTGCTGACCTGCTCGCCCTCGTTGACAATATAATAGGTGCGGTCGATAATCCGGCCCTGTTCGTCCTTCAGGTCGTAATGGATCGTATGATCCTTCATGGGCAGCGCTTCTTCCTCTCCCTTTTGCAGGGAAAGCTCCCGAATAAACGCCCGGTCGGCCTCGGAGCCGGTGTTGATAAATACCGTATCCGGATCGCACATGATCATTGCATTGGCGATTTTTATCAGCACTTCCTCTGTACGAATACTGCTGAGTTTGGCGTAATTGTCTTTGTCCAGCTTTTGACCGAGGACCGTGGTGGCCTCGTTCAATGTCGCAATACCGCCGATGCTGGAAACGATATCCGTGCCTCTTTTAAGAACCAGACTGAAATCTTCCTTGTTCAGTGCCATAATCCGTCTCCTTTTATGTCCGTTTACACTGGTCTATCCTACCGCATTGCAGATATGAAGACAGCATTTTATTTCAAGACATCTTCGATCCCATGCACCCCTGTCTTGAAACGGTGGGCATATGCTGCCGAATCCATACAAGTATTTTTTCAAATTCACCTTGAAGCTCGGAAAGCGCTTTTCCCCGGTGACTCACACGGCTTTTTTCCGCCAGATCGATCTGGGCGAAGGTTTTCTTAAGAGGAGGATAATAAAAGATTGGGTCATACCCGAAACCGTCGGCGCCCATGCACGCTTCGGTAATTTCCCCTTCGCACCTGGCGTCATAGGTAAGCGCCTCCCCCGTGGGAACCGCCAGGGACAAAACGCATTCAAAGGCAGCCTTCCGATTCACCTCACCGCGCATTTTCTCAAGCAGCAACTCGCATCGCTCATGATCCGTGAGGCGTTCTCCTCCGAAGCGGGCGGAAAACACCCCGGGCGCCCCCTCCAGTGCATCCACCACAAGGCCCGAATCATCCGCCAATGCCGGAACGCCCAGGATTCTGGAGACAAAGGAGGCTTTTTTATATGCGTTTTCCTCAAAGGTCGTACCGTCTTCTTCAACTTCCGGCGTCGGCCCGAAATCATCCAGGCATAGAACCCGGACCGGGTAGTCCCTGAGCAGTTCGCTGATTTCTCTGATTTTCCCCCTGTTTCTCGTGGCAAGAACCAGGGGCAGATCCTTTTCCATTGGCCCGTTCTCTCTTTTGACGGATTCAGAAAAAGATGAATCCTTCTGTTCGTAAAAAGGCAACTTCGATGGAACAAATTGCAAATTAGAACCGGTTTCCGTGAAAACAAAACAGCGCAAAAAGTCCGTATCTAACTTATATAATTCAAAGTTTTGCAATTGTAAAGCCTTTTTACCTTCGGATTTTTTATGAGACAACTTTACAATCCGCCCGGAATATGACATAAAAACGCCGATTGAAACTTCTCATAGGCAGGTGGAATAAATTGCCTTCTGCACATTCATCCAATACGAGCGGCCATGCTTCAAGAACTTTCCATCCGCAATTTTGCCATTATTGACGACCTGAATGTCTCCTTTCTTCCGGGGCTCACTGTCCTGACCGGAGAAACCGGGGCGGGAAAATCCATTATCATCAATGCCGTCAATCTGCTTCTGGGCAGTCGTGCCACACCGAAGCTCATACGCACGGATTCGGAGTCCGCAGAACTTGAAGCCCGCTTTCTGGTTCCCCCGGAAAGCAGCGTGGCCCGGCAGATGGCAGCCTATGAACTGGATGCTTCGGAGGGGTTGTTGGTTCGGCGCATCATCTCCAACCACGACTCCAGCCGCATTTACATCAACGGCCGACAGGCGACGGTCCAGATGCTCGGGCAATTGATGGAAAACATGGCCAGTATCGCCGGACAACATGCGCATCAAAAACTGCTCAAGGAAGACGAACACCTATTGATTCTCGACCAGTTTGCCGGGTTGGTTCGGCACCGGAGCGATCTGACGGAAGCCTATCGAAAGATTCAGCCCATGGCCGACACCCTTCGCCGTCTGGAGGAAAAAAGGAAGCAGGCCGTAGCGCAGATGGATTTGCTGGAAGAACAGAGAGGGGAAATTGTAAATGCAACTCCGATCCTGGGAGAAGACGAGGATCTGGAAAAAGAACGGACCCGCCTTAAAAGCTCAGCCGCTCTGATAAGAACCGTCAGCGAAGGACTCGATGCGCTCTACAATGCGCCCGGGGCCGCAATGGAGCAATTGACGGCGGTATTGAAATCTCTGGAAGCCAATACCCGGCTGGATCCCCAACTGACCGGTCCGGTAAAACAGCTTGAGGATATCCGCTTTCACCTTGAAGATGTTATCCAGACGCTCCAGGACTATCTGGGCCGGGACAGCTTTGAAGAGGGGAAACTCGAAGCGGTGGAGGAGCGACTTGATGTTCTGAACCGTTTGAAACGGAAATACGGCGGTTCCATCAAAGCGGTGATCGAACACCTGGGAACCCTCAACCGGGCGATGAATACTCTGGAAGGACTGGACGCCGAAATTGCCGATATGCAGCGGCAACTCACCGACGGCCACAGGGAGCTTGAAAACGCGGCACTGGAACTTTCCAAAAGAAGGACGGAAGCGGCCAATAACCTCTCGAAAAAAATCGAGGAGGAACTCATCTCCCTGAATATGCCCCAGGCACGCTTTGACATCCGGCTTGAAACTCAGCCGGCCGGGGATGGGCATCCTCCCCATTTAACCGCAGCGGGCAACTGTATTCGAGACACCGGCATCGACCAGGTCCGATTCATGATCAGTCCGAATACCGGGGAGACCTTGAAACCGCTGGCAAGCATCGCATCCGGAGGAGAGCTTTCCAGGGTTGTATTGGCCCTGAAAGCCATCCTGGCAGAAGGAGAAGCCCTGGAGTCCATTGTCTTTGACGAGGTGGATGCGGGAATCGGCGGCGGGGTTGCGGAGGTGGTGGGACGGAAGCTTTTCGCGCTTTCCCGAAACCACCAGATCATCTGCATCACCCATCTTCCGCAGATTGCAAAATTCGGAACGCACCATTTTAAAATATCCAAGCACGTGATGGACGAAAGAACCTGCACGACCATCTCGCCCGTCAAGGGCGAAGAGCGAATTCAGGAAATCGCAAGAATGCTCGGCGGCGAAACCATCACCGAAGCCACCCTGAATCATGCCAGAGAACTGCTTGAAATAAAACAATAACCATACCGGGTTCTATGAATCCGGAGATTTGTTCCACTTTAACACACAACCGCACCATCTCGGTCATCCTGTCATTTTTCCGTTGCACTTTCTTCGGCAGTGAACCCTTCAACCTCTGAATCCCGATACCACCATGACCATCTACAGCATTCCGCCGCTTCTATCGATCATCTGTTTTATTTCCCTGGCCATATTGACCCTGGCAAGAGGTGCCCGGTCGAAAATGAAGCGCCTGTTTTTCATCCTTTGTCTGCTGGCCTCCCTCATTTATTCAAACGCCCTGTTTTCATCCATCACCCGGTCCGGTCAACATGCACTGGCGGCAAGCCGTCTGGAGCACCTGTTCATCCCGCTTCTCCTGCCCCTGTATATCGCGTTTTTTCAGGAATATCTCAAAATTGAAAACGGAAAAGGGCTCGTCCGGTCTGCCTATGGATATGCCGCCATATTGATTTGCCTTGCCCCAACGAAGCTGTATATCCCCCGTATGGTGAAACATGTATTCGGTTTTATCGCTGCCGCCGGTCCCCTCTATTTTCTGTTTGCACTTGGCGAGGTCGTAACGACCATCTACATCCTGGCACTTGTCTGCCGCTGCATTCGCAAGGCAACAAGCAGTGCCCGAAAAAACAGACTCAAGTATGTGCTGGTGGGTTTCGGTTCCCTGGGGTTTCTCAACGGCCTCAACTTCCTGACCATCCATGGTTTTCCCCTGTACCCGCCCGGTAATTTCAGCTTCATTCCCCTGGTGGTCTTTGGCGTGGGACTGTTTAAACACGATCTTCTGGACATGGGACTTCTGGTTAAAAAAAGCCTGATATACTCCTGCCTGACAGCATTTCTGACCTGTCTCTACGCGATTTTGATTGTCATTGCGGGGCGGGTGTTTTCGGCGTTCGTTCCGTCCGACTCTCTTCTAATTCCCGTGGTGTTCTTCCTATTGATCGCTTTTATCTTCGGCCCCATTAAAAATACCATTCAACGCCTTGTGGATAAATTATTCGACAAGGAGTCGTACTCCTACCAAAAAACCCTTAAAGAACTCAGCCGGCGGATTGTTTCGGAACTTGACACCTCCGCCATCGCGCAAAAAATTCTAAGCGCCATAGAAGAGGCCATGAAAGTCCAGGATTATGCTCTTTTCATACGATATCGAGAAAAAAGCGGACGCGTTTTGTATCGCCAAAGCGCCGGCTCCGGCAATGTTGTTTCAGAACATGATTCTATCGTCCGGCTGCTCAAAGGCGGGACGGGTCCCGTCGCACTAAAAGATCTTCCAAAAATGGAAGGCGGGGCTATTTGCGGGTCTGAAGGCCTTGCCGGTGAAATCCGGGAGGCGATATGGGCATTTCCCCTACAGTTTCACCACAGGCTCAGCGGCTTTCTGCTCTTGGGCGAAAAGCGATCCGGAGAACTGTTCACCCGGGAAGATCTCGACCTGCTCGAAACCGTATGCAGCCAGAGCGCGCTGGCTCTGGAAAACGCCCTGTCATACCAGAAGATAACCAGACTCAACAACCAGCTCGAAAAAAAAGTGGCGGACCGGACACGGAAGTTGAGCATCGCCCTTAAGGAGAAAGAAAAAACCCAGGAACAGCTCATCCGCTCCGAAAGCCTCGCCGCCATCGGGCAACTTGTGGCGGGGGTTGCCCATGAACTCAACAACCCCCTGACCACCGCCATCAGCCTTGTCCAGAGCACGGTTGAAGATATCGAGGAATCGCCCGGCAATCCCACCGAAGAAGCGATGCTTGACGATCTTGCCTTTGTGGAAAAGGAGCTGAACCGGGCGAAAACCATCGTCCGAAGCCTTCTGGGACTCTCCCGGCAGACAGACACCTATAAAGAAACGGTGAATTTGAACACGGTGATAAAGGACGCCTGTCGAATTATGCAAAACCAGTACAAGAATACCGGTTTGGACATAGACGTGTCGTTCGAAGACCCCCTGCCGGACATTTCGGGCAATTTCGCAACGCTGGGGCAGGTGGCACTCAATATTCTGAAAAATGCCATTCAAGCAGTGATGACCGATAGCGGCGGCACCATTGCTTTATCCACCTATTTCGACCGGCCGGAAGGCAAGGTTGTGTTCGACTGCACCGATTCGGGTCCGGGAATCCCCTTGCCCATTCAAAAGGACATCTTCAAGCCTTTTTTCACCACCAAGGACGCGGGCCAGGGCACCGGCCTCGGACTGTATATCAGTCATGAAATCGTGCGGAAGCACGGGGGCACCCTGACCTTTGAAAGTCGGGTTGGGAAAGGGTCCCGGTTTGTGGTACGATTGCCGGTGGTGATGTAACGATAGGAAGTTGGACACCTGTCTCTTGCATATCCAGGGCAATCGCATGCAGGATTCGACGGTGTAATCGGGGTCGAAATCGCTATCGGGATCGAAAAAGACTCGATAGCGATCCCGACAGCGATTCCGACCCCGATAATTACATCAGCCGATTTTACATGCGATCACCCTGCTTGCATGCCCCGCCCCCCTTGCCATTGATATATTTAGAAGATATGATATCAAGACAATCCATGGAAAGATCATGGGAATAACGCTCCCGGAGATTTGAAACCGTCGCCGGGATTGATTACGCAAGGAGAGTTTAGATGCCATTGTATGAATTCAGATGTCTGAAGTGTCAGGAACTTTTTGAACTCCTGGTCATGGGACAAAACGATACGGTTGAAATGAAATGCCCCCACTGTGGAGCTTCTGATTTTGAGCGGGTGATGAGCACGGCAAGCTATAGTATGACCGGGGGCGGAGGCGCAACGGCCGGTCCCAGCGCCCAAAGCCGGACCTGTGCCGGCGGCTCCTGCACCACTTATGATATCCCGGGACCGACCCGATGAAGTTTAAACTATGAAACCTGTTCATCTTAAAGAAAAAGAACATTTTCAAAAGCTCTTCCAACAAACGCATATCGATAAGTTTGAAGATCGTTTCGCAATTCTCGAAGTGTTTCTTCAAACCGAAAAACATGTCACGGCCCCGGAGCTTCAGCAAAACCTCACCGAAAACGGCGTCCATTTTTCGAACGAATTTGTCCGACAAACCCTCAACTTGATGTGCCGGTTCGGGTTCGCCCAGAAAAGAAAATTCCACGACGGACAGACCCGATATGAACATCGACATCTGGGCCAGCATCATGATCATATGATCTGTACCCGATGCGGCAACATCACGGAATTCAAAAACAATGATCTCGAGCGTCTCCAGCAGGATATCGCCGCCGCAAGCGGATTTCACATGCTTCAACATAAAATGGAGATCTATGGCATCTGTTCGGACTGCCTGGCCCATCGCTCGGACTTGATTCCGCTCTCGAATGCTCGACCCGGGGAACGTGTTGTCATCAAAGATTATGTCGGCGGTAAGATGTCTCAAATGAGGCTCATATCAATGGGCTTGCGAAAAGAGGAGCCGGTGGATGTGATTACCAACAACCACCAGGGCCAGCTCGTCATTGCCATGGGTTATAACCGGCTGAGTATCGGCCAGGGTCTTGCGCGAAAGGTTCTCGTTCGACCTGCCGGACACAAATAGAAGCCAACAACGAACAGGCGCCTGCCATGAGCTCAATGCCTCCCGCATACATTTCGGCTGCGAAGGACGGTCGGCTTGCCAAAGCCGTCCTGGCTGCCCGGAAAGGGCTATCATCCTGTTGCCTGTGCCCCCGGACATGCCAGGTGAATCGCCTGGAGGAAGAACTCGGCGTATGTCGCACGGGGAAAAGCGCCGAAGTCTCCTCCTGCGGCGCCCACTTTGGTGAAGAGTCTCCACTGGTGGGAAGCCGTGGTTCAGGCACCATTTTTTTTACACGCTGTAATTTGCTGTGCGTATTTTGCCAGAATTACGACATCAGTCATGAAGGAAACGGACGACGGGCCACCCCGGATGAACTGGCGGAAATGATGCTCGCACTGCAGGAGGCGGGCTGCCATAATATTAATTTCGTCACCCCTTCCCATGTCGTCCCCCAAATTCTCGAATCCCTCGAGATCGCTGCATCAAAAGGACTTCACATCCCGCTGGTGTACAACACAAGCGGATACGACCGGACAGAGACGTTAAGGCTCCTCGATGGCATTATCGATATCTACATGCCCGATTTTAAATTCTGGCGATCGGATACATCCCGTCGTTTATGCGGCGCGCCCGATTATTCGACGTATGCTTGTGCCGCTATAAGGGAGATGCATCGTCAGGTGGGGGATCTTGCCGTCGGCCCTGACGGTATTGCGCTTCGGGGTCTTCTCCTGCGCCATCTGGTGCTTCCCGGCGGTCTTGCGGATACAAATGAAATCATGCAGTTCATTGGCCGGGAAATTTCGACGGACACTTATGTCAACATTATGGCCCAGTACCATCCCTGCGGACGGGCCGCTCATTTTCCGCCGCTTGATCGGCCGCCAACGGCCGGGGAGTATGCAGAAGCAGTGACGGCGGCAAAAGCGGAAGGCCTCACACGGATTGATCGCCCTGTCCGGAGATTTATCATTGAATAACATGAAACAAATTTACGCCATCGGCGACATTCACGGATGTATAGACAAGCTTCAGCGCCTGTTGGAGCGAATCGACATCGACTGGGCCCGGGACATGCTGGTCCTGATGGGAGACTATATCGACCGGGGGCCCCGGTCATATGAAGTGCTGGATTTTTTAATCACCCTCCAGAAAAAATATCCGAACACCATTTTCCTCAAAGGAAATCATGAGGCCATGTTTCTTGATTTTCTCTCGGGCGTCCACCCGCTTACCTTCTTATATAACGGTGGACAGCAAACAATCGACAGCTATTATAGACACAATGCAGGTCGGAATCCACTGTCCATACCCAAAGAACACCTTGACTTTCTCAATTCACTTGTTTTATGTCACGAGACTGAAGATTACATCTTTGTTCATGCGGGGATGAGACCGGGCGTTCCGCCGGCACATCAGAAAGCGGAGGATCTTATGTGGATCCGGGAACCATTTATCAGTACCCGGACCGACTTCGGCAAGACGATCGTTTTCGGGCACACGCCGTTTCCGGAACCACTGATTCAGCCTGATAAAATCGGTATTGATACCGGTGCGGTTTACGGCAATCAATTAACCTGTGTCCGGTTGCCGGACATGACATTTTTCAGTGACAAATGAAACGACTTCTTTTTTTCTTTGTTGGCGTCAGCCTGCTGTTTCCGGGCGCGGCCCTGGCGGAATTTATCTCCGTCAAGGTTCCGGTTGCCAATATCCGATCCGAACCGAGCGACTCGAGTACTCTTCTCTGGAAAGTGGAGGCTTACTATCCGATGCTGGTTCTGGAGAAGAAAGGCGATTGGTACCACTTCAAAGATTTCGAAGGAGATGAGGGCTGGATTAGTGCATCGCTGGTCAACCATGATGAATCGGTCATTACGAAAACAAACGACTGCAACATTCGCTCCGGTCCAGGCACAAAATATGACATCGTTTTTAAAGCCGATTCCGGAATTCCTTTCAAGGTTTTGAAAAAACAAGGCAGTTGGTTATATGTATTGCATACGGACGGCGATCGGGGATGGATTCACAAATCACTTGTATGGCCTGATCAATAAACCGGGACATCTTCGTCGGATGCTATGGCAACTATGTTCGCGCTATAATGGAGGATCGCATGGCAGTGAAACGTTACAAGAATAGAAAACAGCTGAAACAGCCGGATGAATTTGTTACCGCTTCATCCAAACTTGTGAAACAGGTGGTCGAGCATAAAAATAAAATCATCTCCGCCCTAACAGCCATCGTTGTGGTGGTGGCGATCATTTCTACGGTCAACTATTTTTCAAACAAAGCCGAAGACCAATCGCTTTCGGCGCTTTCCAGCGTTATATCCCAATATGAAACCGTTCAAAGCAAAAGCGGAGATGTGGAGGCTTACAAGGGCACCAAAGATGCTCTGACAAAAGTTATTGAAACCTATGGAAATAAAACCGGCGGAAAGTTCGCGAATTATTTCCTTGCCGGTTGCAGCTTTTCCGCCGGTGAGTATAAAGCTTCAGAGACACTCTATCGAAAAGCAGTTGAGGATTTCAAAGGCGTTTATCCTTTTGAATACCTCGCAAAAAGCAGCCTTGCCTATGCTTTGTCACAACAGGGAGACCATGAAGGAGCCGCGGCTATTTTTAACGAATTGGCATCCGCCGCCAACCCTTTGATGGGGGATGAATCCCTCTTTGCGCTGGCCCGGCAATATGGCGCCATGGGAAAAACCGATCTTCAGAAAGAGACGTCTAAAAAATTGATTGAAAAATACCCGGATTCCATCTTTACAAATGTGGTCCGGGAACAATTTCCGGACGTAAGCTAAAAATTTCTGAAAAAAGCATTGTCCTAAGAGCCATTTTCAAAACGTTTCAGTTCTGCCAAGCTCAAGGCGGATCGAAAATTTCAACCGCAGGCATACTCGGGTATTCCGAGGATTGAAATTTTCGACCAACGCAGAGATTGGCCGAAATGGGGCGTTTTGAAATGGGCTCCTAAGCGTCCTTTGACCCGACATCCAGATTAAATTTTTTGATTTTCTGGCTCAGGCCGCTTTTCCCGATTCCCAGGAGATCCGCCGCCCTGGTCTGGATATTGCCGCTCAGTTTAAGCGCTCGAACAATCAATGCCTTTTCCACAATGGTGAGGGTTTCATTGAGTTTGGCAGTGGTGGGTATTTCCCCCAGGTCGAGGGTCTGGGTTGCCTGGTGACGAAAATGCTTCGGGAGATCCTCAACGGTGATATTACCGCCCGGACATAGGATCATGGCTCGCTCGATAACATTTTCAAGCTCCCGGACATTACCGGGCCAGCTGTAATCATAGAGCATGCGGGCCACATCATGGTCTACGCCGGTAACGGGAATTTCCGACCCCCGCTCTTCGGCATATTTTCGAATAAAGTAATCCACCAGAAGTCGAATGTCCTCTCTCCGCTCCCGAAGCGGTGGAAGCGGAATATGGAGCACATTCAGCCGGTAATAAAGGTCTTCCCGAAACCTTCCTTCTTCGATTTCCTTCTTTAGTTTTTTATTGGTGGCGGCGATAATACGCACATCTACCGTCACGGGCTTCATGCCACCCACCCGTTCAAACGTCCTTTCCTGAAGTACTCGCAGCAGCTTCACCTGCAGATTCTGAGAAAGTTCTCCGATTTCATCCAGAAAAAGGGTGCCGGTATCGGCAATCTCAAAGCGGCCCTTGCGCATGGCCACGGCACCTGTAAAGGCGCCTTTCTCGTGACCGAACAATTCGCTCTCCAGCAGGGTTTCCGCAAGCGCGCTGCAGTTGACCGCAACAAACGGCTTGTCCCGACGCGTACCGTTGAAATGAATCGACTTGGCCACCAGTTCTTTGCCGGTACCATTTTCACCTTCGATCAGTACCGTGGCATTGGCCGGGGCCACTTTCTCGATGGTCTGGAATACCTCCTTCATGGCTTTGCTTTTGCCGATGATATTACCGAACCGGTACTGGCTTGAAACATCTTTCCGAAGACGCCGGTTATCTTTCACCACCCGGAACATACTAATGGCCTTGTTGACAAAAATAACCAACCGCTGATTATCAAACGGCTTCAGAATATAACTGTAGGCGCCCTTTTGCATGGCTTCGACGGCTTTATCCACAGTCCCGTAAGCAGTCATCATGATTACCGGCAGTTCCGGATCCTTTTGTTTGATCTGCTCTAAAAGCTCTATACCGTCCATTCCAGGCATTTTCATATCCGTCAGCACCAGATCCACATCCGCATTTTCGAGCTGCTTCAATGCTTCCGGTCCGCTCCCCGCCGTCAGGGTCTCAAACCCCTCCTCCTCGAGGACAGCACTCAAAATAGGCGGATAATTCTTTTCATCATCGACGATCAATACCGTTTCCATGATTTACCTTTCACTGCCCGGGCAGTGTCACCATGACCTCAGCGCCGCCCTCCGGCCGGTTGGCGATGGTTACGTCTCCCCCATGGGATTTGACTATATTGCGGACGATACCGAGTCCAAGACCCGACCCGGTTTCCTTGGTCGTAAAAAAAGGATCCCACACCTTGCCAAGTACATGATCGGGAATTCCCCTGCCGGTGTCCTTGAACGAAATGGAAATCCATCGATCCTTTTGTGTAACTTCAATGTCGATTTTCCCTCCGCTTGTCATGCTTTGCATGGCATTGATGAAAACATTTAAAAACGCCTGATAGAGAAGCCCCTGGTCCGCCATCACCGCCGGTAGATCTGGCGCATAATGCCTGGATACCAAGATATGGTTCTCCCGGATCTGCGGATCGAGAAAATTCAAATTCTTTTCAACAACCTCCTTTACATCCGTCGGAAGCAGGTGCGGTGCCTTGGGCACGGCAAAATTTAAAAAATCCGTAATAATGGTGTTCAGGCGGCCTGACTCCTCAACAATAATGTCGGCAACCGGGTTTCCAGGTTCATAGGCCGCCATCTTCTTCCTGAGAAGCTCCGCGGAACTTCTGATGATCCCCAGAGGATTCCTGATTTCATGAGAAACCCCCGCTGTCAATTCTCCGAGGGCGGAAAGACGCTCGGCACGGCCAAGTCGCTCTTTCAGCTCAAGCTGCTCCACGGCGCGTCGTTCAAGCACACCCTCTCTTTTTTTTACCACCAGCCGCAGTACCAGCAATAGAACCGCCATCACCCCGGTAATACTCAGGATCATGAGTTTCTGGAAATCAAAAATCTTCCGATATTCCTCGGTCAAATCCCGAACCACCTCAAATACCCCGAAAATGGGGCTCTCGACATCTTCCTTCTCAGCATCGCTTTCCATTTCCGGTGCAAACACAATTCCCTTGCCTTTTACAAAATGAAGGGTGGGATTTTCTGCCCGGAAAGGTGATACCGCCACCATCTTAACCTCTTTGGGGACCCCGAGAATAATCCCCCAAAAAGAACCCCGCTGGGTGAGTTTGAAGCTCGTTTTACCTAAAAGCGCTTTCTGAAAAGCCGTGCTGCTGACGCTCTCCGACCCCACCTCGGAATTATCATAGCTGTATGAAATAATATTACTGGGTGAATATATTCTTACCATTTCGACATGATAGCCCTGCACGGCATTTCGAACCACCTTGTCCATCAAATCGTACTGTTCCTTGTTATGTAGTTGTATTCCCCCGAATTTCCACACAACCGGAATACTGAAATTATAGAACACCTGGTAATTCAGATTGGCGATGAGAAGTTTGGCATAGTCTTCGCTTTTGGTTTGGTTGATCGTTCGCGTCCAATGGATAAACAGTGCGGACAGGACAAGGGCGCCGACAAAAACCACAACAAGGCTGGTAAAGGTAAAAAATTTAACCAGTCGATAGGGTTTTGCTTTTTCTGCTTCTAAGGCGGATGTCATGAAAAGCTTGCCCTTTGATGAACAATCTCAAACGGTCATTAAAGTGAATTGTGTCAAAGTATGGAAAATCAAAGATCAAGTCAAGGCGATAAACGGGAATTTCGAGGCTTGAACTTGCCGATGGAAATCCCGGGCGGCAGAAAAGACGATGTCACCGTCTTTTTTCTGCCCGCAGCCCTCAAGTTTTTCCTTGAAATGCCGATCAACCTCCTTGGTTGGCAATATGAGCCGCCGTCTTGCTCAACCGGCTTTCATGCATCATGTTTCAATTTTTTTGATTTAAAGAATTTACCTCTGTTCAACAGCAATATACCGACTTCCAGGAATGCTCAACCGAAATGATAAAATTGGTAGATACAATATATGCCATTTACACATAATGCTCAACACAATATATTATAGTTATGCAAAATTATATTAAAATTATATATAATTTACTTGACTTTTTTCCGATACCGGCCGATAAGTATACCATTGGCGAACAAGATCAAAGATTTTCGATAACTCTACATAGAATAGATGAAAAAGCCGATGACGAAAAATGCCCAGGAAAAAAAACCCGTGGGAGGCAACTCTCTGAGAGCTTTTCGAGAGTCGTTGCTGATGAGCAAGGCCGAACTGGCCAGAAAGGCTCGTGTATCACCCATCACCATTTCACGAATTGAGGAAGGTTATCCCTGCCGAATGGATACCAAACGAAAAATCATTCTGGCACTTGGCCTAAATTTATCTGAAAAACATAAGGTATTCAGTGACTAAGAGTTAATTATGGCACTTTCAAAAAAAGATCATCTGGTAGGGCTGGATATCGGTTCACACTCCATCAAGATCGCTGAAATCGAACACGGCAAATCCGGCCGGGTCCTGAAAAATCTCGGCATTGTCGAAATCGACCCCGACTTTATGGAAGACGGCACCATCAAAGATACTGAGGCTGTGGCCGATTTAATCAAAAAACTTCTAAAAAAACACAAAGTGAAAGAAAAAAAGGTCGCCATCTCGGTGGGTGGCTATTCCATCATCGTCAAGAGAATAAACGTCCAAACCATGACTGAGGAACAGCTGCTGGAAACAATCCATTACGAGGCGGAACAATATATCCCTTTTGATATCAATGACGTAAACCTTGACTTTCAGATCCTCGGTGAAAATCGAAAAAATAAAAATCAGATGAGCGTCCTTCTGGTTGCAGCGAAAAAAGACCTTGTTGATGATTATATCTCCCTGGTTGATGCGGCCGGTCGCCAGGCCTGCATTATCGATGTGGACGCCTTTGCCCTCCAAAATGCTTTTGAAGCAAGCTATCTGGCCGAAGAAAACCTGGTGGATGAGGAAGAGGGGGAGATCGTCGCACTCATCGATATTGGTGCCGAAAAAACATCCTTGAATATTTTAAAAGGTGACACCTCTCTTTTCATGCGGGACATCTCACTGGGGTGCGCCCAGATCACCCTGCAGATCGCCTCCCAGATTGAATGTTCGATTGAGGAGGCGGAGGAAATTAAAACCGGGAAACAGGACGATCGAATTTCCGGGGAAGCGCTTGAAGAGATCTTTTCCGTTTTTTCAACCGAATGGACCACCGAGGTGCGACGGGCCTTTGACTTTTTCTATTCCTCTTTCGGTGAAAGCGATATCTCCCGGATCATTCTAAGCGGTGGCGGTGCAAATGTCGAAGCCATCAGGAACATGCTTGGCACCGAAACCGATGTCCCTGTCGAAACCATTAACCCTTTCGGCAATCTGGCAATCAATCCAAACAAATTTGAACCGGCGTTCCTTGAACAAATTGCCCCCCAGGCGGCCATCGCGCTGGGACTGGCACTGCGAAGAGTTGACGACAAATGATACGAATAAATCTACTCCCGTTTAGAGCGGCCAGGCAAAAGGAAAACATTCGACGGCAGATTTCAGCCTTTGTTCTTTCGCTGGTCTTTGTCGCAGGGGTTCTGTACTATATAAGCAGCTTCTGGACAAAAAAAATCACCCAACTGAATACGCAAATCAATCAGATCAACCAGGAACTGACCCGGCAGACCGCCGCTGCAAAAGAAGTGGATAAAATCAATAAAGAGCTGGCCGCGCTTGAAAAGAAAACCCAGGTCATCATGAATCTTAAAAAGACGCGGCGTGAACCCATTCAAATGCTGGAGGCCATGACCGATTTGGTGGTGGCAAAACGAATGTGGTTCACCAGTTTTTCGGATAACGACGACACCGTCAAAATCAAGGGGATCGCCCTTGATAACAAGACGGTGGCCGATTTCATGACGCGACTCGAGGGCTCAGGGCTCTTTTCCAATGTCAATCTGGACAGTACAAAACAAGAGAATCTTAAGAACTCCTTAAGCCTGAAAAGCTTTGACATAACGTGCAGCAAGGCAAAAGCTGAAGAAGCTTCGGACAAGAAGGCGGCCTCATCATGACAAAAAAGAAAAGCGCTATGGATTCGTTGGACCCTCTGTTTGAAAAGGTCGGGCAGCTGAACCGGATGCACCGGCTTCTCATCTGTATCGGTGCCTTTATACTCCTTGCGGGAGGGTTTTTCTATTTTTCCTATCTTCCGAAAATTGAAAAAATAGATCGCCTTAAAAACCAAAAAGCTTCTCTCGAGCAACAGCTTGTCATCACCCGGAAAAAAGCGGCTCAGCTTGAAGACGCCCGGGCACGAATGAAAAAAGCCGAGGAGAACTTCATGCTCGCCAAAGCGGTTCTACCGGAAACCAAGGAAATCCCGTCGCTTCTTACAAGCATCTCTCAATCAGGGCAGGATGCCGGCCTTCAATTTCTGCTCTTCCAGCCGAAAGCGGAGGTGAAAAAGGATTTTTATGCGGAAATTCCCGTGGAAATCAAGGTGTCCGGCAATTATCATAACGTTGCAACGTTTTTCGATAATGTTTCCAGGCTGTATCGTATCGTCAACATCAATAATATTAATATGAAATCCGGAAATAAAAATTCGGAACTTGATACTTCCTGCACGGCAATTACCTACAAGTTTGTAGAAAATGAAGAAAAGAAACCGGAAAACGACAGAACAAAAAGCCGACAAACCAGTAGGAAATAAGGTATTCCCATGATGTGGTCTATTCCAAAGAATAAAAATTCGATTCTCTTCCTGATCCCCTGCCTGTTTCTGATGCTTTGTTTCCTGACAGGCTGCGGTGATGAAACGCCGCCTCCGACCAAACCTGCGGTGGTTGAAAAACACATCCAGCAGACGGCCCCGAAAACAGCGGTAACTGAGGCGAAAAAACCCGCTTCTGACGCCCAAAAGGAAGCCCCTGCCGAAGGCACAGCGGCCCAAGTCACGGGAACCGCACCGGTAACGGTGGTTCCCGGTACGGATCAAAAAGAGACCGCTTCGACTCCATCTGCGAAAACTCAAGCCAACGCAGCCTCGGCACCTCAGCCGGTAGAGACGAAAGAAACCACTCCACAGCCGGAAGCATCGAACCAGGTATCGCTTAAAAAAAGCCTGCTGGATGAAACGATACCCCGGTATGATCCCACCGGAAGGATTGATCCGTTTGCTGCCCTGTTTTCAAATGAAGCAAACCAAGAGGCCGCTGCGAGCACTATCCCGAAAAGGCCTCTGACACCGCTTGAAAAAATAGACATCAGCCAGTTGAAACTTGTCGCGGTCCTCATGGCAAAAAGCGGCAACAGGGCAATGGTGGAAGATGTTACAGGAAAGCCCTATATCCTGAAACCCGGTACTTATATCGGCGTCAATTCAGGAACCGTTACAAAAATAGAAAAAGACCGTGTTGTCATTGAAGAAAAAACCAAGGACTTTCTGGGAAGAGAAACGTCCAGCACGAGAGAACTTAAACTTCAAAAACCTCTTGGAGAAGAATAAGATGGCGTACCTGATTAAGAGACTATCCAAGCGTTTGATGTTGCTTCTGTTATTTGCCCTAATGGCCACACTTCCGGCCGGTTGTGCCACCAAAGCCCAACCGCAACCGGAGGAGGCTTATCAGGAAACGGAGCCGGCGTCCGACCTGGCATTGATCAACAATATCAATGTCGTTGAAGCAGACCAGGGAACCATCGTCCGGATTACCGGAAACAAGATGCTCACCTTCACATCGGTCAAACAGGCCGATCCTGTCGGGGTCGTCTTATACTTCCCGAATACGGGCCTTGATCCATCGGCTTCTTTCCAGACCTCCGCAAAGGGACTTGTCAGCGGGATCGAGCCCAAGGAACTTGACGCGGATAGCAAAACCGTTCGGGTGGCAATCGATCTTACCCGCGACAGCACCTATACAATCAACAGAAACGAAACCCAGCTGGAAGTCCTCTTTCCGACTACATTGGGCGACGAATCATCTCCGGAAGCTGCTGCTCAACCTGCCGTCGCAACCGCCGATGTGCAGGAGTCGCCGATGCCGGCAGCCACCGTGAGCGAGGAGTCCTCCCAGGAAACTGGTGAGGCCCCTGAAGCGACCAGGCTGTCGGATGTATCCGCTAAAACTGAAGATAACCATGAGGTGATCCGCGTTTCGGCAAACGGGACGATTCGTGATTATACATCCTTTACGCTTACCAATCCTACCAGGATCGTTTATGATCTGAGGAATATCAAAAGCCCCTATACCAATGAGCAATCAATCGCTTCCGACTCACCGTGGGTTAAGCGTGTAAGGTATTATACGCATCCGAACAAAATCAGACTGGTGCTGGACACCAGCAATTCCAACCCTCCCGCCTATACCGAAACACCGACAAAAGACGGCTTGGTTATTCAGGTCGGTGAAGACGTCCGGGCCGCAACCAAAAAAGCCCCGGTATATACGGCCGCGGCCGAACAGGTTTCGGACGCAGGCCCCATACAGGTCTCCTCTTCCGCCATCGGCTGGGTGAACCGAATCGATTTCACCGGCGAAGCCGGCGGAAAATCCACCATCCTGATTGGTACGACGGAAAAGCCGGAATACACCCTTGAAAAAGCGGGGGCCAACCAGCTGAAGCTCACCCTTTTTAACACCAAGCTGCCGGATTACCGCGAACGCCCACTGATTACCACCGGATTTGAAAGCGCAGTGAACAAGATTCTGCCTTACAAACAAAAGAACGCGCCGAACCAGACCTTCTTTACCATCGATCTGCGTGAATCGGTGCCCTATTCTGTGGAACAGGAAGGCGATCTTCTCAAGGTGCATTTCGACGCATCCTCGGTTCCTGCCAAACCACCGGCAGCCGAAATGACCCTTGCCGACAGCAAGCTAATGCCCGAAAAAACGGAATCCCCGGCCTCGGCTCAAACCACATCGGTTGCAACACCAAAGTCAGCGCCTGCGGCAGCGACCAAGACGTCTTCCCAGACAGCCGAAACGACGCCTGAAGAAAATCAAAAGAAATATACCGGGGAGCCTATTGCCCTCGATTTTTATGAAACCGACATAAAAAATGTCTTCCGCATCCTTCGTGAAGTCAGCGGAATGAACTTTGCCATCGACAAGGACGTCAGCGGAACGGTGACGCTTTCCTTTGATAAGCCGGTACCCTGGGATCAGGTCCTGGACCTCATTCTCAAGATGAACCAGCTGGGTAAAACGATGGAAGGAAACATCGTTCGAATCGCCACGCTGGACACGCTACGAAAAGAGGAAAGCGCACGGGAAGCCGCGCTCCTTGCCGCCCAGAAGAGCAAGGAGCAGGAACTGGCGCTTGAGCCGATGCACACGGAATATATTCCTGTTAACTACTCCAATGCCAAAAGCGAAGTGCTGCCGCATATCCAGAACATTCTCACCGAAGGCCGCGGCAAAGCCGAGGTGGATGAACGAAACAACCTGATCGTCATCACCGACACCGATCGGGTCATCAAGCAGGCAAAGGCAATTGTGCAGGAGCTCGATAAAGTAACGCCCCAGGTAATGATCGAAGCCCGGGTAGTGGAAGTCAACAGCGATGTTTCCAATGAACTGGGCTTTGACTGGAGCGTATCCCAGAGCGGTGTTGACAGTCATACACTGGGCGGCGCCTATGACTGGGATCTAGCAATGAATTATCCGCCGTCAAACACCGATAGTGGCCTCGGTTTCCAGTTCTCGAGAGTGGCCGGCACGCCAATGGTTATAGATGCGCAGCTCAATGCACTGGAAACCCAGAGCAAGGGCAAGGTGATTTCGGCGCCCAAAATCATGACCTTGGACAATAAAAAAGCATCCATCAAACAGGGTGTCCAAGTCGGTTACTTTGAACGGGACGATTCCGGCGGTTCATCAACGAAGTTCAAAAATGTTGATCTTCTTCTGGAGGTTACTCCCCATGTGACACCGGACAATCGGGTTTCCATGACGGTGAATATCACGAAGAACGACGTTTCGGGCGTCTTCAACGATGCACCGCTAATTGCCACAAATGAAGCGCAAACCGAATTCCTCGTCAACGACGGAGAAACCATTGTCATCGGCGGTATTCTCAAGAAAACCGAAACCACCACAAAAGATGGCTTTCCCGTCCTGAAGGATATTCCGGGTCTGGGAGTATTGTTCGGCTCGAGAAGCGAATCAACAAAAAATCAGGAACTGCTTATTTTCATTACACCCAAAATTGTAACATTGGCACAAAAAGCTGTCGAATAACCGAGCTTGGGCTGTTGCTTCCTGACAACGGCAGGCAGTCAATAGCCGCCATCTTCTGGAAGAACTTCGGAAGGTACTTGAAACCGACAAAGCACGATCAATAAGGAATGGGTCGCATATCTGCTAAAGATATGCGACCCATTCCATTTGTTCCAAACCGGGGCGTTGATGTCGCAGGTTACCGTAATCGTTTCGGTAGTGAAATCTAATAACCCATATCGGAAAGCTCCTGTTTTGCTTCCTTTGCAATTTCACTGTCAGGCGCAAGCGTTATTACCTGCCCGTACTCATTTTTTGCCTTGCTCTTATCCCCCAGCAGCCGGTATGTTTCGGCCAGATCGAAATGCACCTCGGCCCGTGCAGGAGCGGCCTTCATGGCCTGTTCAAAATACCCGGACGCTTTCTTTACCTCCCCCATGGCGAGATAGGTCTTGCCGAGTCCATACAGGGCGTTTACAAACCCCGGTTCCGTTTTCAGCGCCTCCTGGTAATACTTCTCCGCTTCGGCGTAGTCTTTTTTTTCGTAATAAGCCTTTCCAAGGTTGGCTAAAGGATATTGCGGGGTGACATACAACAGGTCCGTTGTCAGCATCTTGAAGTTCTCGATGGCGGAATTCCAGTCCTTCATGGCAAGATAGGCCGCCCCCAGGTTGTTTCTCGCCACGGCATAATCCGGCTTGATTTCCAGGGCTTTCTTGAAATAAAGAACGGCCGATTGCAGATCGTTTTTGGCCATGTAGGCAATTCCGAGATCCTGCTCCAGGATGTAGTCATCGGAAACGAGCTTTTCCGCTTTGAGAAATTGGGATAGCGCCGATGTATAATTCTGCTCCCCCAAATAGGCTTCTCCAAGCTTCCGGTAAGCATCCGCCTGGTCCTGGTTCCGGATCTTGGCATCACTGCCGCCCGTGGCGCAACCGATCATAAAGCAAAAAAAAGCGATAAGAAAAAAATAAATGGATTTTTGTTTCATATAAATACTCCCTCGGCTTTTGGGCTTATGTTCAAACAAACTACAGTCAACCACTTGTCAGATTCGATAGGATCACCACGTCAATCCCTTTTTTTATAAAGAACCGGGCGAGGTCGTCAGGAACCGGAATGGTTGCAAGCAGCACTTGAGAGCTTTTGTCTTTTTTGGCCAGGAATCCGGGCAGGGTAATCGTGATATTATCGGATCCGGACCACCGGGCCGCTGAAAAGGAGGGGGTCTTTTCGCAGATTATGCCGGCGGCGTTCAAAAGTTCCGGAATAAAGGCCTTCACGTCTCCGGTTGTCGGCACCTGAATTATCTGGAAGCCCGCTTTTTCGATGGTTTTCACCGCGTCCCCCTGAAGATCCCCGAAATCCACCAGCACCAGAAGTCCGTCGGATCTGTTCAGTGCGTTGGTGACCGCTTGAATCTGGATGCCGGCATATGCAAAAGATACGGTAACATTCTGCTGAAAGGTCACGCCGAGGACACCCAGAAGATTTCGAACAAACGTCTTTCGGTCCATGGAAACGTCCAGTGCCGGTATTTGTCCATAGGAAACAGAGGGTTCGGGAACGGTGGCGGAAGCACCTGAAGTGTCCGACAGGACCACTTCTTTAATGACAACCCGAAACTTCTTCAAATAATCGACCATGGATCGGGACAGTTTTTCACTGTCCCCTTTGACGGTGGAGATTGATAGAATTCCGTCCCGATTTGGCTGGTCAAGCATCCACCGGGACTGAATACTTACTTGGATACCGTCGTCGTCGTAAACACGCTTCCCCGAAATCGTCCCACCCACAAGGCTGCCGACAACGGAATCCAGAATCTGGGACAGGGAGGCGTTTTCGGGAAGTTGCGCCACCACCAGATTTTTCCAGTATGACTTCAGGACCGACAGGCCTTCATCGGTCAGCCTTTTCTTTCCACCGGGGGTGGTGATCAAAACCCTGGCACCGTCCCCGGTTTCAAGAATGGGGAATGCGGTCAGATCGAGCTGAAGATCGCTCCGGCCGGGGCGCGGAAAATAATAGGTTCCTTTCCGATAGAGTTTGGCGTCCAGTATCCGGGCTGCCTCTGTCAGGGGAGCGTTCGTTTCCGCCGCGACCGTTGTGGCCGTTTCTTCTCCGGAGGTCTTGTTTTCTTTGTTTTCGGCTGCTTCCGCCGGACGGCTCTGGACAACATTCCCGTTGGCATCAAACAGCGATTCATACCAGAGTTCGTTTTGAAGAGATTTCTTCGGCACCCAGAGCTGCTGTCCCACAAGAATCAGATTCACATTTTCGATCTGGGGGTTCATGGCTTTGAAGATGCTGAGCCCCTCATTATATGCCTCTGTTCCATATCGGCCGAAGTGGGCGGTCAGAAGTTCTGAAACCGTATCCCCCCGCTTCACTTCATATTCATCGGAGTGCTCTTTTAAAATGTCGTCGATTTCCGTGCTCGTCACAAACGGAATCGTCACAACGCCGAAATCCTGATCCGGAACGCTTTCCGGAGCAAGTTTTTTTAAGGGGATAAAAATTTGCTGGCCGGGCAGAATTTTATCAATGTTTTGAACCTGGGGATTGATCGTCTTGAAGATTTTCAGAAAATCCGGAAAATCGGTGTTGGAGATTTCCCCCCGCTGCCGAAATATTTTCAGCACATAATCATCTTTCTGAACAATATAGGAGTCACACAGAATATCCTGATTCTCTGCTCTTTTGACGATATAGCTCTTATATAAGAAAGCCGCCCGGGCGGAAACGGAAAGCAGGCTGAAGGCAAGAACCAGAAGTATACCGCAAAATCCGATACCCGACCAGCGTGCCGTCAGCTTCATATGCATTATCCTTTTAAGAGGTTTAGCGCGGCTGCAACCTCTTCTGCAGTTCGTTTGACAAACCGTTCGAAGGCCTCCCCTTCAAGCGGTTTTCCGGGGCCGGGCAATGCCTCGAGGTCTTTGGGTGCCACAAGCTCCGGCCGGTTGGAAAGCGCCGGGTCCGGGAGGATGTTGTACTCCGGCGGAAAATTTCCCTGGAAATACATGTCCGTAAAACCCGAAAACTTCAGGGCATGGGCCGTTGAATCAATCACCGCCACATCATCTTTCCCGATGATCCCGAGGCCTTCGGCCCGCACAAGCCCCGCCAGGGACTCGCCGCCATGGGTGCAGGCGATATGCCCGTTTCGATTGGCCAGAAGCTCCCAGTCCATAATTTCCTGCTCCCGCACCTGCACCACAAACACCCGCTGCTCGCCGGCAAGTTCATTATACTGGTTTGCCAGGTGAACCACCCGGGGCATGGAGACGGGATTGCCGATCATGGCCGCCTGTGCCACGCTGGGCTTGACGGTGACCGGTGCGAACTTCCGCCGGGCCGGGTCCGGTTCACTGTAGTAGCGAAACACCGGATCGGCATGCTCGGACTGGACCCCGACGATTTTCGGCAGGGTGGAAATAATGCCCGCCTTGAAAAATTTCAGAAAACCGTTCATGACCGCCGTGATATTGCCCGCGTTTCCGATGGGAAGGAATACAGCCTTCCGCTGCATGTCGTATTCGAAGTCCTGGGCAATCTCGTAGGAGTAAGATTCCTGGCCCAGAATGCGCCAGGCATTCTTGGAATTGAGCAGCGCCACCGGCCAGGATTCGGAAAGCGCCTCCACCACCTTCATGCAATCGTCAAAGACGCCGGGAATTTCAAATACTCGTGCGCCACTGCCAAGGGGCTGTGAAAGCTGCTGGGGGGTTACCTTTTTGTGGGGAAGCAATACCGCGGATTTCACCCGGGGCTGGAGATATGAGGCATATAGCGCTGCGGCGGCGGATGTATCCCCCGTTGAAGCACACACGGCCAGCACACTCTTGAGCGCGCCCGTATCAAGAAGATACCGGATATAGCTCAGGGCGCTTGCCATACCCCGGTCCTTGAAGGATGCACTCGGATTCTGACCGTCGTTCTTGAAAAAAAACCGGCACCCCGCCTTTTCCTGGAGAAAACCGTTGGCCTCGATCATCGGCGTGTGGCCTTCCCCGAGATAGAGAATGCTTTCAAGGGGCATCACGGGGCCGATGAATTCATGGTAGCGATAAATCCCCCGAAGGGCCGGAAGGGTCAGCATTTTCCGGTAATCGAAAATCCGCCGCCACATCTCGCCTGAAGTTTCCGTCAGACGCTTGAAGTTCTCGTCTTCGAGCATCAGCACCTGGCCGCAATCCGGGCAGGTATAGAGGAGAGCGTTTATCCCGAACACGTGACCGCAGCCGAGACAATGATATTTCAGGTCCCCCGCCGGGGCGGGAATCAAATACGGCTGAATCTCGTTTGGAAAATCTTCTATCTTCACGGTGCAATCGTCTCCAGACCGCCCATATAGAGCCTCAGTGCCTCGGGCACACGGACGGTGCCGTCGGCCTGCTGGCAATTTTCAAGAATCGCCGCCACGGTTCTTCCCACGGCCAGCCCGGAGCCGTTCAGGGTATGAACGAAAGATGTGCCTTTCTTTCCCTTCTGCCGATACCGGATATTTCCCCGCCGGGCCTGGAAGTCTTCAAAATTGCTGCAGGAAGAAATTTCCCGATAAACACCCTGGGCAGGCATCCAAACCTCTATATCGTAGGTTTTGGCTGCGGAGAATCCCAGATCCCCGGTGCACAACGTGATCACCCGATAGGGCAGTCCCAGTCGTTTGAGGATACTTTCGGCGTTGGCGGTCAGTTTTTCAAGTTCATCGTAAGAATTTTCAGGAACGACGAATTTAACGAGCTCCACCTTGTTGAACTGGTGCTGCCGGATCAGCCCCCGGGTATCCTTTCCGTAAGACCCGGCCTCGGACCGAAAACAGGGGGTATAGGGCGTGTAGTAAATGGGGAGCGCCTCTTCTTCCAGGATTTCGCCCTGGTGGATGTTGGTGACCGGCACTTCCGCCGTGGGAATGAGAAAATGATCCCACCCCTCGATCTTGAAGAGATCCTCCGCAAACTTCGGAAGCTGTCCCGTGCTGGTCATGGCGGTCCGGTTGACCATGAAAGGCGGCAGTACTTCCTTATACCCGCCCTCGGTGGTATGGATATCAAGCATAAAATTAATCAGCGCCCGTTCCAGACGCGCACCGGCACCCAGGTACAGGGGAAACCTCGCCCCGGCAAGCTTTGAAGCCCGCTCGAAATCGAGAATGCCGAGCTTTTCTCCCAGATCCCAATGGGCTTGTGGCTCGAAGCCGAAGACCGGCGGCTCCCCCACCTTACGAACCGGTACATTGTCGGTCTCATCCTTTCCCACCGGAACCGATGCATGCGGTATATTGGGAATTCCCAGAAGAATCTCCCGGATGGTATCGTCCAGCTCCCCAAGAATTTTATCCTTTTCCTTGATGGTGGCCGATACTTCCCGCATATCCGCCATGATGGCGGCGGCATCCTCCCCGGCCTTTTTCATGGCGCCGATCTTGTCGGATACCGTGTTTCTGCGATGTCGAAGCGCTTCTATTTCCTGCAGCATTGCCAGGCGCTCGGCATCGACCGCCTTGAGGCGCGTCAGATCCGCCGCTGCCCCCCTGGCTTCCAGGGTCATTTCGACTTTGGAAAAGTTATCCCGAACGTATTTGATATCCAGCATCGTTATATCCTATTTGAAAAATTGTTTTTTTTTAAAAGGATCTACCATTTGAGGGTCGCTTCGTCAATGGCTCCGGTGGATTTGAAGCTAATTTTCATTTAACTTCAATGCGTTGAAAAAAATCTTTTGTTCCGGGCATCTTGATTTTGCGCCCCTTTTTCACTAAGAAAAACATGAGGTCGGAGAAAGTCAGTTTAAATAAATATAAACCTCACGCAAAGACGCAACGCCCGAAAAGTTAACTGCCTAAATAAAAGCGCTTTTCTTTGCGTCCTTGGCGGCTTTGCGTGACAATTTGTTTTTTTTGGGAAACTGCCGGAGGGTATGTTGAAGTGATGGAGATAGAAACCGGGGAGAAGGGGATGCATCGTGAAGACTGTACAGGTGTCATCCTGGCGGGCGGCCTGAATCTGCGATTCGGCGGCAGAAATAAAGCGCTCGCGAAAATCGGGGGGCAGACCATTTTAGAAAGAATCCTTTCGGCATTCGAAGGTCTCTTTCCGGAAACCATGGTGGTGTCCAACTCGCCCCTTGACTTCCTTGCCTCCAACAGCCTGATCGTAACGGATATCGTTTCAATCCGCACCCCCCTTGCAGGTCTTCATGCCGCCCTGAGCTACGCACAAACGCCATACATTTTCACTGTCGCCTGTGACACGCCGTTTCTGAAAACCGCGATGATCGCGAGGATTCTGACACAAATCGATACCAAATGCGACATCGTGGTGCCGGATACCTATGCCGGCCTGCAGCCCCTGTGCGCCGTCTATGCCAAAACCTGCCTTCCGCTCATCGAAAAACAACTGCGCCTGGTGCCCGAAGCAGCCCCGCCTGAGGCAACCCCAGGGGGCGTCAATGGCCGTTCCAATCGGATTTTAAACCAGGGGCTTAAAATTTTAAATATCTACGACAAGGTCCGGGTTAAAAAAATCCCTGAAAAAACCCTTCGCCCGGTCGATCCGGACCTATTGTCCTTTTTCAATATCAACACTCCTGAGGATTTTGCCCGGGCAGAGCAAATCCTCCTGGAAAAGATCGAACCGTAGAGGCAGATTCATGACCGATTTCACTCACCTCGATGACCAGGGTCGCGTCCGCATGGTGGACGTTTCAGACAAACCCGCCACGCTTCGCACCGCAACAGCCCGGGGAAAAATATTCATGTCCCCGGAAACATTTGAAAAGATCAGAACCCAGACGGTGAAAAAAGGGAATGTCCTGGAAACTGCCAGGATTGCCGGGGTGTTGGCCGCAAAAAAAACCGCCGACCTGATTCCCATGTGCCACCCCCTGAACATCACCCATGCCGCCTTAGATTTTTTCCCCGAAGAACCCGACCATGCCTATCGGATTGAAGCCGTCGTCCGGCTTTCCGGGCAGACAGGGGTTGAAATGGAGGCCCTGACGGCGGTGTCCGTTGCCGCCCTGACCATCTATGACATGTGCAAATCCTACGACCGGACCATGACCATCAGTGATATCCAGTTGGTGGAGAAATCCGGGGGAAAGAGCGGGCGGTTTGTGAGGGAAAGATAAACATATGGAGTGCCTTGAGTGCCCTTGAGTGCCCTTGAGTGCCTTGAGTTATGGAATTCTGCCGATTTGATAAACATCAAGAGATCTAAAGGCAAGCCCTTATAAAACCGATAGAATACCTTAACTCAAGGCACTCAAGTGAACTCTGTGAACTCTATAATTTTTACCTGGGATATTTCATGCGACCATCAATGAACCCTTCAAAGCTGCTGATTCTTTGCCTCCTCCTGCTCCTCCAGGCATGCGGCCCGGTCCAGGCACCGCAACCAAAACTCGAACCGCAGCCCGAGGCCGAAACCGGCGTCATGATAAAGCTCCGGCCTGATCAATATCCGGTTTTTACCGATGATATGGGCTACGACGGGCTTTCCCGGGCCATTGAAAAAAGTCTGGCGTATCTCGAGAAACTGCCCGAGGACCGGATGTTTACGTTTGGCAGCGAACAGGTTTCAAGGTTCCGAATGATTGCCTCCCTGAAGCAGTTCCTTGCGTTCGTGTCCACAAATCCGACCGGCGATGCCCTCCAAGAGTTTCTCACAGCCCACTACCGGATCTACCGGTCCAGGGGAAGCGACGATACCGGGAGGGTTCTTTTTACGGGATACTACGAACCGCTTCTTTCCGGCAGCCTGACCCAGTCGAAAAAATACCCCTATCCCATCTACGGACGACCCGACGATCTGGTGTCCGTGGATCTTTCCCTGTTTTCCAAGGAATATAAGCAAAAACGTATCATCGGTCGTCTCTCCTCCCATACCCTGGTGCCCTACTATGACCGAAAAGCCATCGACTTCGACGGGGCACTCAATGGAAAGGCCGTTCCCATCGCCTGGGTTGGAGATGCGGTGGACCTGTTCTTTCTTCAAGTCCAGGGTTCCGGCAAGATCAGCCTGGAAAACGGCGGGGTCATCAACGTGCACTATGATACCTCCAACGGCCTTCCCTATAAAAGCATCGGTAAAAAACTGATCGAAAGCGGTAAAATTCCCAAAGAAGAAATGTCTTTGCAGGCCATCCGGGAGTATTTAAAAATCCACCCGGAAGAGATGGAAGATATCTTAAGCGCCAACCCGAGCTATATTTTTTTTAAAACGGAAAACGGCGGTCCCTTCGGTTGCCTGGGAGAAGAACTGACCAGCGGAAGGTCCCTTGCCCTGGATAAAACCATTTTTCCCATGGCGGGCCTCTCCTTCATTCAAACGAAAAAACCGGTGATCGACGGTGACGGCAACATCCAAGAGTGGGACGATTGCTCACGGTTTGTGCTCGACCAGGACACCGGTGGCGCTATTCAAGGGCCGGGCCGGGCCGACCTCTTCTGGGGAGACGGGCGCTATGCAGAGATCGCCGCCGGCCACTTGAAACATGAGGGGAATCTTTATTTTCTGGTGCTGAATCCCTAGAATCAGATACCGTCGTCGAATGCCTTCCGGTATCGCGCCCAAAAATCCTCCACTGTAAAGGAATGCTCCTGGGTGCCCTGGCGGGTGATCGCAAAGCTCGCACAGACGGCGCCCATACGGGCGGCATCGGCAAGGGTTTTTCCTTCCGCCATTCCCTTGATCAACCCTGCACGGTAGGCATCCCCGGCCCCTGTAGGATCCACCACCGGCGCATCGGTGACCACCGCCGGAATTAGAAATTCTTTTTCCGGTGTGCATACCTTGGAGCCTTTTTCTCCCAGGGTGGTGATAAGAACCGGTGTCCGCCGGAGTATTTCCTTTCGGCCAAGACCCGTTTTATTTTGAATGAGTTCGAGCTCATAGTCATTTGAAATAAGCATGCTGGCCCCGGTAATCATCTCCGTAATCTGCCCCCCGGTGAGAGCGGGAATGGACTGGCCGGGATCGAAAATATAGGGGATCTCCCGGGTTTTGAATTCCCGGCTGTAAACATTCATATCTTCGATACAGCCCGGAGAAATGATGGCAAGCACCCGGTCCTTTCCGGTGCCGTCAAACACATAGCGGGAAGGATACTTCATGGCGCCGAGGTTGAAACCGGTAATCTGGTTATCCGACATATCGGTGGTAATGTAAGCACCTGCGGTGAATTCTTCCGAAAGAATTCGAATCCCCTCCAGTGGCAGGCCGTTTTTTTTGAGCCAGGCATCGTAACGGTCAAAATCCTTACCCGCCGTCGCCACGATCACAGGCGCCTCCCCCAGAAGTCCGAGGCTGTATGCGATATTTCCGGCAGTACCGCCGAATCTTTCCACAAGCCCGTTTACGTTGAAGCTGACATTTAAAATATGAATCTTGTCCGGCAGAATGTGGTCCGAAAATTTCCCGGGGAAATCCATGATTCGATCATATGCCAATGATCCGGAAATATATATCTGCATGAAACCTCCTATCGTCGCTTATAGAAAATCAGTTCCCAGACCCATGTCCGGGGATCATGCCGGAGGATATAGCATGCCCCGTCATCCCCCGCCACCTTGAAATACCGATGATCCGGCGCCAGCCATCGGTCTTCCACGGCTTTTACTTCAACAGCCCGCTCTCCCAGCCAGAACCGTATCGGGGTTTCCTCCCCGCGGAATCCGGCATAGCATGATACTCGAATTTCCATAACTTGAAAATCCCTCGTCTTTTTTCACATCATAGGGCCGGCCGTTCGAATGTCAATGGATTTTGCGGACTCCGTATTTATCAATGCGACAAGATATGCTATCTGTTTCGTGGTCTTTTCATTTTTCTACTATAAACCGTCAGACATCCTTTCATTGGAAAGAGGAGAGGCATCGTGCTTCAATCGGGCATTTTCCGCGAGTATGATATTCGAGGGGTTGCAGGAACGGACATGGATGAGGATGGCGTCCGGAATATCGGCAAGGGCATCGGCTCCTACCTGAAGCGCCGGGGTTGCACCCGGATCACGGTGGGACGGGACTGCAGGCTCACCTCGGACGTTTACGGCCGGCGGATCATCGAGGGGTTGGTTTCCACGGGCTGTCATGTCACCGATATCGGTATCTGCACCACCCCCATGAGCTACTTTTCCATCCGGCATTTGAAAAAAGAAGGCTCGGTCATGGTGACGGCCAGCCACAATCCCCCGGAATACAACGGCTTCAAGGTCTGTCTCGGTATCGATTCGGTCTTTGGCGAAGAGCTTCAGAAGATCCGAAGGATCATTGCCGAAGGCCGCTTTGAAACCGGAGAGGGGGGCACGGCCCTGCATGACATCCGGCCCGATTATATTGACTTCATCACCGGCGGCATCACCCTGGCCCGGCCTCTCCGGGTGGGTGTGGACGCGGGAAACGGTACGGCGGGCCCCATTGCTGTGCCCATTTTCAAAAAGCTGGAATGCAAGGTATCTGATCTTTACTGCGAGATGGACGGCCGTTTTCCGAACCACGAAGCGGATCCCACGGTCATTAAAAACATGTCGGATCTCGTGTCCCTGGTCCGGGAGCAAAAGCTGGACGTGGGGATCGGATTTGACGGGGACGGAGACCGGATCGGCGTCGTGGATCACCAGGGGAATCTTGTTTTCGGAGACAAACTCATGATCATTTTTGCCCGGGAGATCCTTTCCCGGAAACCAGGGGCTGTTTTCATCTCCGAAGTCAAATGCTCCAAAACCATGTATGACGACATCGAGCGCCATGGGGGCCGGGCCATCATGTGGAAAACTGGACACTCCCTGATCAAGCAGAAAATGAAAGCCGAAAAGGCGGATCTGGCCGGTGAAATGAGCGGTCACATGTTTTTCAGCGACCGGTATCTGGGCTACGATGACGCCATATATGCCGCCTGCCGGCTTCTGGAAATTCTTGCGGCCACGGGAAAAACCATCCCGGAACTTCTCTCGGGAGTTCCGAAGACCTGTTCGACCCCCGAGATCCGTGTGGATTGTCCGGATGAGATCAAGTTCGACGTGGTGGCAAAAGTGACGGACTATTTCCGGCAGCGGGAAAAGGTCATCGATATCGACGGGGTCCGGGTCCTTTTCGATGATGGCTGGGGCCTGGTCCGGGCCTCCAACACCCAACCGGCCCTGGTGCTTCGCTTTGAAGCCATGAGCGAAGAGCGGCTGAACGAGCTCCGGCATCTCGTGGAATCGGTCTTGGCCAACATCGTAGAGACGTAGCAGGACACCCCTTAACAAATAATTATCCCGCGGAGCCGCAGAGGCGCAGGGAAAAGCTTCTTGTATTTTTGTCTTTCTCAGCGTCTCTGCGGCTCTGCGGGAGAAATGTTTCTAATTTTTTTAAAAGGAGACACGAATGAGCAGAGGATCGTGGCAATCGAACACCGGTTTCCTGCTGGCGGCCATCGGGTCTGCGGTGGGGCTCGGCAATATCTGGCGCTTTCCCTATGTGGCGTATGAAAACGGCGGCGGGGCCTTCCTGATACCCTATGTCGTTGCGCTGTTTACTGCCGGCATTCCAATCCTGATGCTCGAGCTTTCCCTCGGTCACAAGCAACGTGCCTCGGCTCCCATGGCCTTTGCCAAAATCGACACCAAATGGGAATGGGTGGGGTGGTGGTCCGTCACCTTTGTCATGTTCGGCATTGTTTTGTATTACATCGTAGTGATCGGCTGGTGCTTCAACTATATCTTCTATGCCGGCTTTCAAAACTGGGGAACCGACACCAATGCCTTCTTTTTCAAAAAATTTCTCGGCCTTTCGGACGGTGTGTGGGATTTAAAGGGCCTGAATCCGGCCATTGTCGGCTCTGTGTTTCTGGTATGGTTTGTCAACTGGCTCATCACTTACAAAGGCATCGAGAAAGGCATCGAACGGGCCGTCAAGTTAATGATGCCGGTGCTCTTCGCCCTTACCATCGTGATCATCGCCTGGGCCGTCTGCCTGGATGGCGCCGGGGCGGGCATCCGGCTTTACACGACGCCTGATTTTACCAAAATTCGGGACATCAAGGTCTGGATCGCCGCCTACGGCCAGATTTTCTTTTCCCTCTCCCTGGGCTTCGGCATTATGATCGCCTACGCCTCTTATCTCCCCAAGAATGCCAATATTTTTAAAAACAGCCTGATCGTTGGATTTTCAAACAGCCTGTATGAGGTTTCCGCCGGCTTCGGGGTGTTCGGAATTCTGGGCTACATGGCCATGAAGCAGGGGGTTCCTATCCGAGATGTGGTCCAGAGCGGCATCGGACTGGCGTTCGTGGCCTACCCGAAGGCCATGTCGCTGCTTCCCATGGGACGCGTTTTCGGTGTCCTTTTCTTTTTCCTTCTGACCCTGGCGGGGATTTCTTCCTCCATCTCCATCATTGAAGCTTTCACCTCAGCATTCATCGATAAGTTCGGCGTCTCCCGAAAACGGATCATCACCACCATCTGCATCATCGGATTTATCGGCTCCCTTCTATTCACCAGTCATGCCGGGCTTTACTGGCTGGATATTGTCGATCATTTTCTGAACCAGTACGGACTGTTGACGGTGGGCCTCCTGGAGGCGTTCATCATCGGCTGGCTTTATAAAACCCGCTGGCTCAAGGATCACATTGCCGAAAATCTGGGGCTTTCGGGCCATCGGCATCGAATTTTCAAGTATGTTGTCCTGCAACTCTGGAACTACTGCATCAAGTTCGTCACACCCGTGGCCCTGGGAGTTGCCCTGGTTGTCAGTCTCGCGGGCGAATTTAAAACCCCTTACGAGGGATATCCCGTTTCCGGCATTATCGTCCTCGGCATTGGCTGGCTTCTCGTCACCCATATTTTCGCTTTCGGCATCAGTGGATTGCCGTGGAAGGGCAGAGGTCAGATGCCAGAGATCAGAGATCAGGAATAAAAGCTCCTGTTTTTTTCTTTATCTTGCTCTTGATCTTGCGCTTGCTCTTCATCATAATCGAATGGTCGTTGAAAATAGAACGTCGTGAGTAGCAAGAGCAGAAAATATGTCGGACTCTTTATCGAAAAATTATGTGGAAAACCGCGCATCAGGTATAATGGCTATCGGCAGCCCGGGGGCCGGGCCTACCGACGCCGATGGACTGGACGACTGGCGTCGACAGGACCGGATGGCCATTCGGGATGCGGCGGCGCTTTCTTCGTATCTACCCCTGTCCGGAAAAGCCGGAAAGGATATCGAGCGAGCCCGCCTGCGGTTTCGGATGAAAATCACGCCTTACTACCTCGGCCTCGCAAACCCGGAAGACCCCGAATGTCCTATTATGAAAATGGCCATTCCGGATATCCGGGAACTCACCATCCACCCCGATGAACTCGAAGACCCCACCGGGGATGAAAACCCGGAACTTGGCAACCTGCCGGTGCCCCGGCTGGTGCACCGGTACCCGGACCGGGCGCTGCTGCTTCCCACCGCCCGCTGCGGCACTTACTGCCGTCACTGTTTTCGAAGGCGCCTTGCGGGCAGGGCGGATCACAATGCCACGCAGTTCGAACTCTCCGCCGCACTTCGATATATCAGAACGCACACCGGCATCCGGGAGGCCATCCTCAGCGGGGGAGATCCGCTCATGATGAGCGATGAATCGCTTTTATCGCTGCTGGAGCGAATTCGGAAAATCCCCCATGTACGCACGCTTCGCATCCACACCCGTATGCCGGTGGTGAACCCTTTCCGGATCACCGATGAACTCGCCCGGGGGCTTTCCCGGCTTAGTCCCCTCTGGCTGGTGCTTCAGGTAAACCATCCCCGGGAGATAACCCCGATCGCCCGGAAGCATTGGCGGCGGCTCACGGACTCCGGTATCCCCCTTCTTAATCAATCCGTACTGTTAAAGGGCGTTAACGATCACACGGACACCCTTCGGGAGCTTGGCTGGGGATTGATCGAGTCCGGTATCCGGCCCTACTATCTCCACCATCCGGACCTTGCAAAAGGCACCGGTCATTTCCGGGTCGCCGTTCAAAAGGGTGTCCACCTATTGAGAGAACTTCAGGGAACTTTGCCCGGTTATGCCATTCCGCAATACGTTCTGGACACGCCCGGCGGGCATGGAAAGGTTCCGCTCCAGTATCCGTACCTGAAAGAAAAAAGCTCCGGCGAATACCAAGTTGAACCCCCCTGCGGCGGACAAATTGCCTATACGGACACAGCTCCATCGTCCATGTGACTTGAGCATTAAAATAGATAGAATACCTCAACTCTGGGCACTTTAGGCACTCTATGAACTCTAGGCACTTAATGCTCCTCCTCACCCTCCTGGCCGGGATCGTGTTTGCCGGCCTCATGGCGATTCGCCTTGATCTGCTGAAGCCCTCCCCGGCACCGCTTCCCGCCCCGGCTACCCGTTTGGCCAATCAGGAGTCCTGGATGAGCATCTGGCAGTCCGATCGAAAAATCGGTTACAGCCACCGGCGTCTGACGGCCTTCAAAACCGGTTATCGCTTGACGGAACGAACCGTCCTGCGGATCAACACCATGGGGTTGGTGCAGGACCTGGACCTGAAAACCGATGCTGATCTGAACTCCGATATGAGTCTGTCGGCTTTCAGCGCCACCGCCACCTCGGACCGGTTCTCGTTTGCCGCCCGGGGAGAGGTGACCGGGGGAATGCTTCATGTGACCATGAAAAACAGCCGGCTCGATATTCCGATGAAAAGACCCCTCTATCTGACCGGCGATATCTGGGCAGCTGCAACCGCCGTTGCCACGTCGCCGGGCGCCACTGTCGATATCCCTGTCTTTGACCCGGTCTCCCTGTCAAACCTTACGGTAAGTGTAATTTTTTTAGGCAGTGAGGATATCCGCATTGGTGACGGATCTCTTCGGTCGGCCCGGAAATTCACGACCACCTTCTCGGGTGCCGTCGAAACCGCCTGGATCGATGACGACGGATCCGTGCTGAAGGAAGAAGGTCCTCTGGGGATCACCCTCCGGAAGGATACCCGCGAAAACGCCCTGGAAACCGAAACGTCCTCCGGGAGTGAGGACCTGACCCTGGCCGCCTCCATCCCCGCCGGCAGGACGTTGACGGATCCGGGTGCCCTGACTCGGCTGGATCTAAAAGTGGAGGGCGCACCATCGGCGCTTTTGCTGGACGGTGGAAGGCAATCCTTTTCCGGCGGCATTCTGAGGATCGTTCGGGAACCCCTGCCCGATCCGCCGTCAATTTCCCCGGGCACGGAAACCGGGTTTCTGACCCCCACCCCCTTTATTCAATCCGATCACCCGGAGATTGTTGCAGCGGCGAAAGCAGCCGTTGCCAGCGCCGACCGGCCCCTTTCCAAGGCGAAAAACCTGGTCCGGTGGGTCCATGACAACCTCGAAAAACGGCCTGTCCTCTCCGTACCCAATGCCCTGGATACACTTCGGGAGAGGGCGGGGGACTGCAACGAACACGCCGTGCTCCTGGCAGCCCTGGCCCGGGCCGCCGGCATTCCTGCCCGGGTGGAAGCAGGGCTTGTCTATATGAACGGCAGGTTCTATTATCATGCATGGGACAGTTTGTATCTGGGCGAATGGATCACCGCCGACGCTCTCATGAACCAGCTGCCGGCGGATGTCACCCATATCCGGCTGGTTCGGGGCGTCGGCGGCCAGCAGGCGGATATTCTGGGCGCCATCGGACACATTAAATTAAAGATTATCGGCACAAGCCCATGATCGAGCTTCGAAATCTCACTAAACGATACGGCGACACCGTGGCGGTAAACCGTCTCAATCTCTCCGTGCACAAGGGGGAACTTTTCGGCTTTATCGGCCCCAACGGCGCCGGCAAAACCACCACCATTCGTATGATCGGCGGTCTTCTGGCCCCCACGGAAGGCGCGGTGATCATTGACGGTATCGATATGGCCCGGGAGCCGGAGAGGGCCAAAAAACGGATCGGTCTGATTCCGGACCGCCCTTTTCTCTATGAAAAGCTCACCGGCATGGAGTTCATGCGATTCATCGCCGATTTCTACGAAGTGGATCCCCATCGTCTGGAAGAAAGTGCCCTGAGGCTTCTGATAATGTTCGGCCTCGAATCAAGAGCCCATGAGCTTATCGAGTCTTACTCCCACGGCATGAAGCAGCGCCTGATCATGTCCGCGGCACTCCTTCACCAGCCGCCGCTCATCGTGGTGGACGAACCCATGGTGGGACTCGATCCCCGGGGGATCAAAATGGTGCGGGATCTTTTCCGGGACATGGCCGCAGGCGGCACAACGATCTTCATGTCCACCCATACCCTGAAGCTTGCAGAATCCATCTGCGACCGGATCGGCGTCATCAACGGCGGCCATCTGATCGCCGTCGGCACCGTGCCGGAGCTCCGGGAGGCAGCCCGGTTGGGGGAAGCGGACCTGGAGCAGGCCTTTCTGGAACTGACCCGGTCCCAGGAGGGGATGTGAGCAGTCTCTCCGCCCTGATGCGTCCTCGGTGGCAGTCTTTCCGAAAGGGAAGCTTCGGCCTCCACCGACGGTTGAAGCTGCTGCTTCTTTTCATCGTGGGAATCGTCTTCTGGGCGGGCATTTTCGGCATTTCCGTCCGGGTCCTGACATATTTTCAGAAAATCGAAGTGCTGGGGGACATCCTGGCCCGGAAACTTCTTCTGATGGTACTGGTGACCTTTCTGGGGCTGATGATCTTCAGCGCCATTCTGAGTCATTTGTCAAAACTCTATCTGAGCCGAGACCTGGATCTCGTCCACAGCCTCCCGACACCCGGCAGCAAAATTTTCACGGCCCGGTGGATCGAAAGCACGGTGGACAGTTCCTGGATGGTGATCGTCTATACCCTGCCGGTGCTTATTGCCTACGGAGTGGTCTACCGCACCGGTGCACTGTTCTACCTGGACATCCTCTTTTCCCTGGTGCCGCTGGCCGTCATCAGTTCGGCCCTGAGCGCCCTGATAGTGCTGGCGGTGGTGGTTGTCCTTCCGGCGAACCGGGTCCGCAGCATTTTCTTCTTCCTGGGTCTCGCCGCCCTTGTTATTGTCTATGTCACGTTCCGCATTCTACGGCCCGAACGTCTGGCGAATCCGGAAGCCTTCAACTCGGTCCTCGCCTATCTTCAGACCATGGATGCCCCGGCAAGTCCCTGGCTGCCCAGCACCTGGAGTTTCGACAGTCTGACGGCGGCGCTTCTGGGAAATCCCCGGGCGCTCCTGTTCCAATCCGTCTTGAGCTGGAGCGGCGCCGTATTTTTCTCTCTCGCGGCCGTCAACGCTTCCCACTTCCTGTACTTCAAGGGGTATTCCAAAACCCAGACCGCCCCGGGGCGACGGATCGCCTCTTCCGGAAAAATCGGCCGCCGATTTGGACGGCGTCTCCCCGGCCCGGTCCGGGCCTTTATTGCAAAGGAGGTCAAAACGTTCTGGCGAGACCAGACCCAGTGGTCCCAGGTGTTTTTAATGGCTGCACTGGTGGTTATTTATGTCTACAATTTTTCCGTACTCCCCCTGGAGCGATCTCCCATCGACACCGTGTTTCTGCAGAACCTTCTCTCGTTTCTGAACATGGCACTGGCCTCCTTTGTCACCGTGGCCATCACGGCCCGGTTTGCCTACCCGTCGGTGAGCACCGAAGGCGGGGCCTTCTGGGTCGTGCTGTCTTCCCCGATCTCCCTGTCCATGTTCCTGTGGATCAAATTTCTGATCTATCTGTTTCCCTTACTCGTCTTAAGCGAGCTTCTCATCGTGGCCACAAACCTGCTCCTGCACGTCACGCCCTTCATGATGGTTCTCTCCACTGTCACTGTCTTTTTCATGACCCCCGGCGTGGTAGCCTTGGGTGTCGGACTGGGGGCCTCGTATCCGGATTTTGCTTCGGAAAATCCATCCCAGGCCGTGACCAGTTTCGGCGGCCTGATATTCATGATGATATCCGCCGCGTACATCGGGGCGGTGGTAATCCTGGAAGCGGGGCCCGTCCATGGCTATTTCATGACGGGACTCAGAAAAGAACCGGTATCCCTGGCCCTGAAGCTCTGGTTCGCCGGGGCGTTTTCCGCTGCATTTGTTCTAAGCCTCCTGGCCCTCCTGCTGCCCATGAAAATCGGCGCCCGGCGGCTCAGGGAAAAATACTAAGACCTGTTGACGTCGTACATGTATCCGTATAAGGTATCTCAATCTTTTAATAATATGGTTTTCTGATCCGGTAAGGAGATTTCAATGTCAAGCACCTTCGGTACTCTGCTGAAAGTCAGCACCTTCGGTGAATCCCACGGAAAAGCCGTGGGGGCAGTGGTGGACGGCCTTCCATCGGGCATCTCCCTCACCGAAGCCGATATCCAGCGGCAGCTTGACCGAAGGCGCCCCGGTCAAAGCAGGCTGACCACCCAACGCAAGGAATCGGACACGGTTTCCATTCTCTCGGGTGTGGAAAACGGAAAAACTTTGGGAACCCCCATCGCACTTCTGGTGGAAAACCGGGACCAGCATCCCGGTGATTATAAAACCCTCCGGACCGTTCCCAGGCCTTCCCACGCCGATTATGTCTATCAAATGAAATACGGCGTCATGACTGCCAGCGGCGGTGGGCGCGCCAGTGCCAGGGAAACCGTGGCGAGGGTGGCGGCCGGCGCGGTGGCGGAAAAGATGCTCTCGGAACGGTTGGGCATTGAAATTGTGGCCTGGGTCAGTTCGGTGGGAGATATCACCGCCGAAAATACGGATATTCTCAAAATCCGAAGAGATGATGTGGACATATCCCCGGTCCGGTGTCCGGATCCCGGGTCGGCGGCCCGGATGACCGATCTTATTTCCGAAGTTGCTGGAGCTTCCGACTCGGTGGGGGGGATTGTCTCGTGCGTGTGCCGCAACGTTCCGGCCGGACTCGGGGAGCCGGTATTCGATAAACTCGCTGCAGTGATAGCCCAAGCCATGCTCTCCATCCCGGCGGTCAAGGGGTTTGATATCGGGTCCGGTTTTCGCGCTCCCGCTATGCGCGGCTCCCAACATAACGATCTTTTTGTGAAAAAGGGGGACCGCCTGGGCACCCTCACCAATCACAGCGGTGGCGTACAGGGGGGTATCTCCAATGGTGAACCCATCGTGTTCCGGGTGGCTTTCAAGCCCACCGCCACCATCGGGGTTCCGCAAAAAACGGCCGATTTTAACGGCAACGAAACCATCCTGACGGCCGGGGGCCGTCATGATCCCTGCGTGGTGCCCCGGGCAGTGCCGATAGTGGAAGCCATGGCCGCGCTTGTTTTAGGGGACATGGTGCTGCGCCAAAAGCGGCTTCGCACCGCCATCCCTTAAAACCTCCGTGAGAAAATCTTTGTAGCGGATGGGTTCTCAATCAACCAATCCCTGACCCTCCAATACTTCAACTCGGTCACTTCCCCGACGGTCTTCGGAAGACTTCGAAGTCTTGCGGCTGCTTCAAACATTGCCGCCGGTATCGTGAGGCACCCGGCATCATGACCGCAACCGGTGCCCGCTTCTTATAGATCATACTTTTCAAAACCGCATAAACTTGATAATAATATTGAAAAAGCTGACCGTTGCCGTTTTCTTCCGGTCAGGAAGGACGCCCATGAAAATGCTTGTCCGAATTGTCGTACTGATGTGCCTGTTCCTGCCACTGTCCGCAAACGGGGCCGATAAAACGGTGTCGATCGGCCTCATCTATGGGGATGGGGGCCGGACAGCGGAGGGGGGTTCGCTAAGTCTTCTCGGCACCCGCTTTGCCGTCGAAGACCTGAATCACCGTGGCGGTCTTCTCGGAAGAAAAATCGATCTAGTCGAATTGAACAACAACGATAACCCCTTGGACTCCAAGCAGGCCGCTGAAAAAGCGGTGAAAGCGGGGGTGGTCGCCGTGATCGGACCGGAGTCAAGCTCCCATGCCCTGCTGGCAGGTGCTGTCCTTCAACAGGCCGGAATTCCTATGATATCCACCTTTGCCACAAATCCGGACCTGACGCTGGCAGGAGACTGCATTTTTCGTGTTTGTTTTTCAGATCGCCTTCAAGGCCATGCGCTTGCACATTTTGCACTCAATGACCTGAAAGCAACCACCGCTGTCATTCTGACGTGTCCCGAAGAAAAATACAGTTTGGGTCTGACTGAAAATTTCGTGTTCTATTACAAAAACCACGGCGGGGATATTTTATGGGAGGGGGAGTATCTCAACTCATCTACCGATTTTAGGGAGCTTTTGGAAAAGGTCGCAGCGTATCATCCCGCCGTGGTTTTTCTTCCGGGCTATGATCGCATCTCAGGGCTTATCATCCGGCAGTGCCGGAAAATGAGGGGTGACGTCACTTTTCTGGGGGGAGATTCATGGTCCGACATCATGTATAAATACGGGGAGGACGCCATCGAAGGCAGTTACTATTCAGCACAGTGGAATCCGGAATCGGAATCGGAAAATGAGACCTCCCGTGAATTTGTAAACCGCTATAAGGGAAGCTTTCAAATTAGAGAGATCCGTTCCTTCGGCATGTCACACGATGCAGTGTTTCTTCTGGCCGATGCCGTCCGCCGGGCCAACTCTCTCGAACCCGCTTCGATTCGGAAAGCCCTTGCAACCACCAAAGGCTTTCAAGGCGTTACGGGTACCATCACCATGGACCGGAACGGAGACCCCTCAAGGCCGATTTCCATTTTCAAATTTGAAAAGAGAGGCTCGGTGTTTATAAAAACGGTGACTCCGTGATGCGGCTCAAGCTTCGTCATAAAATCAACGGCGCCATTCTGATAACGTTTATCGTTATCGGCCTCATTTTCGTTCCTTTTGAATTGCTGCTTCAAAGCCGGCATAGCGAATCCATTTACAAAGAAACTCAATCGCTGCTCCAGATGGTTGTAAACCGGGAACAGGAAGTGATTGCAAGCGAGATATATCAGGGTCTTATCCGGGCTATAACCCTGCGTCTGGACCAGATTCTGGAGCAGGGGAAAATCTATCAAATCTCCGTGTACGATCGTACCGGCAGACCTCTGGTATCCAGGGGACCCCGACCGGAAACCCAGGCGCTTTCCGAAAAGGTCATGGAACGCCTTTCCACCCAGGCCGATATCCACAATCAAAATTGTAACGGTATCTTTTCCATGGTCCTCATGCAAAAGATGGAGGTTATTGGGGAGCCGGTTGGCTTTATTCGTATCTGCTACTCCCTGGAGGCTGTGAAACATCGCCAGCATGTTTCCATGATAATCCTGGGCGCCCTTCTTGCTTCCATTTTTATCGTCATGCTGATTCTGCTGAACCTCATCATGTCCAGAACCGTTGTCAAACCGATCCTTTCCCTGAGCGAAGATATGGACCGGATGCGGGCGGGAAAAGTTCCGCAGAATATCTACCAGAAAAGCAAAGATGAAATCGGCATGCTTTCCGCAGCTTTTAACAGAATGGCCAGAGACCTGACAACCTCGTACCATGAAGTCGATCTGAAAAGAACCCAGCTGCTGGAGGCGCAAAAATATTTAAGCAATATCATCAACTCCATGCCATCGGTGCTGCTGGGTGTGGACGAAGCAATTAAAGTGACCCAGTGGAACCTTCAGGCAGAACGGATCACCGGAATCACGTTCGAAAAGGCGATTGGCAAGCCGCTCACCCATGTACTTCCCCAAATTGAAGACAATCTTGAAATGGTTCATCAGGCACTTCAAAATCATATCGTACGGAAAGTGGAAGAAGTCCGATGGGAAATAAGCGGCAAAATCCGTTTCATGGATATTACGATTTACCCGCTTATCACGAGCACCGGGCAGGGCGGCGTCATTCTGGTTGACGATGTCACGGACCGCATGCGAACCCAGGAGGCGCTGCGCGAAAGCCAGGAAAAATACCGTCTGGTGGTGGAAAATGCCAATGACGGCATCATCATTCTCCAGGATGGAGTGATAAAATTTGCGAATCCACAGGCCGAAGTTTTGTCCGGATATACAGCGGCCGAATTGCCCGCTGTGCCCTTTATCAATTATGTTTCCGAGGAAGACAGAGCGCTGGTCATGAAAAACCACGCTCTCAGATTGGAAGGTGGTCCCGCCCCCCGCAATTACTCCTTTAGAATCAAAAACAAGTCCGGCAAACAACTGTGGATAAACACCAGTTCCGTTCTCATCTCTTGGAACCATCAACCCGCCACACTGAATTTTCTGCGGGACATTACCGAACAAAAGAGAGCGGGTGAAAATCTTCTCCATGCACAGAAGCTGGAAGCCATCGGTACTCTTGCCGGCGGCATTGCGCACGATTTCAACAACCTCCTGCAGGTGATACAGGGGTATGCTCAGCTTTTGCTTTTTGATAAAAAAGACCGCACCACCTTCCAACGGGAACTGGAATCGATAATGAATGCCGCCAGGAAGGGGGGTGAGCTTACCATGCAACTGCTGACGTTTGGCAGAAAGGTGGAAAGCCATCCAAAACCCGTCGATATCAACCTTCAGATTGAAAAAACAGAAAAAATGCTGTCCCGGACCATTCCGAAAATGATCGAGATACAGCTTCAGTTGGCGCAAAATCTTCCCACCGTTTATGTGGATCCGGGTCAGATAGAGCAGGTGGTGATGAACCTTGTTTTAAATGCACGGGACGCCATGCCGGAAAGGGGGAAAATCGAGATCGAGACGGAAGCCATTGTGCTGGATGAAGAGGCTGCGAAAAACCACCTGGTCCCGAAACCCGGAGAATACGTCCGCATCAGCGTATCGGACACCGGTCAAGGAATTTCCGAAGATCTTATGGATCATATCTTCGACCCCTTTTTTACCACAAAAAAAATGGGCGACGGCACCGGCCTCGGCCTGGCCATTGTCTATGGTATCGTAAAGAACCACAACGGCAGCATTCAATGCTACAGCGTACCGGGCAAGGGAACCACATTCAAGCTTTATTTTCCGGCCTTCGCATCATCATCGATGCCGTCCTCTGGGGAGGATACCGCAGTCGTTGCGCCTTCCGTGGTCGGGGGAAAGGAAACCATCCTGCTGGTGGACGATGAAGAAACCCTTCGGGATATCGGAAGACAACTTCTCGAAAAATTTGGATATCAAGTGCTCACGGCATCCAATGCCGAGGAAGCCATCGAGATCTATTCAGATCAGCATGCTCAGATCCACCTGGTGATTCTGGATCTCGTAATGCCGGGAATGGGGGGGGTCAAATGCATTGACGAACTTGTTCACCTGAACCCGGAAGCAAAAATCATCATAGCGAGCGGTTATTTCGTGAACGGCGATCAGAAAGAAATGTCCAAAACGGCCAAAACCAAGGGGTTCATTAAAAAACCTTTTGTCCTGGAAGGCATGCTGCATGAGGTACGGCGGGTTCTTGACGCAGAAAATGGCGCCCTTGATCAATAAATAAGATCAATAAATCAGATCAACAGATGGGGGTGTCAGAATAAAAAAGCCCGGCGTATAACCGGGCGTTTCTAACCATGGCGGAGAGAGAGGGATTCGAACCCTCGAAGCAGGTTTCCCCACTTACTCGCTTAGCAGGCGAGCGCCTTCAGCCGACTCGGCCATCTCTCCATTTTTCAAATTTTCTGGCGGAGGGAGTAGGATTCGAACCCACGGAGCTTTCGCTCAACGGTTTTCAAGACCGCCGCCTTAAACCACTCGGCCATCCCTCCCGAAGCGGCCAATTTTGTTACCACTTATGCCATATGAGGTCAACACCTTATTTGACAGCCTGCTGCAGGCAATGTATGGAAGACCGGGCGTTTTCGCGTGTTGGCAACAAATAGTTTTGTCCGGTTTTGTAGCAAATAAACTGTCCGCTTTATGCAGTAGCTGGGAAGATCCCGTAGGCGGTAGGGCCGGAGGGATTTTCCCAGCGGGTCGCAAGCCACGGACT
>JBECKW010000074.1:0-6770 GCA_040235505.1 Desulfobacterales bacterium
CCACATTCGGCCCTCCAAAAGTTCTTGCATTTCTAACTCAGGGATTTGACCAAATGATGTCGTTCTTCGATGGGATGATGTCATACCCAGCAGGAACGTATCTACGCACCATGCATAATCCAAAGGTTGTGATGCTCGGAAACAATGCTGCTATTTTGATAGCATATTCCGTGTTTACTCAAAACCCACCTGCTGTCCCGGAGCAAACGACAAGTCAAGAGAGGAGCACTTTTGTGCTGCAGAAGATAGACGGGAAGTGGTTGATAGTTCATGCCCATGGGTCAATAACATACCATAACCAGATTGCCCCTTGAGTTGATCGCTCAGGGGGCAATGTTTGTTTATGAGTTTCGAGATATCCTGAGATTGTAGTGTGCATCTGATTCTGTAGTGTGTATTCCAATATTCCAACATGATAAAGCGACGAAAAGGAGGGCCTCGGGTTCAAGTCCCAAACAGGAACTTTAACTCGTTCAGTTTGACGACCGTTGTTTGATGTGCATTACATTGACATCGGTCCCCGTTTAAAATAAAAGGAATCTGACTGTGCCATTGTGTCATAATGAAATACCGGTACAATGGACTTACACACTTTTACGTGTAACAGATGAATGCTTGATTCTGAATAATGCTTAATTACAGATTGTTAACAAAAAATTGGGTTAGATGGGAAATATCCCCCTCATCTCCACCAGATAGAAATCCGGAATAATCCGGTTAAACATATAAACCTCAACTCGCACAAAGGGTTTGAGGTTTTTCTTTCCCAAAGTGTTCCAATAATATCTAGTGTTCCAATAATATCTATTGACATCCAGTAAGTTTTAAAGGTTTTTAAATCTTCAGATACAGACATTCTTAAAAGTGGGTGCCAATCTATGGATGTTGAAAATTCTGTTCATATTTTTCTCGTCGAGGATGACAAGAAACTGACCGCATTGATCAAGGAATATCTGGAGACGGATAACTTTTCGGTCTCCATTGAAAGCGACGGCAGTCGTGCGGTTTCACGCATCCTGGAGGAAAAGCCGGCCCTGGTTATTCTTGATGTCATGCTGCCCGGTAAAGACGGCCGCACGATATGCCGGGAACTACGGAACAGCTACGATGGGGTCATCGTGATGGTGACGGCCCTGGATGAGGACGTCGATCAAATAGCGGGGCTGGAAATCGGCGCGGATGATTACATTACAAAACCCATACATCCGCGTCTGCTTTTGAGCCGAATCCAGGCCCTTCTTCGGTTAACCGCAAGGTCGTCGGCAGTCACGCCGAGCAATGATGAAACGGATCAAAATCAAGGGGACGCTGACACGATTGTATTGGGGGCCCTTGAGATTCATGCGCCCAGTCGAACGGTTCGGGTAAACGATCAATCCATTAATCTTACGACATCCCAATACGATCTGCTTTTCTATCTGGCACGTCATGCAGGTCAAATCATCAGCAGGGATCGCCTTTATCGTGATTTGTACGGCATCGAGTATGACGGACTCAACCGTTCCGTGGACCTGACGATTCTTCGTCTTCGGGAAAAAATCGGTGACGAGGGAAAAAATCCCCGCATCATCAAATCGATCCGGGGGGAAGGGTATCTGATGGCCAAACCCTCGTGAACAGACTTCTGCTTCGCATATGGACCGGAATTTTTATTTCCATTGTCATCATCAGCACCCTTGTGCATCTGCTGATCACACGCCATTACGGCTTTTTTTTCGAGAATCCGGACTGGTCCCCGATCAGCAGCACAGCACTGCTCGTCCAGAAAATATTGGACGAGACACAGCCGGGGCAAATCGAATTTGAAAGAGCCGCTCTGGCCCGACTTTTAGATCGGCCCATCCATGTTTATTCGAGCGATGATGACACCCTGCCGGAAATTGCAAAACAGCTTTCTGCCGATGGCAAACCGGTTTATGGCATCTCCAGAGAAGGCAAAAAGTTTTTTTACGCCCCCATTCACGGCAAGAACATGATCGTTGCCATCGATCCGTCGTTCAACCTGTATGCCCCCTTTTCCAGCCTGGCGACTTATTTCTCACAGTTCGTCTGGATCTTTCTGATTACTGCGATGACCGGATTCTTTATATCCCGGCCCATCAATAAGCGATTGCGCGAGCTTGAAACCGCTGCCGAGAAAATACACCGGGGAGACTTCTCCGCCCGAATCGAAATTATCGCTTCGGATCTCATAGGAGAGGTGGGAATGTGCTTCAATCAAATGGCAGATCGCATCCAGGCAATGATTTCAAGTCAGCAGGCGCTTCTTTCCGGATTTGTCGAAAAGCTTCAGGCGGCCGATAATGTGATGCTTGAGAACCTGAACAAACTTTCTGCCAATTCCAGCGTTGCCGATAGGGGCACGATTGCTGAAAAACTATCGGCTATCCTTGATGAGATGGAACAATTCGTGGGCAATTTGCTGCGAAAGGAGAAAAACAACAGATACGCTACTGAACCAAAACTGAATGGGGCACCTTCGGCTGTTGAGAAAATAGATAGAGACTGCGTTCTGACTGAAGAAACGGAAAAAATGCAACCTCTCTCATTTTTACGTTTCTTACGGACCCTGACCGGTTTCAAATCATCCGCATTTCAGACGGGTATTTTGAAATTTGTTGTGCGTGTTTCAATCGGCATTCTGGTCGCGTTGCTATTTAACCACTGGTTTGGAATTCTCTCGTCCCAATTCGGGTATAAATATATGCCCGGCATCGCAAACTGGTACCCCGCCAGAATCGTGCCCGCCCTGATCCAGCACACGATCGATACCGCAGAGGAGAAGGACGAATCCACCCTGCTCGCTGAAATGGAGAAAGATCTTCACCGGAAAATTGACCTGGTAGACACGGGGGTGCTGCCCCCACTGGGGGCGTATCTTGGGATAACATCCGGAGATGGAATCAAATACGGCAAATATGAGAGGAAAAATGTCTATTTCGCGCCGGTTGATGGCGGCACACACACACTGGTCATTGGAAACGGTTTGAATCTATACCGTCACCATCCCAGCCTTCTGCTGCACCTGGCAATGCTTCCCATCGAGTTGTTATTGACTGTCATCTGCAGCATCCTTTTATCTTGGCCGATAACTCAAAAATTGAAAAAACTGGAAAGGGGGTTGGACAGAATTCGACGGGGCGATCTCGATACCCGGGTGAGAATACCTGATGAAAAGCCCATCGGCAACCTGGCAAGAAGTTTCAACGACATGGCGGAGCGCATTCAGTTGCTTATCACAAATCGAAAGCACCTTATTCAGGCAGTCGGTCATGAAATCCGGAACCCCGTCTACCGTATCCACTTTCACCTGGAAATGATGCTTCGCGATGAAGACATGGACAGTATAATCCGCCGGATCGATAATATTCGAGAAGAAATCGAAGAGTTGAACGGGCTGGCCGAGGAACTGCTGACATTTACGGAAATGGAGGATCAGAGCGACCAAAATAAGGAGATTGTTATGCGAAAGGAACTCCTTGCCATCGTTTCCTATTACAAGAAAACGATTTCCCATCTTTCCATTACGCTGGCCGGTATTCCGGGTGATGCCTCTACCATTTATGCGCCTCCCATCTATTTCAGGCGGGTGGTTCAGAATGTTATATCAAATGCGATACGTCACGCCCGGTCACAGGTTTCGATCCGCCATGGCAAGTCAAAAGAGTCCGTGTTCATCGAAATTTGCGATGACGGCCCCGGTGTCCCCCCGGCGGATAGGGAAGCGATATTCGAACCATTTAAACGGCTGGATGACAGCCGTAGCCGGAAAACCGGCGGATACGGTCTGGGACTTGCCATCACCCGGCGAATTCTTTCCATTTATAGTGGCTCCATTTTTGTGTCCGACAATATTCCCTGCGGAGCAAAATTTACGATTTTCTGGCCTCTTGGCAACCCTGCCCGCGAAAAATCACGCGATTGAGCGATTAGATCCGCAATAATCCGTTTCCGCAGACGATACGAAAGCTTCCTGTCAACAGCTTTCTACCTGAATATTTCCAATAGATCCCGCCTAAACAATTTGAAACATTTCGTAACAAAATCAATACAGATTTAAGATAACTTTACAGATTATAATCAACCTGAAAATAATTAGAACGCATCCTATTTTAACCTGAAAGGGAGTTATCGGAAATGACCGCCAGGAAAGGGAAGACCAACAGACTTCTGAAAACAGCTGCAGTCGGGTCGGCGTTCGCACTGACAGCCACCATAACACCGCCGGCTTTTTCCGGGCAGCAGAATGAGAAAGCCGAGACAAACACGGCGAATTCCACCCGGCAAACAAATGCCGAGAGAAAACCGAATATCATCTATATCGTCCTGGACGATATCGGCTATTCGGATCTCGGCTGCTACGGTTCGGAAATTAAAACGCCCAATATCGATAAACTTGCGAAAGCCGGGCTTCGGTACACAAACTTCAATGCCTGCCCACTGTCTTCCCCGACCCGGGCTTCTCTTCTGACCGGCAGGGAGAACAATTCAGTGGGAATGGGAATGGTTGCCAATGTCTCGCTGGGCCCCGATCGGCCCAACCTTCAGGGCAGCGTAACCCCCGAGGCCGGGACAATCGCTGAGATACTGAAAGAAGATGGTTACGCGACATTCGGCGTAGGGAAGTGGCATTTGGCGCCGCTCTACTCTGTCACACCGGCAGGGCCGTTCGACTACTGGCCGCTTTCCAAGGGCTTCGAGCGGTATTACGGGTTTCTGGATGGCGAGACCGATCAGTACCATCCCCAACTGGTAAACGGCGATGAGCTGGTCCCGGTGCCGAAAAAAACGGGGTATACGCTGAACGACGATCTGCTGGCACATGCAAAGCAGTATGTCTCCGATCAGGTGTCGATCTATCCCGACCGGCCTTTTTTCCTCTATTACGCGTTCGGAACGAACCACTCGCCCCAGCAGGTCCCTGAAAAATACATCGACATGTACAGCGGCGTCTATGACAAGGGGTGGGACAAAATTCGCGAGGAGCGTTTTGAGCGCGAGAAGGCGCTTTCCATCATTCCCAAAAACACGGTCCTGACGGCCGACTTGGCGGTGAAGTCCTGGAACAGCCTTTCCGCCGACCAAAAGAAACTCTATGTCCGGTTCATGCAGTGCTATGCCGGTTATATGACCCAGGCGGACGAAGAGGTCGGCAGACTGATAAGCTACCTGAAGGAAATCGGTCAGTATGACAACACGCTGATCGTCCTGATCGGCGATAACGGCGCGACCAGTTCCGGCGGACCCGATGGCACGGACTGCTTTGTTAGTACGATGACGGGCCGGGTTGCCTCACTCAAAGAATTGCTGCCCAAATATGGCCTGATCGGCGGCCCCGACATGCAGGCGTTGTATCCCAGCGGCTGGGCGCTGGTCAGCAACACGCCCTTCAACAAATACAAGGGGAGCGTGTACGCAGGCGCCCTGCGGAATCCGCTGATCATCTCATGGCCCAGGGGAATCAGGGAGGAGGGAAGCATCCGGACCCAGTATGTTCATGTGGCGGATATTACGCCCACCGTACTGGATGTGCTGAAACTGAAAGCTCCCGGGGTACTGAAAGGGATCACCCAGATGCCCATGTACGGCACCAGCATCGCGAGCACCTTCGACAATCCCAGCGTCCCTGAGGTGAGAACCAGTTTCATCACGTACCTGGATCCCAACAGGGCGATCTACAAAGATGGCTGGAAAGCGGTTGCTACCCACAAAAACGGTGCCCCCTTCGAGCAGGATACATGGGAATTGTTCAAGGTCAGTGAGGATTATTCGGAATCCAACGATGTCGCTGCCCGATATCCCGAGAAGCTGAAGGAGCTTCGGTCACTTTTCATGTCCGAGGCTGCAAAATACAAAATTCTGCCGTTGAAGGAACTCTCCATGGCCGCCCTTGCGTTCGTCAAACCCGGTTCCGCTGCAAGCCGCAGTTCCTTCATATACTATCCCGGGGTCGGTCATATCAATGTGACGGCCGCGCCGCCGGTGGGGACAAACAGCTTTACCATCACCGTCCCCATAGAAAGGGCGGATAAAAACAGATCCGGGGTTCTTGCGGCCATGGGGGATGAAATCGGCGGATATACCTTCTACATCCAGAATGACAGGCTCGTTTTCCTTTATGACAAATTCGACACCATCTCCAAGATTACCTCCGATATCGATGTGCCGGTGGGACGATCGACCGTGAAGTTCGATTTCAAGCGGACGAGCATGGCCGGCGGAACCGGCACTCTCTATATCAACGACCAAAAAGTCGGGGAGGGTGAGGTCAAAACCGCTCCCCTGGTTTCACTCGAAGGATTGGATATTGGAAAAGACACATGCAAACCCGTAGCCCTGGCATATGAGGGGGAATTTCCGTTTACGGGCAGATTCGACTACGTAAAATTCGAGATGGCCAGATTCATTCCCGGGCATTGAGAAAATAGCCGGCATTGAAATAGCACCAAAACATTCAAGGAGGGGGTTATGAAAAAATCATTATCGGTTTTGACTACTTTGGCATTGGGCACCATATTTTTTCTGGGTGGCCCGCTGTGTTCATTCGCCCAGGAAGATCAGTTCACCCTGGAAGAGATCACCGTCACCGCCCAGAAGCGTGAGGAGAAGGTTCAGAACGTACCGGTGGCCATCACCGTTGCGAACCAGGAGCAGATCGAGCGTCAGCAGATCAACGACATCACGGACCTGGACCGGATCACACCGGCGCTGGAATTCAAAAATCCGGACAACGGTCCCAGCGGCGGCGGGCAGATCCGGGGGATCGGCAC
>JBECKW010000142.1:0-49282 GCA_040235505.1 Desulfobacterales bacterium
CCGCATAGATAGCCCTATACGTTAAGCGACCCCGATCATGACATCATCCGATTTTAAATGCGACCGCACTGACCGGTTTTACCGGCTCCCGGTTTTTGCATAGTAAGCCAGCAGGGCCGCACCGGCCAGGATCATCAGACTGCACAGGATCTGACCCATGGAGAAGGAAAACAGCACGAAACCGATTTGGGTATCGGGCTGCCGGAAGTATTCGATAATGAATCTGACCACCCCATATCCCATCAGATAAATGGGGAACATGGCCCCCGGGATTTTTACGCGGTTTTTAATCCCCCATAAAATGATGAATAACAATATGCCTTCACCGAAGGCTTCGTACAGCTGGGAAGGGTGACGCAGGGCAATTCCGGGTGCATTGGGAAAGTGCATGCCGATGGCGGCGGTGGTCACCCGGCCCCATAGCTCGCCATTGATGAAATTGCCCATGCGCCCGAAGAAGTAACCGATGGGAATGCAGGGGACCAGAAGATCGGCAACTTCGCGGAAGGAAAAACCGTGTTTCCGGGCATACCACCAGGCGCACAGGATACTGCCGGCCAATCCGCCGTGATAAGACATCCCGGTGATGCCCGTGAAATGGAAACCGCCCTGGAAACTGAAGGGAAGAAAAATTTCCAGGGGATTTCCGAGATAGTAATTGAAATTATAGATCAGAACATACCCCAGTCGGGCCCCGATCACCAGGCCGACGACCATCGCTGTGAGAAGTTCCTGAAGCTGGGCAATGGAAAGTTCCCAGCGATTTTCCCGCCTGATGCGGTGGCGGGCCAGGAAATAGGTCAACATAAACGCCACGATATACATCATGCCGTAATATTGGAGCCTGAAGGAGCCGATATGAAAGATCACCGGATTCAAATGCGACGGAAGATTTTGCCACCAGGTTGTAAATGACGTCATTGAAATGGTCCTTTTTTATGAAACGGCGCGCTAAGATTTTCAGATCCGTGGCGCCGCGTCAAGCTCAAAAGGTCAATACTCATGAAAATTGCAAGCAAAACAAATGTCATTAACTTAACGATTTGATGACCCACCACCCCTTCGCTTCGTTCACTATAGACGCAGAGGACGCAGAGTTTATGGTTTCCCGCTGAGAGGGCGGGAAACCATAAATTGTAATCCTGGCGGATGGAAAAGATATGGAAGTTTTTTCTCGAAGAGATCGGTGGTTTTTGTTTTCCGGTCTCTCACCGGAAAACAACAAAAAGAAACCCTCTGCGTCCTTTGCGTCTCGAGTGAGTGGAGCGAACGGGCGGTGAATTCGCACTAATAAAATAACAAAAGCAGGTATGTCGAAGTTGCCTCCTGGAAAAGGTGTCTTATCTTATTGGGTAGTGCCACAATGTGTCACTGTGAGACGCTGATAAAATCCAGGGGGATCAAACGATGAAAGATGCATCTTCGGATACCGCGAATTTCCCCTTTCCCCCCCGGAACTCCCCGGGGCCTGGAGCCAGGATGCGAAAGGGGCGGACATGGTGCGGCCTCTTGGTGGCGGCGATCATGGTGTTTTTTCTGCAAACCTGCGCACCCTCCCAGGGCCTTCGGGAATATCGTCAGCTTGCGATTGACGAATTTCCGGCATATCTCGGTCCGAAAAACACGGCGATCGTTCCGCATTCCGTCGATTTTTCGATCCCGGATGTCGATATCCTGAAGCTCAGCGACGACATGCGAGCGGTTCTGGACAAGGCCGTTCTTTCCATCGGAACCCCCCAGGGCCGGCTTGAGATGCTTCTGCAGCTTCTCATCAGCGATGTCCGGTATGACCCCTCGGATGATACCTACGGAGCCAAAACAGCCATCGAATCCTTTGAGGCCCGGTCCGCCAACAGTCTCTCTTTCGCCAGCCTGTTTATCGCCATGGCAAGGTACGCAGGGCTTTCCGTCAAGTTTGAGGAAATCCCTGTCTCGCCCACCCAGACCAAAAGCGGTAACCTGATTTTCGGGACCCGCGATATCGGTGTCTTGATCATTATTTACCCCCAGCCGGATCGAAAATCATCGGTGAAAATTTCTTTTACCGGCGGTGCCACCGAAACGCGTGTGGAGCGCTTTGTTTTTGTTCCCTCGGCATTGGATTCGAAATCGCCGGACGCCAATCCGTTTTCAGGCCACCCGGTACCCGATCGGCGGGCATTTGCGCAGTACTATAACAGCATCGGCGTCAAGTACCTTGCGGCAGGAGACGGTCAGCGCGCATTTCGCTATTTTGTCAAAGCCGTGAAAACCGATCCTTCACTTTCGTTGGCGTGGTCGAATTTAGGGGTATCCTATCTCAGGAACCACCAGACCGTGGCCGCTGAAAAGGCTTACCTCCAGGCTCTTTCCATCAATCCCGGAATGGATGACGCATCCGCCATTACCATTATGGGAAATCTCGGGCGATTGTACCGGAACGCCGGGATGTACAAGGAAGCGGCATTTTTTGAAAATGCGCTTGCAAAGATCAAGGAGAACAATCCGTTCTATCAGTTTTCCCTCGGCAAGTCGGCCTACGCCAATGGCCGGTACGAAGAATCGATCCTCCATTTCAAGAAAGCGATTCGAAAAAAAGAGGATGAGCCCATGTTTTATTACGCCATGGCATTGACCTGTCTTAAAACGGGAGACGTCAAAACGGCCGAAGACAGCCTCCAACGGGCCGAATCCTATGCCTGGACCCCGGAGATGAAAAGTTTCTATCATCTTCTATCGGAAAGACTTTTTGAAAGCACCCAGGTCTGTACGAAGGAATGTATCGAGATGTAATCGGAACCTGATGGCTACAGTTCGGTTTTCGGATTCATCAAGTTCCTTCCCAATATCAGCATCATCAGCCACAGAAAAGAAGTACAGGTGCCGGTGTAGAACACCGCCTTAAGCCCGAGGCCGGAAGCCACCGGGGCAAAAAGGATCGGTGCCAGAAACTGGGCGGTAAACGCGACCATCAGAAGGTAGGCACTGAAGCGGCCCCGATACGACGGTGGCACCAGATCCCCGATCCAGAGCATGCAGGTGGGAAAGATGAGTGCCATGCCGATTCCGAAAAGTGCCACGGAAACGGCAACGACGGGGATGCGGGTGGTGCCGGAAATCAGGAGGTAGGCCGCGGTATCGATGGCGACGGCCGCGGTGACGATGGACCGATAGGAGAGTCGGGCCCGCAACCGCCAGTAAAAAAACGAGATGATTCCTGCCGATGCCGTGATGGCGGCAACAAACAGGCTGAGCTCGAAGGTGTTCGACATTCCGTAGGTTTCCAGAAGCTGGGGGAGGTAGATGATAATGGCATAGAGGTGAATATTGATGTAAAACATCAGACTGCAGATGATAAAGATCACCGGAGTTTCACGAAAGATTCCAAGGACCGATGTCTTTTTTTCGAAAAGCGGTTGCCGGGGCCGACTGGCTTCCTTCGGGATGCCCACGGCGGCAATGAGACCGATGGGAAAGGCGATCATGTAGAGGGCAAAGGGCAAATGCCAGGAAACGATTCCCAAAGCTCCTCCCACCATGGGCCAGACAACTCCGCCAACGCTCTGGGCGCTGCCATGCCACCCCATGATCCGGACCCGTTCCGTATCTTCGTACATATTGAGAATCAGTGTGCTTGTGGCGGCAAAAAAGGATGCCAGGGCAATTCCCATGATCGCCCGGCTCGCCAGAAGGGGCCAGAAGCTGCCAAGATAAATTCCGGATCCGCCGGCCAGGCCATAAACCAGAAGCCCGATGACAAAAGGCGCTTTGATCCCCTTCCGGTCGATGATGAAGCCCATGAGCGGACTCGACAGGGCCATAAACAGGCTGTGGGTAGTGATGACAAGCCCCACCGAAGAGGCGGTGGCCCCAAGGCTGTCGCGCATCATATTCACTACCGGCACAATAATGCTTCCGGTCATGACCGTCATGGTGCCTGAGGCGAGAATGACCGCAAGTGCAAGATGTTTTATTCTCATGTTCGAAAAATTTCTCAAATTGAAAAAATCGGAAAAGTACCCTATAAAAACGTACTCGCTTTGTCAAAAGAGGTGCACCGATATTTCATTGCCTGAAGCCGCTATGGATGATATACGACGCAAGGGAGATTTGTAGCCGTTCATTGGGATATTGATTTTAGAATATAAAAACAGAATGTTGAGGGACTCAAATATTCCAATGGGCGTCCCGACCCGCTTCATGGAAATCGGTCGGTGGATCAGGTATCGGTAAAAAATATTAAAAGGAGACTGGAAAATGGCGACAAGCGAACAAGCATACAAAAAGCCTCTCTGGCTATCAATCGAGGAAAAATTCCTTGGGCTCGGAGCCCAGGATCTATCAGAAACTTCGGTCCAGCGGATTGCGGGGGAACTCGACGATGCAGGATATAATGTCTCGCATCATGGGGGCAATATGCTCAAATTGAGATGGGCGATGGACGATATGCGCAGCGTCGGGCGGCCGATGATGCAGGATTTCAACGAAGCGGTCGCCGCCCTTACCCTTGAAGACGTTGCCGCCCCGTTTGCCGCAACGGATAAACTCGTTCAGGACATCGGCGGGATGTGGCCGAAATTCAAGAAATCCGAGTGCCGGGTGGAGGTGATGCGGATCGTAGGGGAAACAAGGCTCAATCTGCTCATTGCCAAGGCGAAGGAAATGTCCGGCGATCAGGGCATCCGGTATCTCCTCGGGCAAAAAGTGGATTCCGAGGTGATTGTCAGCGCCCTGGAAATCACCCAGGAAAAACTCAACGAGGTGATCGCCGCCATTAAAGCGGAAAAGGCGGAGATTGCACGGGTCGAGACCCTGCTCAAGGCGGTTGAAGGCAAAGCCGACGCGGAAAGGGTCAAGCACCTACTGGAAAACAACGTTTCGGAAGCGCTGATTCTCGAGATGGCGAAGGTCGCCCAGGGCGCCATCGATGACGCCAAGAAGGCCATGGAGGCGGAACTGAAGGAAAAGCAGCGGCTGGCCGAGGAGGAAGCCGCCCGGAAAAAGAAGGAAGCCGAAGGACCTTCACTGGACGATATTCCGTCCGACCAGATGATCGATTATATCGATTCCATTCGAGAAATTCTCGAGTTCAGCGACCAGGAAAAGGAAATCCGGGTCATGTGCGAGCAGAGCGCCATCCCGAAGGCGCTCGTGGACATCGCGGTGTCCGATCCGGACAAGCTGGATGAGCTCGAAAAAGCGGCGCAAGGATAAAACTGAATAAAACGGGCTGGTGGCCTTCCAATGGCCCCAGCCCGGGCCCCAACCCCTCAGACGCACCCGGTTCTCGGAAAATTGCCGGTGCAACATGCCGGTTGCTCATTTCTTGACTGTTTGTTTACACCTGCCCGCGAAGGAAAGTCTTTATGGTCATTCTATAAGGAACTCTAAAAAAAGGAAGTTGTATATGCATCCAATAGATTTTCTGGCTTTCGGTTGGAAGTATTATAAAATTTTATTGGAAAAACCGGTCAGGAATCAACATCCGCACGTGAAAAAAATAACGTATATTACGCATGAGAACACGGAAAAATGGATTCTGGGTGCAAAAGCGCGCCGGTTGGCCCGCTATTCAAAATTAAACGCGACCGTATCATATACATCCAATTTTAAAGATTTCGATCATGCGGATGGTTTTTTCTTTCTGCATCCGAATATTTTCGCAAAATCCATCCGAAAAAATGCACACATATTGAAAAAGAAAAATATAGTAATGTTTACGCATCCTGTATTGAAGAACAGATTTTCGATCAGGCACAGAATTTTTGTGTTGAACCTGGCCGATAAGGTTATCTTTCTGAATAGAAATCATGCAGACCTGATGATTCATTATGGCTTACAGCCTGAAAAAGCGGAAATAATGCACCTTGCATCCGATGCTGACATGTTTCAGCCGCATGAAAGAGCCAATGGAAAAGTTTGTTTAAGCATGGCCTATTATGAAAGAAAAAATCCACAGCTAATGCTCGATATAATAAAAAAAATGCCTCATCGTAACTTTATGCTTATCGGCCCCGGCTGGAATGAGTTTATAGACTCGAATAATCTTTGCTCTCTCTCCAATTTTGAATACCGGGTTTTATCAGATTATAAAGAATATCCGGGATTATACGAACAATGTGATGTGTTTTTATCTACTTCTAAACTCGAAGGCGGACCGGTCCCGTTGCTGGAAACGATGCTTTGCAATATGGTGCCGGTCGTATCGCGAACGGGATATTGCACCGATATCATAGAACATGGGGAAAATGGTTTTCTGTTTGATACCGGTGCAAAAGCGGAGGATGTGATTCCCTTGATTGACAAAGCCTTCGAGATGAAAGTAAATACCCGGGACCATGTCAAGGAGTTCACGTGGGAAAAGTATTCATCCAAAATAGATGAAATCTTTTTGGCCCGGACAGGAAAGATGTTATGACGAAGTCGCTGTTTGCTGCACGATCCCTTCGGTAGTCTGACAGATTTCATCCAACCTTTTTTCATCCAGGTTCAGTAGCTTTGCAGCGGCGGTAGCCGGCAGCGCTTTACCTTGTTCATCGATCAGGCTGTAGCCGATTTTTCTTGTCAACAGATTGGCCAGGTGAATCACCACAATTTCATTCGGCGAATTATCGCTGATTTGCGGGTTTTCATGGTTTTTAATGATATGGATGAACTCATTTCATGATGAGTGTTTTTCACCATCTCGTTGAAAAGGGCTCCGTATTCGGTTTCGCCCGCATTGAGCATTTTTGAGGCTCTTTTCAAGGGGAATGGAACTTCGCGCGAAAACCGGCGATTAGTGATATACACCAAAAATCGGATCCGCTGTCAAATCCCTTATATGCCGGTTCGGTAAAGGGAGTGGGTGTCATGACAGGAAAACTGAAAATCGACCCGTTCGCGTCAACTTTACGAAACCTTTATAATTTCTTCATGGCATCGTTACGGATCGTGTTTATTATAAGTTCAAACGCAATAAACCTCACCCATGGAGGTGCCGTATGAATAAAATTATAATTTCTCTTTTTGCAGGGTTGGCTGTGCTGGCGATTTTAGTGATCGGTTCACAGGTAATGAGCAAGGAGGAAAAAGCGATGAACGATAACGACAAGGCCACTGCAATGGCGGCGAAAGATACCAAAACCGCCGTTTTTGCCGGCGGATGTTTCTGGTGCACCGAGTCCGATTTTGAAAAGGTAGACGGTGTGATCGAGGCCATATCGGGATATACCGGCGGTCATGTGGCCAACCCGACCTACGAGCAGGTTTCAAACGGCGGGACCGGTCACGTGGAATCCGTGAAGGTCATTTATAATCCCCAAAAAGTCAGCTATGAAAAGCTGCTGGAGGTGTTTTTCCGCTCGGTGGATCCTACGGATGCCGGTGGACAGTTTTGCGACAAGGGAAACCAATACCGAAGTGTCATTTTTTATGCCGATGACAACGAGCGGAACCTGGCGGAAGCCACCAAAGAAAAACTGGCGGCATCCGGGATTTTTCAGGCGCCGATCGTCACCGAAATTCTTCCTCTGGGACCGTTTTATCCGGCTGAAGATTACCACCAGGATTATTACAAAAAGAATCCGATTCGATACCACTATTACCGGGCACGCTGCGGCCGCGATCAGTTCCTGAAGAAAATCTGGGGGGAAAATCCCAGGGAAACGTGGAAGATGAAGGTCGAAGGCGTATCGAAAATGAGCGGCAGCGCCTACACGATTCCCAGCGATGCCGAGCTTCGCAGAACGCTGACGCCCCTCCAGTATCGGGTGGTGCGCGAGGAGGCAACGGAGCCGGCGTTTCATAACGAGTACTGGGACAACCACAAGGCGGGTATCTATGTGGATATCGTATCGGGGGAGCCGCTTTTCAGCTCCCTGGATAAATTCGATTCCGGAACCGGATGGCCGAGTTTCACCCGTCCCCTGGTGCCGGAGAACATTGTGGAAAAGACGGACCGGAGTCTCTTCACGACCCGAACGGAAGTGCGCAGCAAACATGCCGACTCGCATCTCGGCCACGTATTCAAGGACGGTCCGGCGCCCACGGGGCTTCGTTATTGCATCAATTCGGCGGCACTCCGGTTCGTCCCCGCAGACAAGCTGGCGGCGGAAGGATACGGAAAGTTCGCGGCGCTGTTCAAGTAGACGGGTTTGTTCCGGCATTGTCTGATTGTTTTGCCGGTAGTTGAAGAAGGCACCACGAAGGGCACGAAGAAGACAAAAGATGTACTGCGGTTGAACCCTTCTTGCTCTTGCTCTAAAAATAAAGACAAGATTAAGAGCAAGAGCAGGAAAATGAAGCAGCGTTTTAATACGGTCAGTCGCTTTTCAGGACGCTATCTATTGATTTCTGATTTCGGTTACCCTTGGACGTTGGCCGGGAGCGCGAACCACACCTGTACTTCTTCCCCGACAATTTGTACGCCGACATTCCCCCGGTGGGCTTCGATGATGTCTTTGACGATGGCAAGGCCGATGCCGGCGCCGCCGTATTCCCGGGACCGGCTTTTTTCTCCCCTGTAAAACCGCTCGAATATGTATGGCAGGTCTTCCGGTTTGAGGTGGGTGGAAGTATTTGCGAAGGTTACCCGGATGTTTTCCCCGAGTTCCTCGTAAAAAATTCTCAGGCGTCCCCCGGAATCGGTGTATTGAAGGGCGTTCTGAAACAGGTTGTGAAGCACCTGGGCCAGCTTGTGGGGATCGGCATAAATCCAGCAGCGAGGATCGATGCCGGCGGTATCCACCTGAATGCTTTTTGCCGTCAGCTTGAGCCGGAACACCTCCAGCAGGTGGGTGACAGCCTCCAGCAGATGGATTTTGATAATATTCAGGTTCAGGCTGACACCACCCGCCCGGGCGAGTTTCAGCATATCGCTCACCAGGTCCGCCAGCCGTGTCGATTCCTCCTGAAGCAGCCGGAAGGTTTCGGGCGACGGGGGCACGACCTGGTCATCGATGGCTTCAAGATAGCCCCGGATATTGGTGAGGGGCGTTTTGAGCTCATGGGCCGCATCGACGATCATGGTCTGCCGAAGCTTCTGAAGATGGGCCAGGCCTTCCGTCATCCGGTTGAAGGACCGGGCCAGCTGGCCAATTTCATCCCGGGTGGTGATGGGAATCTGATCGGAAAAATCACCAGCTGCCACCTTCTTCGTGATCCGGGTCATGCGGGTGAGGGGATTGAGGATCCGGCGCATGATGAAAAAATTGAAAAGGGAGGAAATGAACACGGCCAGAAGGCTTCCCCAGATCAGGTACCGGTGGACCGACTCCACGAACATCCGATGGCTTTCCGTGGGGGAGATGTGGTATTTCTGCATGAGTACCATAAAATAGTTCTTGGCCAGGTAATCCGTAGACACCCAGACGATGAGCACCACCAGTGCGATAAGCATCAGGTTGAGCCCGAAGAGTTTCCAGATCAGATGTTTTCTCATGCTCAGGCGCTTTCAGAGAACCGGTACCCGATACCCCGGACCGTCAGGATGTAGCGGGGCTTTGCGGGGTCCGCTTCGATTTTCTGCCGCAGTTTTCCGATATGAACATCCACCACCCGGTCGATGACGATGGCCTCATGGTCGGGATAAAGCGAGTCCAGCAGCTCCCCCCGGGAAAGCACCCGGCCCGGGCGGCTCATAAGGGCGTGGAGAAGCTTGTATTCGTGGGGCGTCAGTTCGACCGGCGCGCCCTTCAAGGTGACCAGAAACCGCTCCGCATCGAGCATCAGCCCGCCCTTTGTGGAAAGCACCGTTTCCTGGAGGTGGGTTTTCAAAGGCCCCCTTCGCAAAATCGCCTTGATCCGCGCCACGAGTTCCCGGGGGCTGAACGGTTTGACCACATAATCGTCTGCGCCCATGGTGAGGCCGGAAATCCGGTCTACCTCATCCTCCCGGGCCGTCAGCATCAATATGGGAACATCGGATTCCCGTCGAAGCATGCGGCATACTTCCCACCCGTCGACTTCCGGGAGCATAAGATCCAGGATGACAAATATCAGGGAGTGACGTTTGGCAAGCATGAGCGCCATCTTGCCGTCGTGCGCCACCAGGGTCCTGAAACCTTCTTTTTCCAGATAAAGCGAGACGAGAGATGCGGTTTTCCGGTCATCTTCGACAATGAGGATTTTGTTGCCCGATTCGTACATGGCCGTTTGCCCCTTCAATAATTGGAATGCCCGGGGGATCCGTTGATCCTCCCGTTGGCCGCGACGGGTTTTTCTTATTTTTTTATTCCGTCACGGTGAAGTTTGTCAACCGGGCAAACGCTGTTCGCATCTTTATCTGCCGCTTATTCGGAAATATGAAGAAGAGATTGCGCTGTTAACTATTTTAAATTGCAGTTAATATCAGAAAACCATTGAATGCGGAACGACGTAGGGGGTATAATATTTGAAAATGGCGGGTGAAAAATGCAGACGGCGACGTATTTCGAATGAGGTAGCAAACTCTTTTATTTAAATATACTTCAATGCGTGTCTGCACCCTGGTCCAGAAGAACCCTGTCGATCAACGGCAAACCGACAGGTTTTTTTCTCGATGAGGCCGCTTTTTCTATATGCTCGTGGCTCTGAAACTCCGACGGGGATCGTTATCGTGTATACTGAATTTTATGAATTTAGGGAACGACCGTTTCAGATTTGCACGGATCCGAAATATCTCTGGCTGGGAGAAGATCATAAGGAGGCCCTGTCTGCATTAAAATACGGCGTGATGAGCGACAACGGGTTTTTGCTTTTAACCGGAGATGTGGGAACCGGGAAAACCACGTTGCTCAATGCCTGGCTGCGGGACCTGGACGACAGCGTCCGCGTGGCCCATGTTACCGATCCTGACCTGGATCTCATGGGATTTTTCAACCATTTGGGGCGGTCTCTGGAAATTAAAAATCGGTTCAGTAAAAAAGAAGATTTCCTGTTTGTCTTCAAAGAATTTCTATTCACCGCCGGCGCACGGGAAAACTCGAGAATATTGCTGGTGATCGATGAAGCCCAGAAATTGTCGGCGACCCTTCTGGAGCAGGTCCGTCTGCTTTCGAATATCGAGCTTCCGGAAAAAAAGCTGATCAATATTTTTCTGGTCGGCCAGAACGAACTCAACCAGACCCTGATGACCCCTGACTGCCGTGCGCTTCGACAGAGAATTACGCTGAATTACAATATAAAGCCGCTATCCGAGGAAAATACACGTCTGTACATTACCCATCGGCTGAAGGTGGCCGGGTCGGAGAAAAGGATTTTTACCGGGAGCTCACTTCATGAAATCTTCCGGCTGTCCGGGGGATATCCCCGTCTGATCAATATTATCTGTGACCGGGCGCTTTTAATCGGCTATGCAAAAAACGAGGACAGGATCACCCGGCAGATGGTATCGGAGTGCGGCAGTTCGATTCTTCTGCCGGGGGAAAACACCACGGATTTTTTCCCGACGTTCCCGGTGCGTGCCGCGACGGTGCCACCGGCCCGCGCGGCTAAGCCGACTCCGGTGGCAGGTGCTTCTGGCAGGCGGCCGAAGCCGGCTGCAAGGGTGCTTTCTGACCGGCGGGAAGAAATGCTTCGACGTATCGGATCCATTTTTCGCTGGGGCAATTTGGAGCGTTGGCTGTCGGGTTCGGGGGCCGATGGGAAAAGCCGACGGATATATGCACTTCGGGTGCTCATTCCGGCGGGGATCCTTCTTCTGTGCCTATGGCTCGGCAGTTTTATTTTTTCGGCCCGGCAAGAATCCAAGGCAGACATCCCGAATCAGATTTCTTCCCGGCAAAAGGGATCGCCGCCGGAAACTTCGCAAGCTGCAGCGCCTGCCGGAGAGGCGGCCGGCATCGCGTCCCGTGATCCGGTTTCGATGGCCGCCGGCGAAACGGCTGATCCCGGCGCATCGGAGAATGTCCAGCAGGACAATCTGACGGCACCCGGGCCCGGCGAGTCAGGAAAAATCGAACGCCAGGGCCAGATGACCGGTTCGGATATGTCCAAACCGGATCCTGCAAAAACCTCGGAGCTGAAGCAGGCAAAACAGTATCTTGCCGACGAAAAATACGGCCCCGCCATCGAACTGCTGTCGAGTCTCGATGCCTGGGGGGCCTCGGGACAGCCCGAGATAAAAGAAATGTATGTCCAGGCGCTTGTCGGGCAGGCCCGCATCGTTCAGGGCCGGGACCGTGTGGCGGCCGAAAAACTGCTCCAAAAAGCAGCCGCAGCCGATCCGACGACCTCTGAAGTATATTACGAACTTGGCAAGCTCTCCGCTTCGGGAAAAGACTATCCCCGGTCTATTGAATACTATCTGAAAGCTGAAGCGCTCAAGCCGGATTCGGCCGCGATTCTCTTCAATCTGGGGTTTTCCTACGCCGCCGTGGAAGCGTATCCGGAAGCGGAAAAAAGATTCGCGGGGGTTGTCCGGTTGAGCCCTTCCTATCTTGACAAGGCCCTGGTCAATCTGGCCATTGTCCAACTCAAACAGGGGAAGCGGTTGGATGGACTCAAAAATTTGAAACAGGCACTGTCCGTAAATCCCGATAACCGGAGAGCCAGGGAATATCTGGATCGATTTCTTTCGTCAGCGGGAGAATCCCAATGATGAGGCGTCTGCCGGGAAGGATGCTCAGGATAGTATTTCTTATTGGAGGGGTGGGAATATATGCGGGATGTATGGCGCCGCATGAAGCTCCACTGCCCGAGGCCGTGGTTTCCGCTCCAGAGCAGGTGAGAACCGAGCCGCAGGCGGATATTTCCGAATTCGTCATGCCGTCGGACCTTCCACAGGAATCCGGCCCGGAATTTTTTCAACATACCATTTCCCGGGAAGGGGAGACCCTGATGGGTATTTCGGGTTGGTATACGGGCTCTTCCTCGAATTGGAAGCGTATCCTGGACGCCAATCCCGGGCTGGATCCGAATCGGTTGCAGCTCGGCAGCGTTATCGATATCCCCGCTGAGCTTGTGAAGAAAACCACCCCGATGCCCGGGAGCCTTATAAAACAGAGGGAAGCATCCCAAAAATCCGCCTCAACCGGAACCTCCCGAAAGGATCCGGAAGCAATCAAACTTTTCTCCCCCGACGATATCGGATCGGAATCGGAGGCCATCGGGGATATGCAGTTGTTTGGACCCCCGGAGTGATCCCGGCCGCCTGATAATCATTTGACAATCAAGCCGTTTAATCCTAATTGATGTCCAATGGTTATAATCAGATAAATTCAACAAAAGAGGTGACCTATGCTCAATATCGGCAAAGCAATCCGCATGGAACGCATCATGGATCGCAATACGGGGAAAACCGTTATCGTTCCCATGGATCACGGAGTGACGGTGGGGCCCATCGAAGGGCTCATCAGCCTGACCGATTCGGTGAACCAGGTGGCCGAGGGCGGCGCCAATGCAGTCATCGGGCATATCGGGTTGCCCAAATACGGACACCGAAAAGGCGGCAAGGACATCGGACTTATTTTGCACCTTTCAGCTTCAACGGCCCTGTCTCCGCGGCCCAATAAGAAGGTGATCATCAATACCGTGGAAAACGCGCTTCGGTTCGGTGCCGACGGCGTTTCCATCCACATCAATATCGGAAGCTACAACGAGCCGGAAATGCTCGAGGATTTCGGTCGAATCGCCGTGGAGTGCAATTACTGGGGGATGCCCCTCATTGCCATGATGTATCCCCGGGGTCGGAATGTGCAAAACGACAAGGACGTCGAGGTAGTAAAGCTGGCCGCCCGGGCGGGGGCCGAACTGGGTGCCGATTTTGTCAAGACCAACTATACGGGAGACCCGGACTCGTTCGCCAAGGTGGTGGAAGGGTGCCCGGCGCCGGTTCTGATCGCCGGCGGCAGCAAAGCTACCACCGAAGAGATGTTCAAGACGATCGAGGGGGCGATGCAGGCCGGGGCGCGGGGTCTTTCCATCGGCCGCAATGTGTTCCAGCACAGCAACCCGACCGCGTTCGTAAAGGCGGCCTGCGCACTGGTCCATGAGAACAAAACGGCCAAGGAGGCGTTGGAGATGCTGGCGGAGCTTTCGGGCGGGAAGGTGTAGAAAAAACGAGGCACAGAGGCACAAAGGCACAGATAAGCCCCGGCGCAGTGTTGGATGTGCCGGGCTTTATTTTAATAGAAATTGCTGCATATGAATGATGTGTCAAAAAAAGTACGGGCCCTGGGGCTTTGTTCGGGTGGGCTCGACAGTCAGCTGGCGGGGTTGGTGCTTCGGGCCCAGGGTATTGAAGTCCATTGGATTACTTTCGAAACGCCTTTTTTTTCGGCTGACAAGGCCCGGAATGCCGCCGGGAAGCTGGATATTCCGCTGATTGTTGAAAACATCACCGAAACCTACCTTGAAATGCTGAAAAATCCATCGGCGGGATACGGCAAGCACATGAACCCTTGTATGGACTGCCATTCGCTCATGTTTCGTCTGGCAGGGTTGCGGATGAAAGAAGACGGGTTTGACTTTCTTTTCAGCGGGGAAGTAGTGGGGCAGCGGCCCATGAGCCAGACCAAGCCCTCTCTCCGCTATGTGGAGAAGCACTCGGGATTTGACGGCTACATCGTCCGGCCCCTGAGCGCACAGCTCCTGCCGGAGTCGATTCCGGAAAGGGAAGGCCTGGTGGACAGGTCCCGGCTTCTCGATCTTTCGGGGCGGTCCCGTAAAGCCCAGATGCAGCTGGCGAAGGAATACGGTATCACCGATTACCCGACACCGGCGGGAGGATGTCTTCTGACGGAGCAGGTGTATTCGGATCGATTGAGGGAACTCCTGGCCCATGACCCGAATCCCTCGGAAGCGGCGCTGGAACTGCTTAAATGCGGGCGTCATTTCAGGCTTCCCGGGGGGGCGAAAATCATCGTGGGCCGCAGGCAGGCGGACAACAATTTTCTCCAGAAATACTACAACAGCCGCACCGATACACTCATCCGGCTTTCCAAACTGCCCGGCCCTCTGGTGCTCGTTCCGGAGGGATCGGATGCCCAGGTGATCCGGCTTGCCGCCGCCATGGCGGTGGGCTACAGCAAGGCTCCGAAAGACTCGGCTGCAGATGTCCAGGTGGTCTCCCCCGGGGAAACCGAGGTGATCCGGGTCCTGGGGCTTCGGCCGGAGGATTTCAAACGGCTGATGATTTAAAAAAAGGAGGCCTTCGATGTCTGAAAAAAGATGGAACCCGGTGATCCAAAGATGGTTTGACAAGGTGTTAAGCCGAAGAGAGTTTCTCAAAAGCCAGGCCGTGGGGGGCGTGGTGCTTGCGGCCGGGGCCTCGGGGCTGCTGCGTCCCGGAACAGGTTTCGCCCAAAGCCCTCCGGATATCGCCGTGGCCAAGGGCACACCCGCCCGGGCGCTTCGGGCCGCCATGAAGCTCATGGGCGGCATGGGTGCCTTTGTCAAATCCGGCCAGAAGGTGCTGATAAAACCCAACATGAGCTTCACCACTAAACCGGAAATGGCCGCCACCACCAACCCGGAACTGGTCAGGGAACTGGCCATCATGTGCCGGGAGGCCGGCGCCGGGAGCGTGATAGTGGCGGATTATCCCCTGGCCAGCGCCGACGAATGTCTCGCCAACAGCGGCATCCTGGATGCCTGCAAGAATATCGACGGCACCCGGGTCGTCGGCGCCACCAGCGATGCACTGTATAAAGAGATGAACATACCTGGCGCTACGACCCTCACGAAAAACGGTTTTCTCAAGGACGCCCTCGATGCTGATGTTCTTATCGCCGTGCCCATCGCCAAGACCCATGCCGCCACCGGCGTCAGTCTCGCCATGAAAGGGATGATGGGGCTGGTGTGGGATCGCCGGGTGATGCACCAACTGAATCTGTCTCCCTGCATCGTCGATATCTGCACCGTTCTCAAGCCGCATCTGACCATCATCGACGCATCCCGGGTGCTTTCCACCAATGGCCCGGGAGGTCCCGGAAAAATTCTCGTGGAAAACACGGTCATCGCCTCGCGGGACATGGTGGCCGCCGACGCCTATGCCACCTCGGCCTTCGAGTGGTATGGGAAAAAGTACCTCCCCAAACAGGTCCAATACATTCGTCTGGCTGCTGAACGCGGTCTGGGAAGAATGGATATTGAAAATATGACCGTTCAGAAAGTAACCGCTTGATGCAGTTTCGTAGAATCGTTCAAATTGCAAGTCTCGTTTTTTTCCTGTTCCTGCTGGTCTGTGCCGTTCAGGGTGCCACCTACGGTATTGCGCTGGATCTTTTTCTGAGGATGGACCCCCTGCTGGTGGTGGGAACGATCGTCGGCAGCCGGGCGTTTCAACTCTCCTTCCTGCCGGCGATCATCGTTCTGGCCGTTACACCGCTTCTGGGTCGTGTGTTCTGCGGATATATATGTCCCATGGGCACCACCATATGCGGGGGGGACCGGTTATTGGGGGCGTCCAAAAACAGCAAGGGGGCCAAGCGATATCATCGCGTGAAATTTTTTGTGCTGCTCTTTATCATCGGTGCAGCGCTTTTCGGCGTCTCCTTTGTCTTTTTCGCTTCCCCCATCCCCCTGATCACCCGCTTTTACGGTTTGTTGATTTACCCGGTGGTGACGCTTGTCGGTGATATGGGTCTTCGGATCGGGCGGAGCGCTGTGGAGCTTTTCGGCGGGCCCACGATTGAGGGGACGGTGTCCGTCCCCCACTATGCCACGCTGTTTTTCATCCTGGTCTTTTTCTCTGCGCTGTTTTTTGCGAGTCGCGTTTCCCGGAGGTTCTGGTGCCGGTACCTATGCCCGTCCGGGGCGCTTCTGGCTCTTTTGAGCCGGCGGCCCGTCTGGCACCGGGCGGTTTCAAGCGACTGCATCGATTGCGGCAAATGTGCATCCCAATGTCCCATGAACGCCATCCCGGAAGACTCACCCGAAAAAACGTATCACACGGAGTGTATCATCTGCCGCAAGTGTGAGAAGATCTGCCCCAAAGATGCCGTCACCTTTCCCTTCGGCCGGACAAAGGAAGCCGCCCAGGAAATGCCCTCCCTCTCACCCGGGAGACGTCAGCTCATTTTCAGCGGACTGGCGGGTATGGGCGCCGCGGCCGTGAGCCTGACGAGCCTTGGCTCCCTCTACGGCCAGACCGGTGGGGTGGGGATTGTGGAGCCCCCGATGCTCCTGAGGCCTCCGGCGGCTGTTCCGGAGAAAGAGTTTCTGTCCCTGTGCGTGCGCTGCGGGGAGTGCATGACGGCGTGCCCGGCAAACGCGCTTCAACCGATCTGGTTCGACGCCGGACTCACGGGACTTTTCAGCCCCCGCCTGGTCCCGAGACGCGGTGCCTGCGACCCGCACTGCAATCGCTGCGGCACCGTATGCCCGACCCAGGCCATCCGGGAAGTTCCCGTTCCGGACCGGCGATGGGCCAAGGTGGGGACCGCCATGATTTACCACCAGAAATGCCTGGCCTGGGAACAGCAGAAGCGCTGCATGGTGTGTGACGAAGTCTGCCCGTACAATGCCATCGAGTTTCAGAAGGTCGAGGGAAATCCCGTGCCGGTTCCTGTCATCCATGAGGAACGGTGCACCGGTTGCGGCCTCTGCGAGCACCATTGCCCGGTTAGAAACCAGGCGGCGATCGTGGTGACCCCTCTGGGCGCCCTCCGGGAATCCCGAGGCTCTTTCGAAGAGATCGGGAAAAGACAGGAGCTCGACATCTCGCTCGAGCACAAAAAAGATATGGAAAATCAGGGGAACGAGGAGGGAACGGCACCGGGGTTTGATGCGCTGTAATACTCCTGAAGGAACTGTTCATCGCTGTTTGTAAGATTGAGAGAGGGGGACGGTGGTGGCTGAAGCACAATTTGGCGGAGACAAGAAGGAGGGGCGATCCCTGCTGTATAACGCCGAGGAACGGCTTAAAGCTGTGTTGTTGCCGCACGTGCCCCATGGCGTTGAAACCTACCATCTGACCCTGACCACAGTTCTCTGGAGCATCCTGGTGATTTTCTTCTGCTGGCTGGCCACCTACAACCGCCAGTGGATGTGGGGGGTGTCGCTGATGGTGGCCTCCCAGTATATCACCGATCTGCTGGACGGGGCCATCGGTCGGAAGCGTAATACCGGGCTGATCAAGTGGGGCTTTTACATGGACCACTTCCTGGATTACATCTTTCTCTGCGCACTCCTGATCGGTTATTCGCTCCTCATGCCCAATGATCTCAAGGTGATCATGTTCTTTATCATGGCCGTGATCGGGGCCTTCATGGTCAATTCCTTTCTGCAGTTTGCCGCCACCAACAAGTTCCGCATTTCCTACTGGGGAATCGGACCCACCGAGATTCGCCTGATCTTCATCCTGATCAATACGTTGATTATCTACGTCAACCAGGTGCTCTATGTCCAAGCCCTGCCTTATATTCTGTGCGTAGCGGTGTTCGGCCTCTTTTTTACCGTCTACAATACCCAGCGGGATTTGTGGCGGATCGATATGGAGAACAAAGCCTCCTCGGAAGGCCGGAGCCTGCCGTCGCTGGGCGAGAAGAAAAGCTTCAGGGTCAAACGCTTTCGTACATTGGCCGTGGTGGCCCTGGTGCTGGCGGTCTGCACCTGGGCCGGGATGAAATTGCTGCCCGTCGACCGGGATATCGATTTTCTGCTGGGGCCGGAAGGTACCATTCGCATTCAGAAGGACAGTCAGACGATTCGGGATGCCCAATTGCGGATCCGGGAGATTCAGTCGGCGCCGTTAACCGAAGCGTCGCTTCTTTCCTGGCTGCGGATTCAGATCGAATGCCGCGAGCTGATGGAAAACTATCGGGCCTATGGCAGGCTCGATTTTCATGAGTATCCGGGACGTCATACGGACGCTTTTTTAATCGAATATGCCGCCATGGCCCTGCATCGGGCCGGGGTGCTCGATATGGTGGAAAAGTGCAGCCCCGGGCAGCTTCAATTTCTCGACCAGGCCCATCCGCAGATAGGCGTTTCCGCCAACACTTTTACCCGATGGAAAAAGGATCTCATCAAACCCGATACTCTTCTGAAATTCGGCTTCAGTGCTTCTTACATCCAGCTTCTCGGCGATCAAATCGATGTCAAAAGCCAGCCCGACAGTCGCGTGCGCAGGCAGGCCCTGGAAGCCATTGCCCAGCAGAACACCGAGAAATACTACCGGATGCTCAAGGATTTACCCGGGGCGTTGTAACAACGATTGAGAGCTATTTTGCTTCCTTCGACTTCCATTTGTCGATGGCGCTCGTCACATATGGGTAGATATTTCCCACCAGCACCCGATAGCCGGCGGCATTGGGATGGATGCCATCCCCGTTGTTGAGGGAAGGATCGGCGGCAACGCCTTCCAGAAAAAACGGTATCAGCGCCACATGGAATTTTTCGGCAAGGGCCGGGTAGATTTTCGCGAAGGCATCGGTGTATGTCTTTCCCATATTGGGCACCATTTTCATGCCGGCCAGCACCACGGTGATGTTTTCTTTTTTCAAAACGGTCAGGATTTGTGCGATATTTTTCTCGGTGACGGCGGGGTCGATGCCAAGGAGTCCGTCGTTAGCGCCGGTTTCAAGAATGACGATATCGGGTTTCAGCCTCAGCATCCACCGGACCCGGGAAAGCGCTCCGCTGCTGGTTTCTCCACTGATGCCGGCATTGACCACCTTGAATTTGTATCCGTTTTTAAGAAGCATTTCCTGCAACAGGGCCGGATAGGCTTCCTCTTCCATTACACCGTATCCTTCGGTGAGGCTGTCTCCCATGGCGACAATGACCCCTTCGGAGCCGGTCTCAGCGGAAAGGGCCGGGGAAGTTGTAACCCCAAGGGCCACGGCGATTACCGCCGTCAATGTTAACATCGTTCTCATTCCTCCGTCTGCTCCCTCAACACCGCCATGGGGCGCTGCCTTAAAATTGAAACCGACGCCGACATGCCCACGATGACCACCATCAACATCGTTGCGGCCACCATCAGCAGGCTTTGAGCGGGATAAAACCGGTAGTCTATCTTGAAAATCCGGACGCTGATGATCATGGCGCCCACCTGGGAGAAAAGAAGACCCAGAAGCCCGCTCAGCAGACCGATCAGCAGGTTTTCCAGCGTAAAGACCGCCGATACGAACCGGCCGCGGGCGCCGAGGATTTTATAATAGACCGTTTCCGCCGCCCGGGCAAGCCGGGTCGCCAGGATCGAACTGATGATGATCAGAAGCCCGGCGGCGATGCCCAGGGCGGTGAAAAACCGGATGACCAGCGTCAGCTTTTCGAGGATCGTTGCGAAATCCGCGATGATCTGGGTGACATCGATGGGGGTCACGTTGGGAAACTTTGCAGCAATCCGGCTCTGCATCTTTCCGATATCCGCGCGGGGAAGCCGAATGGCGGTAAAAATCGTCTGGGGCGCATCCTTTAGCAGGGAGTCCCCCGGAAAGACGAAGTAGAAAAAAGGCTCGATGGATTCCCGGGTCCGGGTGCGGATGCTCGAAACCGTCGCCTCGACGGGAACCCCCTGGATGTTGAACTGAAGCCGATCCCCGATGGAAAGGGGATGCATCTCGGTCACGGTATCCAGCACCGATACCTGGAGGCCCTGGATATTTTTTCCGAACAGCGCGGTTCCCGCCAGGAGCGCCTCGTCGTCCAGGAGATCGTCGCGATAGGTGAGGTTGAAGGTGCGCCCAAGGTTGTCGCCGCGCCGGGTCCGCTGCGCTTCCGGATCGATCTTTTCATCGTTGATGGCGGTGAGCCGGGCCCGGACCACGGGGTAGTAACGGGGCGCGAATCCCAGGGTATCGGAAAATTGCTGGATCTGGTCGGGCTGAATATCGATGAAAAAGAGATTGGGGGCATTCGCAGGATAGGACCTGACAAAGGTCGCATTCAGGTTTTTCTCGACGAGGTAAATGCAAAAGAGTACCGAAAAGGACGCACTCAGGGTAATGAGGATGGCCCGGGTGGCGTTGCCGGGCCGGTGCAGTCCTCGAAGGGCCTGACGAAGGGCAAGGGATTTGAATGAAATTTTGCCGAGAAGGGACAGCACCGCCTGGCTCGCCAGTCCTGAGAGCACGATCAGTCCGGCCAGGCCCAGAAGGAGCCATGCGCCGATCCTCTTATCCTCCAGCTGCCAGAGGATCATCCCGGCAAAAAGCAGCGTCAGTGCCGCCATGGAAATGTAGGCCACGACGCCTTTCCGGGACGCGGCGGTTTCCTTGCGGAAAACGGCCACCGGCTTTACCTCCCGGAGCCGGTAAAGCGGCACAAAGGCAAAAAGGGAAACGACGAGAACGCCCAGAACAATCCCCTGCGTCGCCGACAGCCAGGAGAGGCCGGGCCGAAGGGTTCCGGGAAGAAGTCCGCCGAAAAGTGCCGGCATGAGGTATTGAAGCCAGTATCCGAAAAGGGTCCCCAGAATCGTCCCGAAAAGGCCCAGGAGGGCCACCACCGCGACAAAATGGCCGGAAATGAAGCCGCCGGTGGCACCCACGGCCCGCATGACGGCAATGGAGCGCCGCTTTTCCCGGATCAGGGCCGTCAGGGAACTTTGGATGCCGATCCCCGAGAGAATCAGGGTGAAGATGGCGATGAGGGAGAGGAAAAAGAGGAAATTATCGAAGAACCGCTTGATGCGCGATCGGGCGCTTCGGTAGGTCTCCACCCGTTCCCCTTTTTCAGCGGACGCCCGGAGCGTTTCCGCAATTTTTTCGATGTTCGCCCCCTGCGCGGTTTTCAGCAGCAGGCTGTATTCGATCCTGCTTCCCCGGCTGATAAGTCCCAGCCGGTTTGCATCGTCCATGTGGATAAAAACCCTGGGGCCGAAGGAGAAAAAGGAAACAGGCCGGTCGGGTTCGTTCACCACCACGTCCCGGATCACGAGCGTTGCCTTGCCCACGCAGATACGATCGCCCACGGAAAGATGAAGCCGGTCCAAAAGCACCTGTCCGACGATGGCGCCGCCCGGGGCGAGTACCGCCGGGAAGCTGCGGCCGGAAGCGAGCGTCACCTTCCCGTACAGGGGATACCCGGATTCGACGAGCTTGAGGTTTGAAAGAAGAGAGGCGTCCTTCTTTTCGTTCAGGACCACGGAGTTGAATTCGAGGACCCGAAGGCTTTTCGCCTCGCCCCTGGCCGTGAGCTTTGATACGGCTGCTTCCAGGGGCGCCGAAAACGGGGACCTGGAGTGGAGAATGATATCGCCCCCGTGAAGGGCCCGGGCGTCCTTGAGCAGATTTTGGCGAATACTGTCCCCGAGCCCGCTGATGGAAACGAGGCTCACGATCGACAGCATCACGCAGAGCACCAGGACCAGGGCCTGCTTTCCGGATCGGGTGATCTGCCGGAAGATAAACCGCCTATGGAGCATGGGCCGCCCCATGGACGGTCTCACCCGCGATGCGGCCGTCTTTCAGGAGGATGGTCCGGTCGGCCCTGGCCGCGATTTCCGGGCTATGGGTCACCATAATCAGCGTGGCGCCGTATTCCTTTCGCAGATCCAGCAGGAGATCCAGAATGACGGCGCTGTTTTCGGAATCGAGGTTCCCGGTGGGCTCGTCGGCGAATATAATCTTGGGGGTATTGATGAGGGCCCGGCAAAGGGCGACCCGCTGCTTCTCGCCTCCGGAGAGCTGGTGCGGAAAATTGGTGTGCCGCCCGTCCAGGCCCACCCGGGCAATGAGGCGATCGGCCTTTTCCCGGGCCAGGGGATCGCCCCGAAGCTCCGCGGGGAACATGATATTTTCCCTGGCGTCAAGGGAGGGCACCAGGTGAAACGACTGGAAGACGAAACCGAACGAGCGGTTGCGATAGGGGGCCAGGGCATCCTCCGTGAGATCGGTGATATCGGTTTCCTCGATCCACACCCTGCCGTCGGTGGGGCGATCCAGTCCGGAGAGAAGGCTCAGCAGGGTGGTCTTGCCGCTGCCGCTGGCGCCGGCGACGATCAGGAATTCTCCGGCCTGTACCTCCAGGGAGATATTTTCCAGGATATAAATTTCCCGGTCCGCGATGCGGTAGGATTTGCTTAAGTCGCGGGCGGTTAAGATATTCAAGTGTGTTGCCATCGATTCGACATCCATCCCGGGGCAGCGGCCGCCGCAGGCGGTGCCGGGTTAAGGGTGAACCCATTGGGCTAATCGTAAGCGGCAGATATGTAATTTTGTTATTTCATCACCGCCCCAAAAGTCAAACAAAAACCCGAAGTCCCGCAACCGGGGGGGCTATGGGCAATAGGCGGTGAGCTTTTCATAGGCTAAACGCATTTAGAAATCAACAGCGTCCTTCCGTCTCATATTTTTAATTTAGTCGGTTTTTCCCTGCACCTCTGCGTCTCTGCGCGAGATATTGTCTTTGCAGTTTATTTTATCCCGGGAACTTTCAGAATTCTCCTTGACAGCAATTCTTGCCTGGGCGATGGTCAAATTTTTGGAAGAGAAGGAATAGGATATGTCGAATATTGAAAAAGGAATCATATACGCGCAGGGCGGGGGCCGGGACCTGAAACTGGACCTGTACCGTCCGTCCGGAGAAAAATGCCACCGCACAGCGGTGCTGCTGCTTCACGGCGGCGGATGGCGCTTTGGGGATATATCCATGATGGAGCTGTTCGGGCCGGAACTGGCCCGCCTCGGCTTTCTTGCCGTGGCGCCGGAGTATCGCCTGCTGGGAGAGGCGCCCTGGCCGGCCCAACTGGAGGACGTCAAAGCTGCCATCCGATGGACAAGGGCGAATGCGGATTCACTCGATATTCATCCGGACCGGATTGCGATCCAGGGTTTTTCCGCGGGCGCCCACCTGGCCCTGATGGCCGGCGGTACGCCGAACAAGCCGGCGTTTAAGGGATGCGGCGGCAATGACGCAGTCTCCGAACAGGTGGCTGGGGTGATTGCCTTCTTCCCGCCCGTCGCGTTCACGACGGGGCCTCCTTCCCCGGGGGTGCTCCAGGCCGGAATGCTCCTGGGCGAATCGGCTGCCGAAGAAGATGCGAAAGAGGCAAGCCCCGTCTCCTATGTATCGGGAGACTTTCCCCCCACTTTTCTGCTTCACGGAACGGCGGATCAAATGGTATCCCATTCCACAAGCCTTCGAATGTTTGAATTGCTGAATGACCGGGGCGTCACCGTCGAACTGCACCTCTACCCCCGCCACACCCATGAATTCGTACGGCTGCCGAGCATGATGGCTCCGGTGATGTCCGAGATCGCCCTGTTTCTGAAACGAACGGTGGTGGATCCTGAAAAGTACATCGAAGAAAACCTGAAGCTGAACATGTTTGCCAAGAAATAAACATAACTTCCCGTTTCAACGATCGCTCGTCTTTCATTTTACAAGGGAGCCCGCCATGGCGGACTTCCTTGCAGGTTTCCTTCGCAGCTTCCGCTCTTCCAACCTTCCGATCTTCCCGTTTTTCAAGGCGTGTCAGGCTGCCTCGTGGAGTTTGTCACTCAATTCAGGAAATGAAGCCCCATCGACTTGATACCCGGCCCCGGAGAAATCCGGAGTATCGAGATCCCGGGTCATCCATGCGGTTTTGTGGGGAGAGACGAGTGCATAAAGGCAGGTCCACGACAGGTATGACATATAGAAAAAACTATAAGGAACGGCCCAGACTGCCTGATTGTTTTTATATCGGAGGGCATAAAATATGCCCGGTGCGCAGGATGCCGCGGCCACGCCTATTATTATTTTCGGCGCAACCGTGAGCGGCAGAAACATCAGGAGCGCGACCGCCGACACGTGCATCGCCTGTCCCAACGTCAGGTTCATCAATCCGATCATCACGTTGATTCTCAGGCCCAGGGCCCCGTCGGTCCGGAACCGGCGGAATACGAACCGGGTGATGACAATGGATTCCCGGACATTGCTTCTGGCCCACCGCAGGAGCATTTTCCAGAGCTTGGGAACGGTTATGGGAGCTGTGGTGTACACCATCGCTTCCCGCTGGTAATGGACGTGATAGCCGCTTCTGAGCACCAGGTTGGTCATGGCCCGGTCTTCACCGATATTGGCAGCCCGTCCGCAGAATTTCTGGTCCAGCCACTCCTGCAAAACGTTCATCACCACCGAACGCCGGTATGCGGAAAGCGCGCCCGGCGTGCACATCACCGAATTGATGACGCTCTGGCCGGCCCTGAGAAAATCGAAGCTGTACGCAAAGGCAACCTCGAGCATTTTAGGAATCGCCCCCTCCTGCCGATTCAGGATACGGACGTTCCCCGCCATCGCCCCCACCCGCGGGTTTCGAACAAACGGGCTCACCAGATGCCGAAGGGTCCGGGGGGCCACCGTTGAATCGCTGTCGATGGTCACGAAAACATCGCCTTCTCCATGGGTAAAGCCTCTGAAAAGCGCATGGCGTTTGCCCTGGTTGACCGGCTGTCTGAAGATCCGGACGCGGCCCGGGAACTGCCTCTCGGCCTTTTTCAGCCAAAGCCAGGTGTCGTCCCGGCTGCCGTCGTCAACACCGATGACGGACATCTTCTCCGGCGGGTAATCGCTTTGCAGGATGCTTTCGATGGTGGCAAGAACCTGGCTGCCTTCATTGTAGGCCGGGACGATGACCGAACAGGTGGGCAGTTCGTCGTCATCGCAGGCGGCAATGGGCTTGTATTTCAGAAAAAGCACCAGGCGCCAGATGAAAACGGCCAGGTGAACGACGAGAAAGATTTTGGAAAAGGTCAGAAGGATCCTTCCCGCCGGGGTTTCTCCCAAAGTGGTCCAAATGGATCGAAGGTCGGTGATAAAGTACAGCAGGACGACCATCGATAAAATCAGCGCAAATACCAGCAGCGCCGATTTGTTGTCACGTTTCGTCATCATGGTTTCCCTCTTGAGTTATCGCTATTTTCGAATTGCCGTGAAAAAGTGCTCGGGTGCAACAGAGGATTTATCAGCAAGCAGTGTGCCAGAACACATGGATCCGCATCGGCCGGATTTCGAATGAACGGTTTCAATACCTCAAATCAGTCCAAAGGTCAATTACGATTTGGTAAGGAAGTCTAACATACACAGCAGGATGTGGAGATTAGGACCCTGATCGGAGATGGGGCCGTGAAGTCGAGAACAGGGGCGGACGTCGCACGGGACGCTTTGGGATCTTATGCGCAGTTTTTTCCTCGGTTACGATTTTTGCACTTTCGAAGCGTCATATTTTGTTCACGTGAAGGGTTGGTGCCCCGGGGAAACCGGCCGGTTACAGTTTGAAAGCGATCTCGATGCCCTCGATGGCCATGCCGGTTCCCATAATGGCCAGAATCAGGCCCATGATTTTTCCGATCACCATGATCAGGTGGCCCCCGATCCCTTCGACAATCTTTTCACTGAGGGAAAAGGCCAGGTAGGTGAGGCCGATCATCACCCCGAACAGAATCACCACGATCATGATATGCAGCAGGGTGCCGTCCGTGACGAAGTTCATGGCGGTGACGATCGTGCCCGGACCGGCGAGGATGGGAATGGCCAGGGGGGAAACGGCCACACCGTCATCGAGTTCCAGCTGCTCCTGGTGATGTATTTTGGACCTTTTGGACTGGAGCATTTCAAATCCGACGTAAAACAGAAGGATTCCGCCGGTGATTTTAAAGGCCGGTATGGTGATGCCGAATATTTCGAAAAGGTATTTCCCCAGGACGACGAAAAACAGCACGATGACGAAGGCGGTGACGCAGGAGGTCTTTGCGATCGATTTTTTAGCCGAGTCTTTCCGGCCTTCGACCAGCCCCAGGAATATGGGGGTGTTGGCAATGGGATTCATGATGGCAAAAAAACCTGTGAATACTGTCAGGGAGAAAGTCAGAACGTGCTCCGTCATTTTCGAAATCGTCCTTCTTTTGTCAGGTTAAAATGAATATAGGCTTCGATCCGGTTCCAGTATCCTTGATTTAAAAATGTTAATGTAGATTCCTGAGGGGCTTAAAGAGGTACTCCAACCCATTTACCTTGATTTCGTAAATCGTTTGCAGCATGTCCCCCAGGCGCCCCTTCGGGAATCCTTTGTGGGAAAGCCACACCACGTAGGGTTCCGGAAGGTCGATCAGCAGGCGCCCTTTATACTTCCCGAACGGCATTTCCATCCCGGCCAGTTCCAGCAAAACAGCGGGGTCGGGGTTGCATTTATTTTCGTCATTCATTGCGGGTATAGTTGCTTTATTTAAGTGTATCGATAAATGCTTCTCACTCTTTCGGGTCGTTTCGAAAGCGCTATTCGGGATTTTACTTCCGACCCGCTGAAATTATTTCGTCGGCGATTTCTATGGACAGCTGAATAAAAGGCGGGCAGTTTTTTTCAAAAAGCCCTTTCTCCCTGGCCGTCTTCAACCCATCCGGCCTTCCGAGGTCCACCCCGAGAATTTCTTTACAGGTAACCGTTCCACTTTTGGATTTGATTCGGCTGAGAAACTCATCTGCATATTTATAGATTTCCTTTTCTTCATGTTCCTGGGAGGCGTCGGCCGAACCATATTTAAGGCCCAACGCCATCAGGGCGCCGATAACCGCGCCGCATGTTCTGCCCATTCCTGCGATGCCGCCGCCGAATGCACTCGAGACCTTCAGGGAAGCCTCTTTGTCAAGGCCGAGATCCTCCGCGAAAACGGAAAAGACCGACTGGGAGCATGAATAACCGGATTTCAAACGTTGGAATGCCAAATCAGTTTTATTCATCGCAGTTGATTTCCTTTTTTCTCTGTATACCCGTCTTGCTCGATAGAAACAAGGCAGGATCAAGAGTTTTTTACAACATGGAAAAGACTTCGGCACAGGCGAATGGGGACCGATTTCAAACGAATCTCAAAAACAAAATAATTTCTTATGAATACCATATGTTGTCATATATGTTCGTAAGGGCCGGCGGTGGCACGTTCGTTGCTGAAATAGTTTTGATGGACTGTGCTCATTTTTGAAAAGGGAGGCAACCACCATGAAAACATTCTCATTCAAAGGAAAAGAGTATCAGATCGACGGTAACAATTTTCTGAAGAGGCATGATGTCTGGGATGAAAATTTCGCTGCGGGAATGGCCCTTGAACTCGGCATGAAGGAAGAACTCACGGAAAAGCAGTGGGAAGTGATTCGGTTTATCAGGGATAAATTCAGGGAAACGGGCATCTGCCCGGTTGTCCACGAAACCACACAGGCGCTTGGCCTGAACCTGAAGACGATGCAACGGCTTTTCCCCACCGGCTACCTGCGAGGCGCCTGTCTCCTGGCAGGCATCACCTATCAGTACGGGTGGGTGTATTACTTCGAAGAGCCTTATCAGGCGGCCGTCTCGAAGGATGAGGAACAAAACCAAGAGGGAAAACCGGGAGATAAAGTCTATCGGGTGAATCTTTTCGGGTATCTGGTGGACCCTGCCGAGTGGGATGTGAACTTTGCCGCCCGGAGGGCATATGAAATGAATATGCAAGGCGGGTTGACCCGGGCGCACTGGCAGGTGATCAAATATTTAAGGGCGAGTTTTCAGCGGAATGGAAAAATCCCCACCATTTACGAGTGCTGTGAAGCGAACCGGATCGACATCGAAGAATTCTCGGAATTGTTTCCCACCGGATATCATCGAGGTGCCATAAAAATTGCAGGGCTTCCGACGCTCTGATATGAAAAAGAAACCCCGCCGTCTCCGGCGGGGTCCCTGAATATCACGGAGTTTTGAAGGTTGGGAACTATCCCTCGAGCAGGTATTTCCCGGCGGCCTTGCCCGCGAGATACCCGCTGCTCACCATATAGGTTCCGGCACTGATGGGCGGCATTCCGATATAATCGGTGATCCATCCGCCGGAGGTGTCTCCCGCGGCATACAGCCCCTGGACGATTTGTGTTTTTCCCGGGTCTTTATATACTTCCATATTTTCATTGGTCACGATTCCGCCGTGGGTGGTTTCCACGAACCGTTGGGTGAAAAATGCATAGTAGGGCGGGTTGCGAAGCGGTATCAGATACTCCGATTTTTTATAAAAATCCAGGTCCCGTTTGTTGTCGCAAAATTGATTGTACCGCTCTATCGTTTTGACGAAGGTGCCGGGATCCACCTCGATTTTTTCAGCCAGTCCTTCCAGCGTATCGGCCCGCCTCGAATGCTTGCCGGCAGCGCCCCCTTCGTCCAGGGATATTTCATACTCGATGTCTTTTTCATAATCCTTCAGGATCCAGTTGTATTGCAGCTGGCTTTTCTGGAGCCTGTCCCCCAGCATCTCTTTCAGACTTTCGTCCATGACGATCCAGTTTTCGCCCTTCGGCTGCCGGCCGAGGAGGACGAAACTGTTTGAAAAGGACATGGTTTCATCGATCCAGCGTTCACCGTTCAGGTTGATATAGACCACCTCGGGGTTCCAGGTCAGGTTGAGGATCGAAAAGGAATAGGGGTGATGGGCGGGGCCGCCGATCAGGACGTTCATGTTCTTCCAGTCGACGTTGATGCCCGCATTTTCCGCCATGTCCAGGGCATCGCCGGTATCCGTCGGGCAGGAGAATCGGTGGTAGCGCTTGCCGTTGAAGTGCTCAGGCCACCTTTTGCGAAGCTTTTCCGCATTGGCGCCGAAGCCCCCCGTGGCCACGACGCAGGCCTTGCAGTTGATCTGAAGCTCGCCGCCGTCTTTGTCCTTTGCAACGACACCCTTGATTTTACCCGTGCCGTCCAGCAGAAACTCGGTCGCCGGTGTTTCCGTGAGGATCTCGATTCCCTGTTTTTTACAGTAATCAACCAGCTTGGTAACGAACCACGATCCGGCTTTGCCGGGCCCGATGGACGGGTCCCGGGATTTGTCGTTCATGTGGCGATGCGCTCTTTGGGTGGAGTTCATCATCGCCCGGAAGTCCATTTTACCTTCGAGCTGTTCTTTCGTATAAAAATCGGTCACGTCGCATATTTTGGAAAACCAGTCGAAACATTCGGCCTGGGCTTCCAGATTGTTGCGGATGAGCTTGGGGTTTACCTGCCACCAGAGCTCTTTCATGATCGATGTGAAGCGTTCATCTATTTGTTCCGGACTCGATTTGAAGGGAGCCGGCGCAGCGCTGCAATACCAGGTGCAGCCGCCGAAATGTTTTGCTTTTTCAAGGATGATGACCTTCTTGACCCCCATGCTTCTTGCCTTCGTGGCGGCAAGAACGCCCGCCCCGCCGGCGCCGAGTACGACCAGATCGCAGTTCAAAATGTTTTTCGACATGTTGTTTCTCCTTGTGGAAATGTTGCCGAGGCAAAGCCTGTGATCACTTGGGATGAGGTGCGGAAATATTGCAGATTTCCGCGCAGGTGCCGCAATGAATGCATTTGTCCTGATCTATATCGTACTTATCGTCACCCCAATGGATCGCGGAGGCGGGACATGAATAGAAGCAGTAATGGCAGCCGATGCATTCCGATCCGATCACATAGGTCACCTCGCCTTCATCCGTTTCAGCCGCTTTCGCGTCCGGAACCCAGCCTGCCAAATTCATGACGACCGGTGCCGCAATTGCCGCAGACCCGGCCAGCATGAATTTTCTTCTGGTGAAACCGCTACTCTGTTCCGACATGATTTCCTCCCGTTTGATAGAGTTCTTTCTGATTATCACATAACGATTACATCAACAATCTTGAGAATCTTTGTGGAAAATTCAAAAATATGTAAAAAAGATTGCATTCATGATTCGGGGAGCCTGAAGGGGGGCATTCGTGAATCTGCCGTGAGCGAATACGGTCGTAACAAACCGGATTCAGGGCCGGCATGTATTTCAACAAAAGGAGAGATCGGTTGAGTCGCATCGTCCAGGTAACGGCCGCCATTCTGACCAAGGCCGGCAGGGTCCTGATCGCCCGGAGAGGGCCGGGATCGCATCAAGCGGGCAAGTGGGAGTTTCCGGGCGGAAAGATCGAGGCGGGCGAAACCCCGGAAGCATGCCTCAAACGGGAAATGATGGAGGAATTCAACATCGACGTCTCGGTCGCCGAGTTCCTCGGCACGAGTGTCTATCACTACGATCACATTTCCATCGAATTGATGGCCTTTCGCACCCGCTGGATCGGCGGGGATCTCATGGCCAGTGAGCATGCGGCCATCGCATGGGTGAATGTCAATGAACTGGGCGGGTATGATTTTGCGCCCGCTGACCTGCCATTTGTCGAAAAGATGAAAACCGGCGCTGTCGGACTTGAGGATTTTCTGCCGAAGGGTTAAATCGTTACCATGAAGAACCCCAACCGGTTAAAGCCTTTCCAAATTTTCGCCAAGCCCGTGGGGGCACGCTGCAATCTGCGCTGCGAATACTGCTATTACCTGTCCCGCGGAAGTTCCGAGCCGCAGGCGATGGAAGACGGCCTCCTGGAGACTTATATCGTCCAGCACATTGCCGCCTGCGCCGAGCCGGTCATTTCGTTTTCCTGGCACGGCGGTGAGCCCACGTTGTTCGGGCAGGAGGGCTTTCGCAGGATCCTTGCCATTCAAAAAAAACATGCACCGCCGGACCGGCCGATCGTCAACGGCATTCAAACCAATGGCATGCTGCTGGATGACGACTGGTGCCGTTTCCTGGCCCGGGAAGGATTCCGGGTGGGGCTGAGCCTGGATGGTCCCGAGCGTTATCACGATGCCTGCCGCCGGACCCCCGGCGGGGGGAACACCTGGACCCGGGTGAAAGCGGCCCATGAGCGGTTGAAAGCCCACGGGGTGCCCACGGAATGCCTGTGCGTGGTCCATGCCGGAAATGTCCGCCATCCCCTGGAGGTTTACAATTTCTTTGTGGAACTCGAAGTCCCCTACCTGACGTTCCTGCCGCTGGTGGAACCGGCGGGGGGCGGGCGCGCCGGCCCGCGCAGTGTTCCGGCCCGGGCGTGGGGCGACTTTCTCTGCGAGATTTTCGATCGGTGGCAGGAGCGGGACATCGGCCGCATCAAGGTCCAGATCTTCGAAGAGGCCCTGCGGCCGGCTTTCGGACTGGAACACACCCTGTGCATCTTCAAGACCGCCTGCGGCGGAGTGCCGGTCCTGGAATCAAACGGGGATCTTTACTGCTGCGACCATTTCGTGGACCCTGAACACAAACTGGGGAATATTCTCACCACCCCGCTGGCCCGGTTGCTGGAAAGCCCCCGGCAGCAGGCCTTCGGCCGGGCCAAACAGGAAACCCTCCCGCGGCAGTGCCGGGACTGCGAGGTCCTGGAGATGTGCGGCGGCGGCTGCCCGAAGAATCGGTTTGCCGTCTCCCCCGGGGGAGAACCGGGATTAAATTACCTGTGTCCCGGGTATCTTCGATTCTTCAGGCACTGCCGGCCCCTTGTGGAAGCCCTGGCCCGGGTCTGGGGCCATCAGCCGGCGGCCGATGATGTCTGAAGCTTCTTCTTGAAGAAGGCCACCGTCCGTCCCCAGGCCAGCTTCGCCGCCGCCTCGTTGTAGCGTTCGGGGCGCGTGTCGTTGTTAAAGCCGTGTTCGGCGCCTTCATATATGTACATCTGGTACTCCACCCCCGCCGCCTGGAGGGCTTTTTTAAATTCGGGAATGCCCTGATTGATCCGCTGGTCTTCCCCCGCATAATGGCAGAGCATGGATGCCTTGATCTTGGGCACGTCCTCGGCGGCCGGTACGGCGCCATAATAGGGAACGGCGGCCTTGAGGTCCGGCGAATGGACCGCCACCTGGTTGGTCATGCCCCCGCCCCAGCAGAACCCGGTGCAGCCCACGTTGCCCGTTGTCTGCGGATGGGTTTTAAGATACTCAACGGCGGCGGTAAAGTTTTTGATGGTGGCGGCGGTGTCCAGGCTGCGCATTTTGCGGACGGCTTCCTCGGCGTCATCGGGGGTGCCGCCGACGGGGGACAGGGCATCCGGCGCAATCACCAGGAACCCTTCCAGCGCCATTCGCCGCGCCACGTCTTCGATATGGGCATTCAGCCCGAAGATCTCCTGAATCACGATTACGGCGGGGAGTTTCTCTTCCCCCTTTGGCCGGGCCAGGTAAGCGACCATCTCACCCGTTTCAGTGGGATACTTGATCCTTCCTGTCTCCAGCCGCGAATCGTCTGGGGCAATTATATCGGCAAGGGCCGGGTCCCCTGAAACCACCAGGCACCCCACCACACCGGCTCCCGCCAGAACCATGCAATGTTTCAGAAACTCCCGCCGGTCCGGCCCGCTTGCCAACACCTCTTCGATGGATACTTCCAGGGTTTCTTCCATAACCTGCCTCCTTGGAATGGTATTGTTTTCGTGTGCGTTAAGGAAATTTTCTCCAAACCGAGTTTTTCGCTATTCCCCCGTTTTCTGAAACGCCGCCGAAATCTTTTCCCGTCCCGCCCAGGGCTGTCGTTTCATGAGGTAAACCGACCGTGGGCCGATATCCCCACCGTCGGAAGCTAACCGGAAACGGCTTTCCCCTGCATCTTTCAGCCATCTGGAAGAGACCGGATCCGGTTCGTCGAGGTCGCACAGCCGAATCGCCCCGGCTGCGCAGGTGGCGGCGCACGGCGGTTGTCCGCCTTCGGGGGTTAAGTCCACGCAGTAATCACATGATTCCGCAACGAGACGCTCCGGGTTCACGTACCTCGCGCCGAAAGGGCAGGCCTCGACGCAGTCCCCGCAGCCGTTGCAGTCATCCGGGTCGATCAGGACCCGGCCGTCCTCGTTCTTCCGGGTGGCGCCGGTGGGACAGGCCTCGAGACAGGGCGGTTTCCGGCAATGTTGACACATGACCGGCAGGTAGTGCATGGCGAGCTCCGGAAAGCTGCCGAACGGCCCGATCTTGTGCACGACGATTCTTCGGATGCCTGCGGGCGCCGTGTGCGCCACCAGACAGGCGACCGTGCAGGAATGGCAGCCGATGCACCGGTCCAGGTCCACGATCAAGGTTTGCCTGCTCATCTTTCTTCCTCCGATGATGGTTTGACGGTTTCCCATTGCTGCCCGCCGCAGTCTTCCGGAATTCCGTTTCCGTAAAACGGCGCTTCCCACACGGAAGGTTCCGTATCGGCCGGATAGACCCTGCACAGCTGCGACCGGACTCCCGGCACCCCCAGGTCAGGATCGTGTACGTCGCTCTCGCAAAGCAGATTGGCATTGGCCCCGTCCCAGCCGTAGCCCGGAAGCGCCAGGGAGGGGCAGCCCTGCCACCAGCCGTGCGCCATGGAGACGACGCCCGGCAGGATGCCGGGGGTGGTGCACGCCTTCATGCGGATCCGGCCGGTTTGGGTTTCGATCCATGCCCATTTCCCCGGTTCGATCCCATACGTCTTTGCCGTATCCGGGTGGATCTCGAACTGGGGGTGCGGAAACAAGGCCCTTTGGTAGGGGCTGGACCGGTGCTCGGAGTGATAGTAGACGGGCAGCCGGGCCCCGGTGGTGAGCACCAGGGGAAAGTGCGTTTTCAGGTCGCCCGGCCCCACCGGGCTTTGATGCGGTTCGGCGTAGCAGGCAATGGGCGCGATGTGATGCGCATGGGCGATCTGGCTGAAAATTTCTATTTTCCCGGTGGGGGTGGGAAATCCAACCGCCCGGCCGGTCCGGTCGTCCATTTTTTCAAAGTAGTTCAAGGGGGGCGCGGGCATGCCCCTTTCGATCTTGAATCCGGCGGCCGCTGCTTCCCCGCATTCCTTCCCCGCCGTGTCTTTGCGCCATTTCCAGTAGGCCGCCTCATCGGGCCAGGGCCACCACTGGGGGGCCAGCCTTTTTCCCAGTTCGATATAAAACCGCTCATCGCTCCAGCGCTCGTAAAGCGGCTCGATGATGGGGTGCTCGCCCCGTTCGAAGGGCCCCAGTCCCGCGGGAAGAACAATATCCGCCAGATGGCCGGTGGGTGTCAGATGCAGGTCCATGTCCACCAGGAAATCCAGCGCCAGGAGCCCCTCCCGGACAGTCGCCTGGTCCTCGCACCATCCCCCCAGGGGATTTCCCTGGACTTTCACGTAGGCTTTGATGGGGTAGGGCTTTCCGGTCTTCATGGCATTGAAGCAGCCGATCATCGATGGCAGGCCCGGCTGCAGCGGATACTCCCCGAGCGCCGGCGCCTGGGGGTGCGGGCCCTCCAGTTTTACCGACAGATCATCGTCCGGCGCTCCCCAGGGGGTCATGGTCCTGGGGCCGCCTTGCCGCTTCCAGCCGCCGGTAATCCACCGCCAATGGGGAAGGCCGCAGTCGCCGCCCGGCCGGTTGATATTGCCGGTCACCGCGTCCAGGCAAAGGCAGGCCCGGAGCAGCTGAAAGGTGTTGGTATGGCCTCCTTCCAGGCCCTGGATGCCGAAACTGCCGGCATCCAAACATGCACTGGAACTGGTGGCAAACATCCGGGCCGCGGCGCGGATCTTTTCTGCCGACCCGGTCCAGCAGATCTCGGCCGCTTTCTCGGGCGGGTATTTCGACGCTTCCTGCCGAAGCAGTTCCAGGGCGGTCCGGCACCTGATGCCGTTTACCGTATGGGAACCGAAAAGCTGCGGATCGACCCCCTCGGCACCGGCGGGCCTGGCCGATTGGGTGATGCGGTCCCACACCATGCACACCGGCCGGTTTGCCCGATCCTCGATGCAGGCGGGAAACGGCAGAAACGCCCCTTTTCCGTCCGACGGGCCGAGGTCGCTTTCCAGAAGCAGATCGCCCGTATCTTCCCTGACCAGGAACGGGCCGTTGGTATGGTTTTTCAGAAACGCCTCGTCGTATAAGGATTCCTCCAGAATGACATGGATCCAGCTGAGCATCAGCGCACCGTCGCTGCCGGGCCGGACCGGCAGAAAGATGTCGGCCTTGTGTGCGAGGGGATGCTCGAACCGGGGATCCACCACGATCAGCCGGGCGCCCCGTTCCATGATGTTCTCGATGATATGGGGGCCGTTGAAGGCGGGATGGGCCCAGGGCTCGTTTCGTCCCCAGAAGACCAGGCAGGCCGACCGGTCGAAATCGGCCCTCAGGTGATGGCCCACCGTGAGGCAGGTCGTGGCCGCCATGGGCCCCCGGCACATATGCCCGGGATGGATCGCATTGGGAGACCCGATGCAGTTTTTCAGCCGCGCATACAACTCCACGGAAAACCGGCCGGTGCCCTGGCCGGATGCAATGGCCCGGGCGCCATGCTTCTCCTGAATTTCTTTGAGCCTGGCGGCAATCGTATCCAGCGCCTCTTCCCAGGAAATTCGAACCCACCCCGGGTCCTTCTCCCCCTTGGGCCGGGTCCGCTTCATCGGATAGTTGAGCCGGTCCGGCGCATAGAGTTTCGCGACGCTGGCAAGCCCCTTGGGGCACAGGGCGCCCATATTCCTGAAAAACGGTTCCCCCTCGACCCGGACCACCGTGCCGCCGGCGAGGTGCGCCCGCAGCCCGCACTGGGTGTGGCACCCGTAACACCGGCCCCCGACGACACCTTCGGTGACAAAGCCTTCGGGCGGCTGCATGAAGAGCGGGAGATTTCCGGGCGGAGGGCCTGACGCCGGGGCGCCTGGATGCGGGCGGCCCTGCTTTTCAGATCCCGGGGGTATTGACGTTGTTTCGGTAGGTTTTGTCATTTCAGCACCTCTTCAGGGTTCATTTGGACAGAGAGGAGTATCGTTGTATTTATACCGCCCGGAACCCATGCGCCGCAAGTGTATTTTGGAGCAGATCGGCAGGCGATCAGCTGTGTCGTTGCCATGAAGGGTTCAAGGATTCCCCGCTCAAAGTCCGGGATCTTCGACAAGGATTCGAGGGGTCGAGTGAAAGGCAATGATTCAACGGCAGATGGCCCTGAATGTCAGAAATTACTCGTGATTGTCAGTGGCATTAACAAAGATAATCTGCATCTTTTCCCCTTGTCGAAGATCCCGGACTTTGAGCGGGAAACCCTTGACCCCTCGAATCCTTTTCTCCAAATTAAGAGCAAGAAGGGATTTGCTAATTATCTTGTTTTAATGCTGATTCAAATGCGGGTTACCTGAGTCTGATGTAGATATATCCGCCGTTGGCCAGCCCCCGGAGTCTGAATGGGAAGAGATACGGTTTGGAAATTCCCCGATAGAAGCGTTCGAAAGGAATACGGTAGGGCATACTCTGAAACTGGTCGACATCCAGAACCGTGACCCGGCCGGTGTGATCATCATAGCCGCCCACCGGCGAAATGTGCGGAATACCCAGTTCCGGGATAAACGCACCCTGATCGAAATGCGCAATGACCAGGCCGTTTCCCAGGGTTTCAAACTCATGAAGCCGGTTTCGCAGTGTTTCCTTTTTTTCCTGAACGGACAGGGGTCCTCCCCGGGGATCCACGATTTCTATAGACGCAAAGGGAATTTGAAAGGCTTCCAGGCTCCCCCGGACCACGTCGCCAAAAAGCCCCAGGGGAAGGCCGCGCTTGCCGCCGTCTCCCTCCGGGCTCATTCTTTTTTTCCAATTCCCCGTTTTGACGTTGTCCAGGAGATCCATCTGGGTAATTTCTCCGGCCGTTCCATGGATGACCTCCTCAAGCGCGTTGACCACGGTGGCAACCGATGCCACGGAACATGAGGCCTCATGGTATTGCCGGACGTAGTGTTTCCAAAGCGCCCGCTTCAAACGACTGCCGTCCGCCGGCGCCGTTTCCCGCAGCATCTCCGCGTCGCCGGCAAACGGGCCGGTTCGCGTCACTTTATGAAGAAAATAAGGAAGATACAGGTAAGTTCGGATGATGGACCATAACACGTCTTTGCGAGCGCTCCTTTTTTAAATGGAGTGTTTTTGAAACCGGCTGATTCTATTCTGAACTGGCGAGCCATGAGCAAAATCCGTATCAGTGCAGACCGAAAGAGTCAAGAATGACTGCTGTTTTATCGGCGTCGCTATCGGAATCGGAATTGCCATCGTTTTTTTTCGATACCGATACCGATAGCGATAGCGACCCCGAAACGGGGCGCTTTGAAATTGGCTCACCCGTATTTGCATTTGAAGGCATTCCATTTTATTAAAGCAGAATCCATCCGCCAATTGGATGTTGGACGTTGAACGTTCATCTGTTTCTTACTGTATCCACCATATGACCCAAAATGACTCAGCCAAAATGACCCAAAAAGACTCCGAAAAAATTTTTAAGAAAGATCCGGCTTCGTCCCTCCTGAAACTGGGATGGTCGCCCTTTTTCCAGAACCACGCGGACGCGGTTTGCATCCCCGACTGCTCGCCGGCCAGGGTCGTGGGCGTGAGAAAAAACAGCTTTTATGTCACCCGGGGCGAAAAAGAATTTCTGGCCACCGTATCGGGAAAGCTGAACTTCCAGGCCGACGGGCTGTATCCGGTTGTGGGCGACTGGGTGATGATTTCCGGTCCGGTTATATTTGCCGTGCTCCCGCGGAAAAATGCCCTTTCCAGGGGGGCTGCCGGGACGCGGGGAAAACAGGAAGCGGTTCCAAGGCGGGAGCAGGTGATCGCGGCAAACCTCGATACCGTCTTTATCGTATGCGGCCTGGATCGGGATTTTAACCTGAGGCGAATCGAGAGGTATCTGACGCTGGTTTACAACTGCGGCCTGAATCCCGTGATCGTCCTCACAAAGGCGGATCTCGTTGACGATCCGGGGGCCTTCATCCGTGAGGTTGAGGAGGTGGCTTTCGGCGTTCCGGTTCACCCGATTTCGGCAGCGGATGATGCCGGGCTGGTCTTGCTCGAAAAATATGTGGCCACCGGTCAGACCATCACGATGATCGGTTCATCGGGCGCCGGCAAATCCACCCTGGTAAACCGCCTCTTCGGAGAAACAATCCGGGAGACGGCCCGGGTGAGCGAAAGCGATGGGAAAGGAAGGCACACCACCACCAGCCGGGACCTGATACAGATGCCCCAGGGAGGATCGGTGATCGATAATCCCGGGATTCGGGAAATCGTATTCTGGGACAGCGATGGCGGTCTAGAGCAAACCTTTCCGGAAATTGAAGCGCTTGCTTCGGAATGCCGTTTTTCCGATTGCAGTCACCAGCACGAACCCGGCTGCCGGGTGCTGAAGGCGGCGGCCGAAGGGGAGATCGATCCGATTCGACTGGAGAGTTTTCATAAAATGAGACGCGAATTGACGTACCTTTCCGACCGGCAGACCAAGAGCGCCAACCGGGTGGAGAAAGAGCGCTGGAAGAAAGTGGCATTGAAAATCAAAGACATCCAGAAAAGGGAGAAGGGCAGGTGATCAGGGCAATCCCATGTAGGATGTGACGATGTAATCGGGGTCGGAATCGCTATCGGTATCGGGATCGAAAAGGCTCGATAGCGATCCCGATACCGATAGCGACCCCGATAATAATGTCATCCGATTTTACAGGCGATCGCCCTGGACAGGTGATGCCGGACTACCTCAATCGAAGTCTTTCAAGGTATGTCCTGGCCTCGCCGACGGTCCCGATAAACATTCTGGAACCCGCCATGACCACATGGACATTCCCGGCATCCCCGCAAACCCGGGCAAATTCCGGCCCGATGATCACCGCCGGTTCCGGGGCATCGGTTTTTTTCTGCAGTTCGCCCAGGTAGCCATCGAAACGATTTCTGATGGAATCGAAGAAATCGACATCCTGATCAATCAGAAGCTTCGTCGTCCGGTCCAGGTCCCTTGAAAAATCGTGAACCGTCTGCCAGAAGAGCGTCGTCAGTTCCGTTTTCAAAGGACCGTCAGGCATGTAATACGAAAGGCTCCAGCCGACACTGATGATTTTAAGCATCTGAAGCTCATGCTCAACGGTCGCCCGGAAAACATCCGATCCTTCCGGCAAGCCGGACATGAGACTGGCTATCTCCCCCCGGTCGATGGCAAACTGGAACAGTTCTTCGCAGGTTTTTTCTATTTCCGATTTGTCTTCATCCATATTCCGTTTCCCCGGGTTGAACGAGCCAATTTCAAAATGTTTTAAAACTTATTTTTCACTTGCCTATCGGGTATTCAGTCATGCGTTTTTCCCGTAGTTCTCTGCGCCTCTGCGGGATAGCCATTTTGCAGTCTGGAGTTTTGTCAAATCACCAACTTATTCCAGTTCTCCGGGAAGTGACCGATGCAGGGGGTCGACTGAAACGGCGAACTGCAAAAACAATATTTCGCGCAGAGACGTCCCGACGACGGGATAAACTGCGGCGCAGGGAAAAGCCGACTGAAATGAATCACCTGAGCCGATTTCAAACGTTTTGAAACTTGCTCGAACGTATTCAATCTTCAACTTGTACCCATAGCAGCCTCCGGCGAGTCTACCGCACCGGCATGATCTCCAGCCAGTATCCGTCCGGGTCCTTGATAAAGTAGATGCCCATCTTCTTGTTTTCGAAGCAGATGCAGTCCATCTCCGTATGGAGGCGGTGGGCCGCTTCGAAATCGGTGGTCCGGAAGGCGATGTGGAACTCCTCGTCACCGAGGTTGTAAGGCCGGTCCATGGCCTTGAGCCAGGTCAGTTCGATTTTATTGGGGGTTTTCCGGTCGCCCAGGTAGACAATGATAAAACTGCCGTCTTCGGCTTCGATCCTCCTGACCTCCTTCAGCCCCAGGGCCTTGTCGTAAAAGGCCAGGCTTTTTTCAAGGTCCAGCACATTGATGTTGAAATGGTCAATCGTAAATTCCATTGAAACGGTCTCCTCTTCAAATGATTTTTCAAAGATATACACGAACAGACATACATCGTTAAAGGTAATAAAAATCCAAAATCCGATCAAGGCAATTGCATGCAGGCTTGTCATGCTGTTTTTCGGGGTCGGTATCGCTATCGGTATCGCTATCGAGCCATTTTCGATCCCGATACCGATAGCGATACCAACCCCGATTACATCGTCACATCTTACATGCACTTGACTTGGGTTTTATTTACATATATATGCAGTCAATTTCAGCATTCCAGGTTGTAACTAAAAATCACGTAAGCCCCGGAATAATCCCGGGGCTTTTTTTATAGGAATCAAATTATGAACGTTATCGATTTAAAAGCATTCAGAAAAACATCCGCCCCGGAGCATGCGGAGAACGCCGATGGCCCCGCAGCCGTCCAGCCGAAGGTCCCGTCACCGGGACATACCGGCAGCCCGCCGTCCGGTTTCGCCGGTCTGGGCTTGCGGCCGGAAATCATACGGGCCATCGACGAACTGGGATTCACGCAGCCCACACCGATCCAGAAAAAAGCCATCCCCGTGATGCTCACGGACAGCACCGACATCATCGGGCTGGCCCAGACGGGTACCGGGAAAACCGCCGCCTTTGGCTTGCCCCTGATCCAGTTGATCGATTTCGAATCAAACACGCGGGGGCCCCAGGGGCTGATTCTTTGCCCCACGCGGGAACTCTGCCTTCAAATTACCCAGGATCTCAAATCGTTTGCCCGGTACGTTCCCGGCGCCCGAATCGTCGCCGTGTATGGCGGGGCCGGCATTCAGGAACAGGTCGTCCAACTGAAAAAAGGCCCTCAGATTATCGTTGCCACTCCCGGCCGGCTGCTGGATATGATCCATCGAAATGCCGTCAGGTTGAGCGACGTTACCCACACCGTGCTGGACGAGGCCGATGAAATGCTGAACATGGGGTTCCAGGAAGATATCGACAGCATTCTGGCCGAGGCCCCCGGAGACAGTCGCATCTGGCTCTTTTCGGCGACCATGCCGAAAGCCGCGGTGAAAATCGCAGACACCTACATGGTGAGCCCCCTGAACATCACCGCCGGCATGCCCAACACCACCGCCGAGAACATCACGCATGTCTGCTATGTCATGAAAGAAACCGACCGGTACGCCGCACTGAAGCGGGTCATCGATTATCATCCCGATATCTTCGCGCTTATTTTCTGCCGAACCCGAAAGGAGACCCAGGCGGTGGCCGATCAGCTGCTGGCCGACGGTTACAATGCCGAGCCGCTTCACGGGGACCTCTCCCAGGCCCAGCGAAACCAGGTCATGAAAAGATTCAGGGAACAATCCCTGCAACTGCTGGTGGCCACCGACGTGGCGGCCCGGGGGCTCGATGTGGATGACATTTCCCATGTCATTCATTACAATCTCCCGGACGAGGTGGACCGATACACCCATCGCAGTGGCCGGACGGCGCGGGCCGGCAAATCCGGCGTATCCATCGTCCTGTCCAATACCCGGGAAGTGCGGCGTATCAAAACCCTCGAAACCCAGCGAAACATACGGTTTTCTTACGAGAAGATTCCGAGCGGCCGTGCGGTATGCGAAAAGCGGCTTTACGCAATGGTGGAAAGGCTTGTTTCGGTGGATGTGAGCGACGGGGAAATTGACGATTATCTTCCGCCGGTATTTCAGACCCTCTCCGGTCTCAGCAGGGAGGAGCTGATTCGCCGGTTCGTGTCGGTGGAGTTCAACCGGTTTCTCGATTACTACCGGGGCTCCGGGGATATCAACGTCGAGGTGAAAAAACGCCGGACGGAAGCAAAAAAGGTCGGGAAAAGATCCGACGGCAAAAGACCCGCCGGCAATACGCAGCGTTTTTTCATCAACGTCGGTCGTCTCGACAAACTCAAGCCGGGGGCGATCGTGCGTCTGGTTTGCGACAAAGCGAGGATCCCGTCCGGCAAGCTTGGCCAGATCGAACTCAAAAGAGAATTCTCTTTTTTTGAAGTCGATAAAAGCGTGGCCCAAAAAGTCCTCAAATCCCTCAAAGGCGTCACATTGGATGGGCGAAAAGTCCAGATCGGGTTTGCTGAAAAATAGAAACATCGGAAATGTTGCAATGACCGGTTTTTTCCTATAAGAGGCGGGTAGTTTCTTCATGCCTGGACGGGCGATCCGGCTCCTGCTTCCCCGGGAGATTGCCATTCAGGTTTTCTGCTTTTGGAAGGAGTTTTCACCGATGAATCTGAAACATGCCATGGAACGATGGACGGTCGAGGATTCCGCGGATCTCTATCAGATCCGGGAATGGGGTGCGGGATACTTCAGCATTTCGGACCAGGGGGACGTGGTCGTCACTCCCCTGCGGGATAAAAAGCATATCTCCGTCAACCTGCCTGAAATCATCGCCGGGATCAAGGCGAGGGGCTACGACATGCCCATGCTCCTTCGATTTGAAGACATCCTCGATTCCCAGATTACCCAGATGCATGAGAGTTTCCGTTCCGCCATCGCGCGGTTCGAGTACAAGGGGGAGTTCAAGGGGGTCTATCCCATCAAGGTGAACCAGCAGAAGCAGGTGATCGAAACCATCACCCGGATCGGCAAGGTCTACCATCACGGTCTGGAAGCGGGCAGCAAGGCCGAGCTGATTGCGGCCCTTTCCTTTCTTGAAGACAAGGAAGCCTGCCTCATCTGCAACGGGTACAAGGACCGGGAGTTCATCGATCTCGGACTCTATGCCGTCAAAATGGGATTCAAATGCTTTTTTATCCTTGAGAAGCCGGGGGAACTGGACCTGATTCTCGAACGCTCCAAGCTCCTGGGCATCGAGCCCCTCCTGGGGGTTCGTTTCAAGATTTCCACCCAGGCCAGCGGTCACTGGACCGAATCGGGAGGGGACCGGAGCATTTTCGGGCTGACCATCTCCCAGATCATCGAATCCATCGAAAAGCTCAAAACCAATAACATGCTCGACTGCCTGCAGCTTCTTCACTATCACCTGGGCTCCCAGATCCCCAATATCCGGGAAATCCGTACCTCCATCCAGGAAGCCTGCCGGGTCTATGTGGGGATCGTGAAGGAAGGGGCGCCCATGGGATACTTCGATCTCGGCGGCGGTCTTGCGGTGGATTACGACGGGTCCCACACCAACTATATGAATTCCCGGAACTACACCCTGGATGAATACTGCGCCGACGTCATCGAAGCCATCATGGAGATCGTCAACGAAGACGACCTTCCCCACCCCATCATCATCACCGAGTCGGGGCGGGCCACGGTGGCCTATTATTCCGTCCTGCTGTTCAACATTTTCGATACCGGCGCCATCGATACGGGCTCCGTCCCCGGAGAACTTCCCGAGGACACCCCCGACGCCATCGTCAACCTCCTGGATGTCCATAAGTCCCTTTCCATTCGAAATCTCCAGGAATGCTATAACGACGCCCTGTATTACCGGGACCAGCTCCGCCAGCTCTTCAGGACCGGGGACCTCACCCTGCGGCAGCGGTCCCTGGGGGACAAGATTTTCTGGAGCATCATCCAGGCCGTGAGCGAGAACGTGAAACAACTGAAATTCATCCCCAAGGAACTGGAGGAGATCGACGTGGCGCTCGCGGACATCTATTACGCCAACTTCAGTGTGTTTCAATCCCTTCCCGACAGTTGGGCCATCGGCCACCTCTTTCCCGTGATGCCCATCCATCGTCTGGAGGAGATGCCGGTACGAAACGCCATCCTCGCGGATCTCACCTGCGACTGCGACGGAAAAATCGACCGGTTCATCGACAAGCAGGGGGTCCGCAGGGCCCTGAGGCTGCATGAAATCCGGCAAAGCGAAGACTACTACCTGGGCGTTTTCCTGGTGGGGGCCTACCAGGAAACCCTGGGGGACCTGCACAACCTCCTGGGCGACACCAATGTGGTGAGCATCAACGTTTCCGAGGATGGAAGCTACAGCTTTGTCCGGGAAATCGAAGGCGACTCCGTGGCCGACGTTCTCTCCTATGTGGAGTATGAGCCGAAAAACATGTCCAAACGCTTCAGGGAAACGGCGGAACGGGCCATCCGGGAAAAGCTCATCACGCCGCAGGAACGTCGCGAAATCATGAACATGTACGAGGAAGGGCTGAGGGGGTATCCCTACTTCGAAATGTGATAAGGGGCAATAGCGGGGCGGCGAGAATAGCCCGCCCCATTATGGTATACAATCGCCTGCTTCAGGTCCGGATGATGTATTTGGCCGCGGCGATTCCGGCCAGGTATCCGCTGTTGGGCATCCAGGCACCCGAGCTGATCGGCGGCAGCGGTTTGTCAACCACCCATCCGCCGGAAACATCTCCGGCACAGAACAGTCCCGGAATAATGTCCGTTTTGTTCTTGTCCTTGAGCACCTCCATGTTTTCATTGACGACGATTCCGCCATGGGTCGTTTCAAGAAAGCGCTGCCCGAAAAATGCGTAAAAGGGGGGCTTGCGGATCGGGATCAGAAAATCCGGTTTTTTGGCGAAATCCAGGTCCCGCTTGTTGTCGCAATACTCGTTATAGGTCTCGATGGTTTTCACAAAGGTTTTCGGGTCCACCCCCATTTTGACGGCCAGGCCCTCCAGTGTATCGGAACGCTTGGTATGATTGCCGGCAACCCCTGCCTCGTCGAGCGACACCTCGTAGGCGATGTCATCCCAGTACCCCTTCAGCATGGCGTCTCTGGCGGCATTTCCGGTAATCAGCCGTTTTCCGAACATATCCGTCATGTCATGGTCCGCGATGAAGTACATCTGGCTCTTCGGTTGCCGCGTCACGACATAGGTGCTGCCCATCCCCAGGTCTTCATCGACAAAGCGCTCGCCGTTCAGGTTGACGAACACGATCTCGGGATTTCGCACCAGTTCGACGATGGAGCCTGAATAGGGGTGATGTGCAACCCCGCCGAAGAGGATATTCATATCTTCATAGGCGACCTTGATTCCGATCTTCTCCGCCATGTCCATGGCGTCCCCCGTGCTGGTGGGGCAGGAAAAAATGTGAAAATGATTTCCGTTGGCAAAAAAATCGGGCCATCTTTTCTTGAGTTTCTCCTTGTCCGCACCGAAGCCTCCCGATGCCACGACGCATGCCTTGCAATTGACCTGAAGCGGTCCGTCTTTGGCGTCGGCCACCACCCCGGTTACGCGCCCCTTGTCATCGGTTACGAACTCAGTGGCGCGGGTGGAGGTCAGAATCCTGATCCCCATCTTTTTGCAGGCCCCGAGCAACTTCATAACCCCCCAGGAACCTGCGCTGCCGGGCCCGATGGACGGATCCTTGGACTTCTTGTTTATTTGCCGCAATCCCTGGTTCATCGGGACACGACCGCCCGCGACCAGGCTGATCATGATGCCCCGCGGGTCCACCTCCTCCGTCTTGGCCGACATGCCCGGAGGGGTAGCGTCCGCCGCCGCGGTGGCTGTTTTCGGGTATAAATCAGTCGTGTCGCAAACCGTTGAGAACCATTCCCATAACGGGGCAGAGGCCTCGATGGCGTTGCGGATAAGCTTGGGATTCACTTTCCAATAAAGATTTTTCATCAGCAGGCGAAACAGGTCATCGCGCTGTTCGGGGGTGGAGGTGTCGGGCCTGGGCGCAGCGCCCGAGAACCAGGTGCATCCCCCGGGCTTTTCCGCCTTTTCGAGGATGAGTACGTCTTTAACGCCCATATCTTTCGCTTTTACCGCAGCAATCAGCCCCGCCCCGCCGGCGCCGAGCACCACCAAATCGCACGTCATTACATTCTTTGCCATTATAATTGCCCCTTATATTTTTAGAGTTTTATGGAGCCGGTTTCAAAACGATACAATCATTTGGGATGTGCCGCGGAAATATTGCAGACGCTCGCACAGGTGCCGCATTGCACGCATTTGTCCTGATCGATCACATATTTATCGTCCCCCCAGTGGATGGCGGATTCAGGACATTCGTAGAAACAGTAGTGGCAGCCGACGCATGTGGGTTCGATAATGTAGGTAACCTCCTCTTCAGCCCCCTTCGCCTCCGGGATCATGCCGGCCATATTCAAAATAAAGGGCGCCGCAATTGCCGCGGTACCCAGCGCCATGAACTTTCTCCTGCTTAAATCCGAACTTTTGTCACTCATGATGATATGCCCCCCATTTTTAAGATTTCAGCCTCAGACATCCATCCCAAAACCTGAAAGATTACGGCACTATCAGAATTTCATCCGGAACGATGATGCATTTCCGGGAATTGATTTAGACTTGAATTAAAAGCTCTTTTCATCGGGGTGCCGAATATCCGCCGGGAACGCCTTCGGGCGAAAGCACGAGCTGCCACAGTTGGTTCACCCTTGCACGGAAACTGCCGGCGCAGGAGAGCAGGTAGAACGTCCACATTCGGTAAAAACGCTCCCCGTATTTTTTTTCGATCTCATTCCATTTGCTTTTGAAATTTTCGAACCAGCTCATCAGTGTCCGATCGTAATCCGGTCCGAAACTGTGCCAGTCTTCCAGGACGAACAGCCCTTCCATGGCGCGGGCAAGCTGTTTCGCGGACGGCAGCATCGAGTTCGGGAAAATATACTTCGCGATCCACGGATCGGTTTTCCTCACGGATGTGTTGCCCGCGATCGTATGAAGAAGAAATAGGCCTCCCGGTTTGAGGCATCGGCGCGCCACCTTCATGAAGGTCCGGTAATTTTTATACCCCACATGCTCGATCATGCCGACGGAGACAATGCGATCGAAAACCTCTTCGACGCTCCGATAATCCTCGAGGCGGATATCCACCGGGAGTCCCCTGCAGAAATCTTTCGCAAAATCCGCCTGGTTCCCGGAGACGGTGACGCCGACGACCTCCGCCTGATATCTTTCGGCCATGAACTTTGCGGTGCCGCCCCAACCGCATCCGATATCCAGAACCCGCATCCCCGGTTCAAGACGAAGCTTGCGGCAGATAAGATCCAGTTTTTCTTCCTGGGCCTCGTCAAGGGAGGAAGCATTCTTCCAGTAACCGCAGCTGTAGACCAGGAGCTTATCCAGCATCCGCGAATACAGGTCGTTGCCGATATCGTAGTGATGCCCGCAGCTGATAAAACAAGTTGACGGCTTCTGAAGATTGAGCATCCGGGCGCGAAGATAGGCGAAGCACTCCCGCCAGGGGGTTATTTTGTTGTCGAGTCTCGCCTCGAGAACCTTGCGGATGAATTCATCGATCCGCTCGCAGTCCCACCAGCCGTCCATATACGCTTCTCCCAGTCCCATGGACCCTTCCGCCATCACCCGGGGATAGAGTCTTTTGTCATGGACCTGAAGATCCCAGGGGCGCTGCCCGTTGATTTGAACATCGGCGAAGGATAAGAGATGCTGCAATTTTTTGTAAACAGGATCTGGTTTCATTTTGGTTTTCCCCTATAATTTAATATCGGCCATACTGCCTTCCGGTTTCCATAAAGGCCTTGAAGGTATTGGGGCGCGCTTCGTCCATGGCGCAGCCGACGCTGAGGATGTAGCCTTTTCCGGGGGCTGCGATGTCCAGGAGCTTCTTTGTCTCTTCCTTCACCTGGGTTTCCGTCCCGGTCATGATGAGCGAAACCGGGAATCCCCCGCCGATGCACACCTTCCCCCCCAGTATCTTTTTAGCGGTCGCCATATCGGTTCGATCAAACAGATAGAAGCAGCGAATGTCGGAAGTTTCCGCCAGGTATTCGATCCGCTGGTTGTAGCCGCCCTCTACGAAACATGCCGGGACGCACCCGGCTTCGGCCAGGCCATACAAGACCGCTTTCAGGCTCGGCCAGTAGAATTTCCGGAACTGGTCGTCGGACATGAACCCGTCCGCGCCCTTGTGCAGAGGGATGAACACGATTGGGTTTCCGTTCGCAACGGCCCCGGCCAGGCCGGTGTCGATCATCGGCGCTGTCAGGCGTTCCACGGCTTCGAGTACCTTTTCCGGCCGGCGAAAGAGATCCAACATCAGCGGGGTGGTTCCCCGCAGGGAATCGCTCAACACGTCAAACGGGGCCTTGGTCGCTCCGCCTGCACAGACGGGAAACCCCGCACCCATGATCCGCCCCATCCAGGCTCCCAGTACGTTGATCCAGTCGAAGCATTGTTTGCCGGCTTCCATGAGCGCTTTCAAGGCCGCCTGAACCGGCGGCGTTCCGGCGGAAATCAGCCAGGGGCCGAACATGGGAAGTTCCATGGAACCGTAAATCGGCGGCATCGAGGCAAGGGGGGCGAGGGCCGCGTGGGTTTTGGGCATCCAGGAGCGGAGCCAGAAGTCGGTGGGATCCTTGATCAGCCAATCGTATTCGTCGACTTTCATGTACTCCCGTTCATTGAACTGGTAGGAAAGCTCCTCCGGAACGCCGTGCCCCGGCCATTTGTAAAGCTTATAGTCCAAGGTCTCAAGGGCCGGCCCGTACATCAACATGGGGGCGGCGCCCGCAGTGTCCGGTTCGTAGGTGGTGCAGAAATCGAGATATGCCCGCCCTGTGGGTTCCGGTTCGTACATGGCCTGGCGGCCGGTCATTCCGGCAAGCATCGTGGGCGCGAATGTGGTGAGCGGCATGATGGGAACGTATTCCAGGCTGTCGTCAAATCTGAAAGCCGCCGCCACCGCCCCGGCACGCCGCCGGTACGCCGCTCTATTTTCTTCGTTTGGAAATTCGATCCCGGAGCCCGATGCCCATTGGGCAAGGAATGCATCCTGGCGTTCCACCGTTGAAAGTTTTTCCCATCCTTCCATCATCATCATTTTCCTCCTTTTCGACTACGACATGGTATTTGGTGCGTATTTTGATAACCCATGTTGTGCGGGAGTTTGGGCGAACACCCCTCTTTTTTCCTATGGGAATATGTTCTTCCGGCCGCACCCTTTGAAATCGAATGTCTACCGGCCAAGCAGCAGTTTGGTCAGGTG
>JBECKW010000152.1:0-40990 GCA_040235505.1 Desulfobacterales bacterium
GCGATCGATGCAGCCAGGGAGTTCGGAACGGCTGATGCCAAAGTATACACGGATTACAAGGCGATGCTGAACGATGACAGCATCGATATCGTCCATATCTGCACTCCCAACCGGACCCACCGTGAACTTACCGTTGACGCCCTGGACGCAGGAAAACACGTGTATTGCGAAAAACCGATGGCAATAAAGACCGCCGATGCCCGGAAGATGATCGAGGCCGCCAAAAAAGCGAAGAAGAAGCTCACCATTGGTTTTCAATACCGATGCAAGCCCGAATCACTCTATTTGAACGAGGTCTGCAGGCGGGGGGATCTGGGGAATATCTACTTCGCAAAAGCGCATGCTACCCGGCGGCGGGCAGTGCCCACCTGGGGCGTGTTTCTGAGCAAAGAACAGCAGGGCGGCGGGCCGCTCATCGATATCGGCGCCCACGCACTGGACATGACGCTCTGGATGATGGACAATTACCGGGTTAAGAGCGTCACGGGCTCGGCCTTCAACGAGATCAGCAAGAAAACCCAGACCGGCAATTTTTTCGGTGACTGGCAGCTCGATGAATTCACCGTAGAAGATTCCGGCTTCGCGTTCGTCAAAATGGAAAACGGAGCCACCATCTTCCTCGAGGCCAGCTGGGCACTGAACATTCTGGAACCCTCGGAAGCGAAAGTCACCCTGTGCGGCAGCGATGCCGGGGCAGACATGAAGCAAGGCGTTCGGATCAACAAGACGGACATGAACCGCCTGGTAACGACCCAGGCCTTGAAAGTCGATCCCGAAAATGTGTTCGACACCCCCCCGGGTGTAAAACCGGGCGCCTATCTTGCCAGAAACTGGATCGACTGCATTCGAAACGACACCGAACCGCTGGTGAAGCCGGAGCAGGCTCTCGTGGTCACCCAGATTCTCGAAGCCGTTTATGAATCGGCAGAAACCGGGAAGACCGTATATTTCTAAAAAGGAGGAAGACCATGGGACGAGCAGTGACCTTGTTTACAGGACAATGGGCGGATCTTCCTCTGGAGACCCTGTGTCAAAAGGCGCAGGCGTTCGGGTTCGACGGGCTGGAACTGGCCTGCTGGGGGGATCATTTCGAGGTCGACAAAGCGGATGAGGCCTATTGCGCCGCCAAGCACGATCTTCTGGCGAAATACGGACTGAAAGCCTTTGCCATCTCCGGGCATCTCGTGGGCCAGGCGGTCTGCGACAATATCGATTCGCGGCACCAGTCGATTCTGCCCGATTACATCTGGGGGGATGGGGAGCCCGAGGGCATTCGAACGCGTGCCGCCGAAGAGATGATCAGAACGGCCCAGGCGGCCAGGCGCTTCGGGGTGGATACGGTCAACGGCTTTACCGGCAGCTCCATCTGGCACCTTCTCTACTCTTTTCCCACGGTGACACCTGAGATGATCGAAAACGGATATCGGGACCTTGCCCGACGCTGGCTGCCGATACTGGATGAATTTCAGAAGCTCGGTATCCGGTTTGCCCTGGAGGTGCATCCCTCGGAGATCGCCTTCGACATCGTATCGGCCCAGCGGGCCATCGACGCCCTGGGCGGACACCCCGCCTTCGGTTTCAACTACGACCCGAGTCACCTCGGATACCAGGGGGTCGATTACGTGCAGTTCATATACCGGTTCCGTGAGCGGATTTTTCACGCCCACATCAAGGATGTGAACTGGGCGGACAGTCCGGCTGAAGCGGGCGTTTTCGGAGGGCATACGGAATTCGGCGATCCACGCCGCTACTGGGACTTCCGCTCTCCGGGCCGGGGAAAAATCAAATTCGAGGAGATTATTCGCGCCTTTAACGAAATCAATTACACCGGTCCCCTGTCCGTCGAATGGGAAGATATGGGCATGGACCGGGAGCATGGGGCCCGGGAGGCCTGCGAGTTTGTTCGAAAGCTCGATTTCGCGCCGTCCAAGGTCATGTTCGACAAGGCTTTTGACAAAAAGGTGCAGGGGAAATGACAGCCTGAAATCGAATGAACCATAGAGGAGTGATTGAATGAAAGTGCAGCTTAAAACGACGGGGGTAGTGGCCTTGTTCATGTTGTGCCTGATATGGATGGGCGCTGCCGGGTGCCAGGCGGAGAATTCCGGGCAAGAAACCGGGTCGGGAAAAGCGTTGCAGCCGTCACCGGAACGGACCGCCGCCATTTGTATCGATGACGGAATCTATCGGGCGGATCAATCGAGCGTATCGGCGGTCCAGGAAGGCAAAATAACCGATTCCTCGGCGTCGGGCGTCAAGATTACTTCGAAAGCCGACGACTTCACCGGTCTTTATGTGCGGGGCGGCAAAAGTGTTTTCACCCTTTCCGACGCCGCCATCGATCTTTCCGGGAACGGCAGCCGGGAGGCCTCGGAAGTGGGGGCCATGGTGGACGAAGGCGGGATCCTTATCCTGAAAAACGTCAAGATCACCACCAGCGGCCTTCGAACGCCGTCGATTGCCGTTCAGAACCACAGTGTGCTGAAAGTCTTCGACTCGACGATTCGCACCAATGGGGGAACACCGCCGGCGGGCGTCGAATTTCCCGAGAGCGGGCCCACTGCGCTGGGTCCGGCGGGACCGCTGGGGCTGGGCGGAAATGCCCGCAACACGCTGGTGACGAGCCAGTCACAGGCCTTCTTCTACCACTCCACCATTATCTCCGACAGCTGGGGCGCCCTTTCCACCGACTACGCAGGAGGGTCAGCCTATATCGAGGCGAACGACTGCGATATTCAGACGCTCCATGACGGTTACGGGACCTATGCCGACAACGATACGAATGTCGTCATCAACAACTCCAGGATGAAAAATGGACTGTATACGGCCATTGTCGAAGGGATTGCAAGCCTTACCCTGAATAACGTCGATGCCGTGTCGGGGCGCTATACCGTCCTGGTCCATGATATCTTCGGCGGACCCAAGGAATCCGCCGTGGTGAAAATCAGCGGCGGCCGGCTTGAATCCGAAAAGACCGCACTGTTGATTGAGAGCGCCAATGTCAATATTTTCCTTGACGCTGCGGCACTGGTTGCCGGAAACGGCATCCTCGTTCATTCGGAGGTGAATCAGGATCCCAATGCGAACATGGAAAACGGAACCAACGGCATCCATATTGCCATGACGGACGAGAACCTGGAAGGAGATGTTCTGCATGAGGACACGGGCCGCGGCATGACGCTCACCTTCGTGAATTCGAAGCTGAAAGGGACGGTCAAAAATGCAGTCCTTGTGCTGGATGCGGGCAGCAAATGGACGGCAACGGGCGACTCCGAAGTGACACTTTCGGGCGCCACCGATGTCACGCATATCGATGCGCCTGCGGGCGTTGCAATTAGTGCGACGGCGCAAAATGGCTGCACCCTCAGTGGCAGCTACAAACTGGCAAGCGGCGGTATTCTACATGTGAATACACCTAACTGATGTGGACGCCGCCTGTCTCCGGCATGAGGATTGAATCCATCGCTCCAATCCCGCAGTGGAGGGAATATTGGGCCTTAGGGGAGGTTTTGAAACCACTTCTAAGGCCATCATCTCTGGTATCGTTTATAATTTCCGCCATCTCAATCTATCCCGATAATTTGGGGCTCTTTCCGAGCGCTGCAGTTTTCATATAACCAGTCCGCAATTTTCTTCATCATGCTGTCTTCCCAAACCCTTGCGCCGTCTGAAAAGGGTGGAATTTCTTGCATCGCTTCTTCCGGAAGTGTCACGTCAATATGCCCGACATCTTCAACGGCGATACCGTTGGCAACACCTTCCAGAACTTTTCGGGTGGTACCGGTGGGTGAAAAATAGATAAGTTTTACATTTTTTATTTCCATTATTACCTCTTTCTGCTTATATCAGGCACCGAATTCAGGTGGGAGCCGAATCAATTTATTTTACAATCTTGAATATGCAATAACAGATCAAAAATATCAAATGTGCCAACGAATCACTCGAAATACGGCGTGTTGTCGTAAAAACGGGTTCTGCGGCAGACGGAAAGGAATCCCATATGGGAGTGAAACGTTTTGTCGATTTGAGCCTCAGTATCGAAGAAGAACTTCCCAGCGACCCGCCAATGATGATTCCAAAAATTGATTATATCACCCATGAAACGGGCGCCGAGCAGATGAAGATGTTTTTCCCGGGTGTCGAAAAAAAACATCTGCCCAAAGGGCTCGGCTGGGCCGTTGAGCAAATCACACTCAATACTCACTCCGGCACCCACCTGGACGCCCCTTATCACTATCATCCGACCATGGACAAGGGGCGCAGGGCGCTGACCATAGACGAAATCCCCTTGGAATGGTGCTTCAACGACGGCGTTCTTCTCGATTTCCGGCACAAACCTGACGGAGAACGTATCACGGCTGCAGATGTCGAAAACGAGCTGAAACGCATCCGCTATACCATCAAGCCACTGGATATTGTCCTGGTCTGGACCGGCGCCGACGCCGCCTGGGGAACCAAAGAGTATTTGATCAAAGGGGCCGGGATGAGTCGGGAGGGCACCCTTTTTCTGGCCGAAAAGGGGGTTAAAATCATGGGGATCGACGCCTGGAGCTGGGATCGTCCCCTCCCCTTCCAGGCCGCGGATTTTAAAAAATCCGGCGACGCCAAAGTCATCTGGGAGGCCCATTTCGCCGGCATCGATATCGGATACTGCAACATGGAAAAAATGGCCAACCTGTCCGCCATCGGCCGTCCCCACGGATTCACCGTGTGCTGTTTCCCGGTCAGAATAAAAGGTGCCAGCGCGGGTTGGACACGGCCGGTTGCGATTGTCGAAGAATAGGTGAAGCCGGGCGAAACTGAAAGCTTCGCCCGGTAAGCCATTTTCAAAACGTTTTCCAGCTACACTACGGCGGGATCTTCGACAGTTCTTTCGATAAAATTTATCCCTCCCGAAGATATTTCGCCGCATTTGTGCCGGCGATAAAACCACTTGAAAAAGCCCAGGCCAGATCGTTCAGGACCTGCCGCTTGATGCCGCCCAGATTGATATGTCGCCCGGTGGCAAAATCTCCGGTCACGTAGAGACCCTCCACAAGGCTGGTGCGGTCTGCCTTGTAGGCCTGCATATCGGGATTGACCCGAACCCCGCCGAAGGCGCCGTCGGTTCCGACCGTCTCCCGGGAAGCATAGTAGGGAGGCTTGCTGATGGGAACGAGATACTTCTTTTGCTTGTAGCACCCGAGGTCGGCACCCTTTTCGCAGCTCTCATTGTAATTTTTCACCGTCCCCAGGAAGTTCTTCTTGTTGACCCCCATCTTATCGGCCAGTTCTTCCAGGGTGTCGGCTTTTAGAACAGTGTTGCCGCCCCCTGCCAGGCTCTGCTTGATATCCTTTTCTATCTCTTCCATGGTACCCGGTAGACTTAAGGGAGGGCCCATGATGGTCGACGTCCTGATATTAGGGCATTTGCCTGCCTCAACGCATTTCTGATATTCCAATGTGGCGGCGATAGTGTTTTGGTCGAAGATATCATAGGTCCGGCCGCGGGGCTGCTGGCATTGTATATAGCCGCCTTCAAACAATCCCATATGCAGGACCGGTTCACAGCAGAAGCGTTTTCCATTCATATTGACGGTGATCGCATAGGGCGACAGGGCCATGGAATTGAAGACCTTGCTCTGGCTCATGGATGAGGGCCCCATATAGCGGATGCACAGGCTGTCGCAGTCCACAAACGCCCCGACCTTCTCCGCCAGAGGGAACCCGTCACCGGTATAATTGGAATTCATGTGGCCGCCCTGGCCCATCGGGGCTCCCTGGCCTCCCTGTCCACCCGCCGCCCCTCCACCGGTGCCGTCAGGCATCCCGCCCTGCGGGGGATCGCCCTGCCCTCCCGGGGCACCCTGAGCTCCCTGAGCGCCTTGGCCACTTGGAGCGCCCTGCCCGCCCGGGGTGCCCTGATTCGTCTCTTCCAATATGGCCTCGAATTTCGAGGCGTATTTTTCCATGATCTTTTTATTGTTGATCCAGCTGCCGGTGGCAAGAACGCATGCCTTGCAGGCAACGCGGACATAACCTTTTTCCGACTTCGCAATGGCCGCAGTGATTTTTCCGTTTTCCACCTCGACATCCACCACCGGATGTTTCGTCAGGACTTCAACACCGTAGGTCATGCATTTGCCCGTGATGATCTTCATCATAAAAGCGCCGAAACCCGATCCGGATTCCTGGCTTCCCATCTGGGGGCCGATGGGGTCGCTCTCGATCTCCGCCAGATGGTATTTGGCTGGATTGAATTTATCCTCGATATCGCCCCCAAGTTCGCACACCCAGTCAAAAAACTGACCGGTTCCCAGCAGGCAGTTGGTGACAAGTTCCGGGTCCAGTCTCCAGGTAACATAATCCATCATCGCCCGGGCATACGGCACCGTGGTATCCGGGATATTGCGTTTTTTCTGCCACTTGCTGCCGAAGGTGCGCATGGTACGCGCAAACTGGGCGCCGCCGCCGGTAAAAGCGGCTTTTTCCAGAACGATCACCTTTTTCCCCGACAATTGCGCGGCACGCACGGCCGCGGTGAGACCGCTTCCACCGGCACCCAGAACAACGAGATCACAGGTTTTCCGATCCACAAAGTTGTACGTTTTTTCGGCAGCCTTGGCTTCCGGAACCATACCTGTCATGTTCTTGATAATCGGCACAGCAAGTGCCGCCGAACCCGCCACCATGAAGGTTCTTCGGGTTAAATTCAAGCTGTTTCCACTCATGGCAAAGCCTCCTTTGGTGAATGATGATGGAGCCGATTTCTTGTGGTGATGCGTTTGGGAACACTGCACGTCTCTGAGATCTTAATCCAATATCACAACGGCATGGAGATATTGTTAACAAGATTGAAATGACTGGGGGATAAAGAACAGCTTTCGACCATAGCAGGATCAACCGTATTTTATATCGGACACACTGTTCAATTTGAAATTATATTTTGTTGACGCGCCATCCCCACAATTTCTTGAAGATTTTGTGTCATAAAACTATCGTCGGCAACAAATTATTTCCGGGAGGCGTTCCATGAAACTGAAAGCCTGTTACATTATGGTTCTTTTCGTATCCTTTCTGACCGTATTTCCTGTCGGTTCGAGTTCCGCTCAAACGAAAGAGAAAGAAACGGGTTCTGCCGATCGCGTCATCATCGACGTGAGCAAGATCGGGAAGAAGATGGGAGTGCCGGAGGATACCATCCCGTTTGTGGATGGAAAGACCTTCAAGCTGCAGAGATGGAACAAGAAACACATCCAGAAGGCGATCGAAGAGCTTCAATACTGCTTCAAGACGCCGAAAAAGACCTATCTCCTCACCGAGGTCCCGGCGCCATGGATTACCCTCGCCCTGATTCAGGCGCTCCAGCCTTTGAATGTCCACTATCTGTATCCCGCGCCGGGTGGAACCGATCTGAAGATGATCGAATTCAAAAGAGGGACACCGGCGCAAAACTACGGGGCCAAATTCGAGGTCAAGGTGGAAGGCGATAATGTCTATATCAATATGACCACGGATAACCCCTCGACCATGACGACGGGAGAGCATACTTTCAATATTCAGGATCTCCCGAAAGTAGTGATACCCGATATCCCCGCCGGCAAGAATGTCTTTATTCACGGCAAAGGCATGTACGGCGCCATGGTGTGCATCGCCTGGAACTATACGAAAGACTGCAAAAGCCTTTCCATGGCGGCCCATGAGACGGACTATGTTTGCGCTGTCTCACATATCGGGGAATACGAAGTCGGGGATGTGACGAAACGCACAATAGAGAATAATTTATAAATACAACTTTCGGGATTCAAGGATTCGAGGGGTCCCCGCTCGAAGTCCGGGATCTCCGAACGGAAAATCCTGGAGCCCTTTTCTCCAACTATTTCGGAGATCATCCCTAACTAACAGGTATTTCTGTTTTTCCTCGCGCTCTTCGTGTTCTTCGTGTTCTTCGTGGTGATATCTTCTTCTTCCCAAGGTGACGATCTGCCAACGCTTTCTTGTGACGAACCCCAAAAATAAATTGCCTGCGACGCCGAGGCGCCGCAGGCAATTCAGATCGATCGGGTTGATATCGAGATTAAAATTTTATCGAAGCTGTAAAGGTATAAGTCCTAGGGTCGCCGAGCATCAGGATCTGCTGGTCCGCCATGTAACTCTTTTTCACGGCATAATTGGTGATGTTCCTCACAACGGCATTCACGCTCCACATGCCGCTGTTGCTGTTGAACCCTAGGGACGCATTCCAGAGGAAATACCCCTCTTGATGGCCATAACCCATGCCATCACTTTGGTCGAAGACCAGGTCGAATCCCGTTCTGTGCTGCATGTCTACACGCGGTGTCAGGATACCGTAAGTCCCGATATCGAATTTATGTTCATAACTTGCCGTCATTGAAAATTTCGGTGCATTGGGAGCGGTCCGGCCGTCATAGTTATGATCTGGGAAAAAATCCGTATATTTATAAATAAATCTCAGATGGGTCCACTCCATATCAAGGTAGGACAGTGAAAATTCCACAAGGTCCTTGCTCGTCGGGACCCAACTTAATGAAACGTCGGCTCCGATGGTGCGTGAATCGCCCCACCCGTTAAAGCCGCCATCGTCGACCGAGTAAACAACCGAACCATCCGGAAGCGTATTGGATCTTCCTTGATCTATGGTTTGCCAATAGGTGGTGCCGTCAGGAATGGTAACCATCGTTCCCGATGGACCGTCATAAAATGTGGCGCCGCTTGGAAAGGTATGCGACTCTAGTTCCGCTTGTGTGAAATTGCCTCTACTTCCTGAATCCTGCGCGAACTTGTTTTTATAGTCATAGTAATAGGCTGAGGCATTGATCTGGACGCGGTTGTTGAGCATCCGGGTCTTCGCGCCCACGGTATATGCCTTTAACTCCTCAGGTGGTCTGACCCCGATATTGTTGCTCATGGCCATACTGTCCGTACGGAAGCTGCTGGTGTAACTTCCGTAAAGCATCACCTGGTCGGTCATGTCGTATTGAACCCCCAGTTTGTAATCCGGATTCGAAACATCCATCTCAGTTTCATCATTGCCCCGGCCCGGTTGATATCCTATCTGATGCGCATAGTCCCAGCTCTTGCGATAGCCCGCGGTAACGGAAAGTTTGTCATTGAATGGAAGCGGATAGGTCACATTGCCGTAAATCGCCTTTTGCTCTGCATTATTTTTATTCCATGTGTCATTCGACGACAAGTCTCCCTCATAGGTGTCGGACGTATTGTATTCGCTTTTATAATAGAAGAAACCGACGACATATTGCAGCGATTCAAAGTCAGCGGGGGAGGCGATGCGGGCTTCCGCAGTTTTCTGTTCCATCTTTCTCTCGCTGTACCATGTCCCTTCCACTTGGATCTGGCCGGGGGTACCCGGGGGACCCGGAGGGCCTATGGTTACCATGCCCGTCTGATTTCCCGAGGAATCGCTTTTGCTGTAACTCGGCACGATTGTAAGATTGCCGACAGGGGTTTTCCAGGATATGTCGGCTTTCCCGCCTTTTGTTATCTGGTCCAGGGGATTGTTTGATCCCTGGGCGTTCGAAGCCGTAGTCCAAGCCGAGCTGGAGGATTTATCAAATGGTGCAGCCTGCTGGCTCATCTCGCCGCGATTACCGTTTTTGTTATAATTCCCGGTCAATGTGATGTCGAGGTCGTCCGTGGCAGCCCATAATATCTTGAGACGTGCCGAATCGTTCTTGACCGAAAGCTCATCCGTATAAGGATCCAGAAAGTTATTTTCCCTTGTCCTGTTCAGGGCGAGGCGCGCAGCGACCTTATCCTTAACAATCGGAGCGTTCAGGACAGCCTGCAGATCGCTGTGGTTATAATTGCCGTAGAGTGCCGAAAAACTGGCGGAATACTTGTCGGTCTTTGGAGAGGCCGTGATGATGTTCACGACGCCGCCGGGTGAGTTGGATGCATACAGGGTGCTCTGGGGGCCCATGAGAACCTCGATGCGCTCGACATCGAACAGGTTCTGCCCGGAAGTGTTCATGCTGTTATAGGCGCCGTCCACATTCATTGCAACGGTGGGACTGGATGACTTTCTTCCGCCGTATACAGGATCCGTGTCCGTAATACCCCGGATGGAAACCCTCATACCGTCCGCATTTGTGTTGATGAATACACTGGCAAGATTTGAAAGGATGTCATCCACATTGGCTTTGGCATTTTTGGCGAAATCCTCACCGGTGATGACATCCATGGCGAGAGGGACCTTCTGCAGGTTCTGTTCGCCTTGCTTCGCAGCCGTGACCGTAATCTCTTCAAGCGTGAATTCAGCGGCATCATCCGCCGCAATGGCCCTTGAAATCCCTATACTGAAACACAGCAGAAACAGCAGCAGGCTAAATAAAGAAATCTTAAATTTTCCCATACTGACCTCCTCCTTATGTTTAGGGGGTTAACACCGCCGAAAAACCGATGCATTAAAAGCCATCGACTTTTAATAAGTCCAGATCAACCTTGTGGTGATCTGGACAGAAAGCTCTATCTTAAGGAGTTGGATGCAGCGACAGGAGGTTCAGCCTGCACTTTTGCCTGTAAAATGTTTTTGATACCGCCTGCCGGTAGAATGTTTGGGACCTCTTGCATTGTGTTAATTAATACGACACAAATCTTGAGGAATTGTTAAGAATGTTACTTTTTGTTATTTTTTACTAACTGCGGTTTGACATATCTGCATACTTATTGAATTTAGCTTCCCAGACTTCCAGATGATGCTTCATCGCTTAAAAACATCATAGACCCGGTGCGTTCCGGGGATCTAAAAAAAATTGCCCGCGACGCCGAGGCGCCGCAGGCAATTCGGAAGGATCGGGTTTACAACGAGATTAGAATCTCATCGAAGCCGTGAGGGTGAAAGTCCTTGGATCGCCGAGCATCAAGATCCGTTGATCCGCCATGTAGCTCCTTTTCACGGCATAATTGGTGATGTTCTTCATAATGGCATTCACGCTCCATTTTTGGCTGGCACTGCTGAACCCCAGCGACGCATTCCAAAGGAAATAGGCTTCTTGATGGCCATAGCCCAGGCCGTCGCTTTGGTCGAAGATCAAATCGAATCCCGTCTTATGTTGTACGTCGACACGCGGTGTCAGAACGCCGTAGCTCCCGATATCGAATTTATGCTCGTAGCTTGCTGTCATTGAAAATTTCGGGGCATTTGGAGCGGTCGCGTCATCATAGTTTGTATCATCAGGAATATTTGGCAGGAGCGAGTATTTATAGACAAAGGTGAGATCCGTCCATTTCATGTCAAGGTAGGACAGGGTGAAATCCACCAGGTCCTTGCTCGTCACGACCCAGCTCACGGAGACATCGGCACCGAAGGTGCGGGAACTGCCCCATCCGAGAAAGCCCTTGTCAAAAACCTCGTAAACTACTGAACCATCAGGAAGCGTAGTGGGCCTTCCTTGATCTATAGTTGACCAATACGACATACCGCTATAGTCAACCATCTTTCCCGTCGCACCGTCATAATAGACGGAGCCTTCGGGAAAATAAAGATTCTGAAGCTCATCTGCGGTGGCATTTGCTCTGCTCATGGGATCCTGCACGCCCTTATTTTTATAATCGTAATAATATGCCGAGGCGTTCACCTGAACACGGTTGTTGAGCATCCGGGTCTTTGCACCCGCCGTAAACGCATGCATTTCCTCGGGCGGCCTGACTCCTGTGTTGTTGCTCATGGCCATGCCGTCCAGACGGAAGCTGGTGGAATAATTTCCGTAAAGCATCATCTGGTCGTTCGCATCGTATTGAAAGCCTACCTTGTAAGATGGTTTTGAAACGTCCATCTCCGTGTCATCGTCTCCCCCCGGGCTAGTGCCGATTTGATGGGCATAGTCCCAGCTATAGCGATAACCGCCGGTGATGGAAAGTTTTTCATTGAATGGCATCGGAAAGGTCACATTGCCGTAAACCGCCTTCTGCTCCGAATCGCTTGTTTCCCATGAGTTTTGCGCAGAATAGGTCTCATAGGTTTCGGACCTTTTGAAATTGCTCTCGTAATAGAATAACCCGACGACATATTGCATCAGCTCAAAATCCTCTGGGGAGGCAAGGCGGGCTTCCGCACTTTTCTGCTCATTTTTCCTCACGCCGTACCAGCTGTCCGGAGCGAAAACCGAGTTAGGACCGGGAGGACCGGGAGTGATGTTGACCATGCCCGTCTGTTTCCCCGAGCCGTCGCTTTTGCTGTAGCTCGGCGTCACTGAAAGATTGCCGACAGGGGAGTTCCAGGAGACGTTGAGGTTCCCGCCCTTTATTTTCTGGTCTATGGGACTGTTTGATCCGGTGGCGTTTGCAGCCGCTGTCCAATCCGAGCTGCCGCTGGCTTTATCAAACGGTGCGGCCTGCTGGGACATCTCACCGTTGTTCCCGTTGACTGCATAATTTCCGGTCAATGTGATTTCAAGGTCGTCCGTGGCCTCCCACAACACCTTGAGACGCGCTGCATCGTTCTTGGTCGAAAGTTTATCCGTATACGGTTCCAGGAAATTATTTTCTCTTGTCCTGTTCAGGGAGAGGCGCGCAGCGACTTTATCCTTAATGATCGGTGCGTTCAATGCAGCCTGGAAGACGCTGTGTTTATAAGAACCGTATTCTGCAGAAATATCTGCAGAATATTTATCGGTCCGTGGAGGGGTCGTGATGATGTTCACGACGCCGCCGGGAGAGTTCGACGCATAGAGGGTGCTCTGGGGGCCCATGAGGACCTCGATGCGCTCGACATCGAAGAGGTTCTGTCCTGAATTATTCATGTTGTTATAGGAGCCATCCACGTTGAATGCAACGGTGGGACTGGATGTCTTCTTACCGCTGAAAACCGGACTCGTATCCGTAACGCCCCGGATGGAAACCCGCATCCCGTCCGAACTTGTGTTGATGAAGACACCTGCCAGGCTTTCAAGGATATCATCCACATTGGCTTTGGCATTCTTGGCAAAATCCTCTCCGGTGATGACATCCATGGCGATGGGGACCTTCTGCAGGTTCTGTTCGCCTTGTTTCGCTGCAGTAACCGTAACCTCTTCCAACGTGAATTCATCAGCGCCGTCCGCCGCAAATGCCCTTGAAATCCCCACACTGAAACATAACATCAGTAACAACAGGCTACATAAATAAATCTTAAATTTTCCCATACAGATCTCCTCCTTAGGTTTTGGGTGTTAACACTGTCTAAAAATCGATGCATAAAAACCATCAACTAATAATAATATGGGGGGGATGTTAAACGTGGCTGCTTCATGCCCTGTTTTTACTTTAAAAATATTTGTGGTATCACCTGTCGTCCGCACTATAGGAACACCTGTTGTCCGTTAAGCTTTACGCTACAAATGTTAAGATATTGTCAAGAATTCATTATTTTGTTAAATTTTGTTGCAATCCGCTTATTTTTATAAATCTAATGATTTAAGTTATTTATATTGTTTTTGGAGGGAAGTTTAAAAAAAAGAGGGGCTTTTTTAGGGCATCGAAAACAAAAAGATGAGAGGTCGGGGGTCAGAGGTCGGAGGTCGGAGGTCAGAAGTCAGAAGTCAGAGGTCAGAAAAAGATCTATGGCCTTTTAATCTGCGTAAATCTAAGTATCCCTCAAGGGGGCATTCTACTGAATAATCTGCGGAGTCGAATCGGTTCATCACGATCAACGTCTCCTTTCCATACGTTTTCAATGAATACGATCAAAAAGTAATGGCCACCGGCGCCAGCCCAGACGTCCGGTGACCATTTGGAGGAGCGGACAAATCCGCCATGAAGAGAAGATATTATTTCTATAACGGAATAATGTGGAAAAATTATTAAGATTCAAAAAAATTTGGCTTTTCTCCAAAATTCTTAAACTCTCCACAATTAATTCACATTTTTTCTCTATAAATCCTATGCATGACACCTTTTGAATCGGACGAACGGTTCCGGCGCAGGGTTGAATAATTTCTGCAGCCATGAAAACAAGCCTTCCCGCTAAAATATTTATCGCCTTTCTGCTGGTGTGCGTCGTGAACATCGGCATGCTGGTGACCGCCAGCTTCTTTTTTTCGAATCGTAACTTCGAATCGTATATTCGTTTCAAGGGGATGAAAACCCTGGCTGCCTTTTCAAGAACCCTTTCGGATTTTTATAAAAAAAATGGCAAGTGGGATAAGCTTTCGGCAGATCCCTCCTTGTGGAAATCGATGATCGAAGATAAATGGCCCAATGACATGAAAATTATCGAGGGAAAACTCGAGGACGATTTTTTAGGGAAGGAGATTTCCATCGCCACGGAGATCGTGTATTCCGCCCTTCCGCCCGCTCCCTCCAAGGGCCTCTTTCCGAATCTGACGCTGTTCGATATCGATAAAAACCAAATCGCCGGTGAAGAGCGAAATTCCAAAAACCTGTCGGTGATGGCGGTCGAAGTGGATGGGGACGCCGTCGGCTGGATTGGTTTGAAGTTCGGGGAAAGCCTTACGCACCCCCTGGACAATATATACATGAAACGCCAGTCCCGGATTCTTTTTACCATTGGCGGAATCGTTCTCTTTATTTCGGTTGCCTTTGCTTTTTTTCTCACGAGGCACCTTTTATCCCCCATCAAAAGGCTCCTGGATGCGACACAGTCTCTCGGAGACCGGAATTTTGAAGTTCGATTGCCGGTGGCAAGCCGGGACGAACTGGGTACCCTCGCAAAAAGTTTCAACGAAATGGCTGAAAAGCTGGAATCTTATGAAAAAAAGCAGCAGCAATGGCTTTCGGATATTTCCCATGAGCTTCGCACGCCCCTATCGGTGCTGACGGGGGAAATACAAGCCCTCCGGGACGGGATCAGAAAGTTTGATTCGGACTCCCTTTCATCTCTAAATGATGAGATCAGCCAGATTGTCAAAATCGTAAACGACCTGCACTTCATCTCACTTGCGGAATCTGGCACAATACCGCTGGATATGAACATCATCAAGCCGATTCCCATACTCTCCCAGGCAATCTTCTACTTCAGCAACCGCATGAAAAAAAACGGGATGCATCTGGATGCGGGCCTGGAGGCGAGTGCGGCGGATCTTCAGATAAATGGTGACGAGAACCGCCTGATGCAGCTTTTTACAAATCTGCTTGAAAACTCTCTCATCCATACCGATAAGCCGGGGATGCTGACCATTCACCACAGGCAATCTCCCGATTTTCTTCATATCGTTTTTGAAGATACCGGCCCCGGAGTCCAGGAGCAGGCACTTCCCCTTCTTTTTGATCGCCTTTACAGAACCGATCCTTCCCGAAGCAGAAAAACAGGCAGCAGCGGATTGGGTCTGGCCATCTGCAAGACAATTGTTGAAAGTCATGGCGGAAGTATCGCGGCCGACAACTCGATAATGGGAGGGATAAGGATAGAAATAAGTCTGCCTGTGTATATCCCGTAATTACACCGACGCCCCATCATTGACAAGGGAAGGAACCGCTTGAAATGTCGAAACCACGCATACTGATCGTTGAAGACGATGTAAAAATAGCGTCCATCTTAAAGGACTATCTCGAGCAGGATAATTTCAGGGTTGCCGTACTCAACCGGGGAGACGAGGTAATGCCGACGATCCGGACGAATCCCCCGGATGCAATTCTTCTGGATATCTTATTGCCCGGGGAAGACGGCCGGGTGGTTTTTAAAAAGGTCCGGGCTGTTTCCAATTTCCACATTCTGATGATAACGGCAAAAATTAAATACGAGGACTGCCTGGCGGGACTGGAGATGGGCGCGGATGACTACATCTGCAAGCCTTTCCTGCCCCGGGAGGTGGTGGCCCGTGTCAAGGCCGTGTTGCGCAGGGCGAATTTAAATTCCATAAACAGCGGCATGTTGGTTTTCGGCCCCATCACGATTAACGTAGCCCAGCGCCGCGTCAGTATCTATGAATCGGAGCTGCAGTTGACACCGGCCGAATTCGGCCTCCTTAAATTATTCATTTCAAGGCCCGGACATGTATTCACCCGAAACGATCTGATCGCTTCGGTCTGGGGAGACAGTTTCATCGGTTACGATCGAACCATTGACAGCCACATCTGCAATCTCAGGAAAAAAATCTCTGACCAGCTTCCGGCGAAAGACCTGATCCATACGGTATACAGCATCGGCTATTCGTTCGGTGCCGGGCCTGAATCCTGATCCGGCCGGACTGGAAATGGATCTTTATCAGTTTTTACATTTTTCCAATCTACACAATTTATCAACATTTTTGGTTTATGTTTAATTTCATCAAACTGTATCTCGGCGATGTCTTCGCCGCTGAATTCGCAATACCATTAACTCAACTTTCGGAATCTAAACTCAACTGTGGAATACGCGACATTTTGTGACGTTGCCACGAGGAGTGCCACGAAGGGTCCAAGGATTCGAGGGGTCAAGGGGAAAAGATGCAGATCATCTTTGTTAACGCCGCTGATGATCGCAAGTGATTTCTGACATTCAGGGCCATCTGCCGTTGAATCATTGTCTTTTACTTGACCCCTCGACCCCTCGAATCCTTGAATCCTGAAAAATGACAATACCGGCAACCAGGCCGGATAGAGGGATTATATACCGCAAAAATGCGACTGTTTAACGAATAACAATTTAAAAAAAGGGGGGACGACACATGGCAAAAAGAACCGTATACGTCACAATCTTTTCAGCATGTCTTGCAGCGGCTTTAATCGCCTACGGTGTTTTCAGCGCCGGGGCGAAAGACAGGCCGGTGATCTCGGACGGAGAGTATGCAAAAGCATGGGTATCGTGCCAAAACCTTATGAGTATTCACAACTACTATCATGGCGTAAATCACAACCTCGAAGAGCTGGGAGCCATCTGGGTCAGTGAGGATGGCCCTTACGCAAAAACCGCCACATTTTCCCAACCCGGCGGCGTATGGCAGGGAATCGACCTTATCAAGGTATTTTACGGCAATCCCAACACAAAGAATCCGAACCAGAGTATTAAAGAAATGATAAAAAGCGAACCGTCCGCTTACCCGGTGGGCGCCATGGGGATGCACCTGAACACAACCCCAATTATCGTGGTCGCCGGCGATGGAATGTCGGCAAAGGGCATTTGGTACTCACCCGGCCCGATGTTCAATTTTACGGGCAAGAAGGACGAAAACGGCAACGATCTTGCGGGGGGCATGGTGTTTTTTGAGAAGTACGGGGTGGATTTCGTAAAAGAAAACGGAGAATGGAAGATCTGGCATATTCAGATGTACTATGATTATGTTTTTAATATGGCATCGGACTGGACAAAACCGGGGGCACGTCCGGAAGCCCAGGGGCCGCCTGCCGGAGATCAAAAGGACGAGCCGCCCGCACAGATGCCTCAACAGGTGAAACCCACCCGGGCGAATCCCGATCCGTACGAGCAGTGGAGTCCGACACGGGTATCCAGACTGGAGCCAAAAATTCCGGTCCCCTATTACACTTTCAGCGAGACGTTCAGCTATTGATTTAATTTCAAGGGTTCAAGGATTCGAGGGGTCAAGGGGTCAAGGAAAAAAATGCAGATCATCTTCGTTAACGCCGCTGATGATCGCAATTGATTTCTGACATTCAGGGCCATCTACCGTTGAATCATTGTCCTTCACTCGGCCCCTCGGCCCTTGAATCCTTAAACCCTTTTCTCCAACTAAAAAGGAGGCTGATCATGAGTATTAAAAATTCCTGTCTTTCAATTCTACTGACTTGTTTTTTCGTCATGGGACTGGTTGGAAATTCCTTTGCTAAAAAGAACGCCTGCGGAAAAGAAATGACCGCCGAAGAAATGGCGGAGCGGGCACTGGATCTTCAGGAAATCCAGAACGTCATGAGCTACCACGCCCTTTACGGAGCACCCGGTGGGGATCATGACAAGGAAATCGAACTGATCTGGGCGCACAAAACTCCGGATGTTTCGTTTGCGGGAAACAACTATGTTTACCGGGGGGACATTGACGTTCAAAAAAACACCTACGGCTCCGGCACAGGAACCAAACAGGATGCCGATACGCAAAGCAAAAACCAGATGATGCAGCAGGTAGCACCGGGGAATACTTCTTTCCGAACCCTCACCACACCCATTATTGTCGTTGCCGGGGATGGCAAGACGGCCAAGGCCTTCTGGTACACGATCGGCTGGAGCGCCGATATCCGCAACGGCCAGGGGAATTCAAGCTGGTCGATGGAAAAATACGGGATCGATTTTGTGAAGGAAGACGGGGCATGGAAGATCTGGCATTTCCATGTATACAATGACTGGGATGTGCCCATGGGAAAAGATCTTGCGCAGTATGCCATAGAACAGTCGAAAAATCCGAGAGAAATGCCGGCCAGGGGCGCACGGGAAGGCATGGAGAAGTATTACACGTCTAAAATTTTCAACAAATCATACAGCGTCACCCGCCTGCCGAATCCCTTGAATCCCAGGCCGCCCGTGCCTTACTGCACCTTTAAAGACACCTTCAGCTATGCAGATGAATAATTTGTAAGCTCACCCGCAGCGGAATTCCGTGCAACAGCCGCATGGAATTCCGCCACCTCAGACCCTTGTCGGAGATCCAGTCTTCGGGCCTTCCCAGCATCCCAGCCGCCAAGCATCCGGCTCTGCCGGATCAGGTCATCAGCGTCGGGACGAGAACGTAATGATTCGTTTTTCCGATCCGTTGAACGTAGCCTTTTTTGGGTGATATCTGGCCGGTTTCGTGGTTTCTCCAATGGTAGTAAATCCACCCGTGCCCCACGCTTTTAACGAGGTCGATCATCTCCCTGACGAAATACTTCCCATTGCTGTCTTTCCGATTGATATCATTTTTCCCTCTCAGCTGCGGCTCCTTGGGATTGGCAAGCATTTTTCCGTTCAGGTCGTTCAGGATAACATACAGTTCGGATTTCCCGAGTGCGAATCGGCCGTTCGGATCGTTAAACAATGGGATGACGGTTTCCAGACGATTCTCCTCGGCAAAGGCAACCGCCTTATGGGCCAGGGCTTTGGCCTTGTCAGAGGAGTTGATATTGAAGGTGAACATGGACATGACCGAAGCCAGTTCATCGGCCCTGGACGCGTTGCTTTGCGTCTCACCGCTGATGCTGAACACGGCCTTGTTGATTTGTTCGATACCATGAGACTGCTCTTGGGATGCCGCCGCTATTTCGCCCATCAGATTGACCACATCCAAAGAACTGTTGGAAAGTTTCTGGAAAGTCTCATGGGTCAGGTTCACCAGTATCTCACCGTTTTGTACTTTCAGGACAATTTCCGCCATCAATTCGGAAGTGGTTTTCGCGGCTTCAGCGGATCTGAGGGCAAGACTTCTGACTTCTTCAGCCACCACGGAAAATCCGGCTCCGGCCTCTCCGGCCCGGGCGGCTTCCACTGCTGCATTGAGCGCCAGCAGGTTTGTTTGAAAGGCGATTTCATCGATGGTCTTGACGATTTTCTGTGTTTCTTCGCTTGACTCGCCGATTTCGGCCATCGATTCAATCAATTCATTCATCGCGCTGTTGGCTTTTTCGATAATTCCTTTTGCGGACTGCATCATTTGGTTCGCTTGTTTTGCGCTATCCGCATTTTGCCGGGTCATCGATGTCATCTGCTCCAGAGATGACGATGTTTCCTCCAGGGACGCGGACTGATCCGATGTCGAGCCGGCAAGGCTCTTGGAAGTAGCTACCGACTGGCTGACCACCTCGGCCATCATGAGCCGCATGGATTCGATGGATTGTGCAAGATCGCGGACCTCGCCACTGGAATCCAAAGGCACTCTAAATGACAGGTTGCCCTTGCTGATTTCTTTTACTGCGGAAATGATTCGATGGACCGGGGCGATGAGTCTCCTGGCGGTCAAGAAGCCGACCCCAAGAATCAATATGCCGGCGATGGTAATGCCGATCAGTATCTTGTCCGTGCTTGCTCCTGTCCGGAAAACGATCATCATGACAGCCAGAATTATTACGGAGATTGCGGGGGCAAAAAGAAGCCGATAGAAAAAAGGCACCCGCTTGAACATGGTTTCCATTTCCGATTCTCCACGATTTACGTTGGCCTGTGCGTGCATCGAAAAAAAATTTGGGCACCCATCCGCGAACAGGCATTTCTGGATGAGTGCTGTCAACCATCATCCGTCCGTTTTCAGCCGTAAATCCTTAATTACAAACCTGTTGGCTGGCCCATGAACGATGGGGCAACATCCGCTAAAGCCCGATACCTGAATCACTATTGATTAATTAATCGGTCAATTACGTGAAAACTTTATATTTTACCTGGAATTGTGATTTGCTGGATAGTGTCATTAACTTAAGCTGATAAGGACGATGATTCACCGCCCAGTCTACCCCGTCGTTGGGGCTTGCCCTGTCGCCGGGGCTGCGCTCGAGATGCAGAGAATTCTGTATAATACCCCCTTGAGGGGTACGCAGAGTTTATGGTTTCCCGCTGAGAAAGCGGGAAACCATAATAAGTTAAAGACATTGATTGCTGGCTTGCGCTTATTTTCGGAAAAAAGATGGAGAAAGACTTCTTTTGTCCGTGTTCCGATACGCCGTTCCGGAAGAGCGTTCAACGCTATCTTTCTGACTCTCGGTACGTCTGGTTTCCGTTGCAGTGGAGCTTGAACCGCTTTGGGGCTTTTGAGTATATGTCGACTGCCTTTCGCTCCTTACGCTCTCGGCGTTCGACCTGTTGATCAGTTGATTTGTGATGGACCAGTTCCGGTTTTGGGTCTTATTTTCGGTGGAGGTTTCAGTTTTACGATTTTGCGCCGCCTGATTCTCCAAGCGCCATGGGCTTACCGTTTCGCCGGAACGGATGGACGATTGGGAATTCGTCCGGACGCCGGACAGATTGTTGTTCCAACTATTGACCAGATTCTCATTTTTAACGCCGGGTTGCGATCGAACGGCTTCTTGCCGGTTCTGTGTGGTGGTTCTCACCGTATTTTGCGAACCGTAGCGAATGGTATTCTTTTCAACCCGTTGGGCGGTCGACCGGGAACTGTATGCGATGCCGCGTCGATGGTAAGGGGTATGTATCCATTGGCCGCCATAGGTCCTCCAGTTATAATTTCGACTGAAAAAATTCGGGTGGTGGTGAGCGTCGATGATGATTGTCCGGCCCGGCCAGTTGAAATAGCTCCGGAACCCGAATGTGAAATAAACGTCGGGCCAGAAATAAATGCCGCTGCCGTACACCAGTCTGTCGGGCCCCCAATACCACGGCGGCCAGTCGGGATACCACCAGTCACCGTACACATAGCGGGTGTTGTAATACGGCACGTACACGATCTGCGTATTGGCCGGTTCAATCACGATGGTACCGTCGCCTTCAACGGTGACCGTCTGTTTGTTGTTGGAACGAAGATTTCCGTCCTGGTAGGCGCGGGCGCGAAGTTCCTGGATCACATCCATGACCTCACCCTGCTGATCCAGAAATGCGTTTCCGATGCGCGTTGTCTGTTCCAGTTTTTCGCTCATCAGCGACAGCAGCGCCGGTTCATGGCAAAGGGCCTTGACACTCGCATCCCAATCCTTGTCCTTCAGGTTTTCATCAAGATTATCACCGCTTAGCATCGGATTTTTTTCAATCCAACGATCGGCCTCGACGATTTCCAGCGGATAGGTCGATGCCATCAACACCTGTGAGAGGAGAACGTCGGGATAAAGCGCAATGGGTGCCAGCATCTGGTACAGAGCTTCCCGGGACTCCACGGACTGATCATCCTGGGCCGATACCGAAACAGGCATGGCCAGCACAAGAACCATAAGCAGGCCGATGATATACTTTAACATACTGTATATTTTCATTTTTCGCCTCCCATCCGGTTCGGGCGCAACCCGGCGCCCTTTTATTGAACCATCTGTTACAATTATAAACCTTATCCTGTTAATTTCAACCCGTTTCGGACTTTAGGTTATAGAAGTCAGAATGACCATCTAAGCATATGGGTTTTCCTGATCGATTTCCAGGATCGGCTGATTGTCCGGATGGCGGGATTCATTTGCACTGGAGACCCGGATAGCCGCTTTGTCCTTGTAAACGCAGACGTTCTCACAGATACCGCAGCCGATGCATTTCGTGGGATCGACATAGGGTCTTTTAATGGTCACCTTCTTTCCGTCCCTTTCCTGAACCACCACGTCCAGGCAGTAAATCGCCTTATCGGGAATGGGGCAGTGTTCCTCGCAGACCATGCAATTTCGCCCATAGGCATACGGGAGGCAACGCCTGACATCGAAGGCGGCCAGCCCGATGTGAACGGTATGCTTCTCCTCCAGGGGAATATGGCGAATGGCGCCTGTCGGGCATACCTGGCCGCAGAGGTTGCACATATAGTCGCAGTATCCGATGGATGGCACCAGGACCGGTGTCCACAGGCCTTCCAGGCCCGCCTGGGTCAGTGCGGGCTGCAGGCCCCCCGTGGGGCAGGCCTTCATGCACAGTCCGCAACCGGTGCAGCGTTTAAGGAATTCCCGCTCGCTTCTTGCGCCCGGCGGACGGATCAGGTCGGCATTATACCGCGCTTCCCGTGATTGGGGACTGATGCGCATGCCGGCCAGAGCGGTCAGTCCGCCCACCCCGGCGGCAATCAGACCGCGACGACTGAAATCGATGGACCCCCCGGCCGGCTGCCTTCGGCCCGGAATCTCCATTTGAAAGGTCAGGCTGCCCTTGGGGCACGATACGTTGCAGTTCATGCATCCCAGGCATTCCATGGATTTCCAGCCTTCCCCGGGTCCGGGGCTCGCCGCACCGTGGCAATTCATGCCGCAGATATCGCACTGGGTGCAGGTCTCCGTATTCAGCTTTCGCCTGAGAAAGGGCCGGATGGAAAAAACTCCCAGAAGCGCCCCCAGGGGGCAGATGTACCGGCACCAGAATCGATACCGCAGGGCATTCAGCGCCACGATGACGGCGAAAAGCAAAAGGATGAGACCGCCGCCGGCAAAAAGCCAGTCGTGCCCCACCCCTTCAAGTCCGAAGATATATTTATTGGCAAATTGATAAGCCGGTTCAACGGCCTTGTCGATACGCACCGGACCGATGCCGGGATCGGTCTGGTAGAGAACCGTCGAGCTGTCTTTGGCAGCCCATTGGACCGCCGGAAGCAGCGCGGTGCCCGAGGTGCGCGTGAGAAGCACCAGCGGGTCGAACACGCAGATAAAGTGCAACCCGAACAGGGCCGGGATCAGAAGCCCCGCCAGGAGGTAGTACTTCCATGTCTGCCGGGAGGTCCATGTCCTCAGCTCTTTTCGCTTTTTCCGGCCTGTCAGGAGTTTTCCGGCGGCGGCCTGGATGGTTCCCATGGGGCAGGCCCAACCGCAAAACACCCGGCCGAAGAGAATCGTTATGACGATGGTGACGAGGGAAAAGAGGGCGAGCACCGGCACTGCGTGGGCGGTCAAAACCGTCGTCAGCATTATCAGGGGGTCGATCACGAAAAAGAATTTCAGGAACCATGCCGGGGCCTGCAGCGCGGGTGACGGGGAGGCCCCGCCTCCGTAAATCGGCTGAAACCGGGTGAGCAGCAGCAGGGTGAAAAAGAAAATCAGAAATAGAATCTGTACAATCCGCCTGATTCCTGAGCTGGTGATTTTCCGCTTTTTTCGGCTCACGAAACGGCGATCTCCCGGGCGATGGATTTATAGTCGGTGGTTCCGAGGCCGGCCTCGGCCCCCCTGGCGACATAAGGAACCTCCGCAAGGGTTTTTCCCAATACGTCCAGGCCCCAGGCATCGAGTGCAATGACATCGGTGCCCGCCGCAACGGTCAGCGTGGTTTCCACGTCCGCAGGATTACCGCCCACCGGCCCGTGATCTTTGAGGATTCGAACCGCGTCGACCACGCTTATCTGCGGTTTCATGAACCGGGTCAGGTCGGTGAGGCAGGCACTGAAATCCTGATGGATCGTGGGCCGCTTTTCGATCACGCCCATGTAGTTTTTCATGCACACGGTGGCGGTTGACATCCCGTGGTGTTTGACGATCGGGACATTGATGACGAGATCGCAGTCCAGAATCTCCGGATACACGGGAATGCTTTTGATGAGATCGCCCTTGATATCCGTTTCCTTGAAGCGGCTCTTGTCGAGGAATATCACTTCCGCGCCGAGCTTCTGGGCGGCCGGCGCAATACCGCTCGAAACATAGGTCTTGGCCGCGATGTTGCAGGGGTTATCGCCGATTTTGACTTTTTTCGCGCCCGCGTCGAAGCAAAGGCGGATGAGGGTCGAGACGACATCGGGATTGGTGTTGGCGGCCAGTTCCGGTGTCCGGTCCCATCCGATGTTGGGTTTGATCCAGACCACCGATCCTTTGGTGACGAAACGTTTCATCCCGCCGACCCCCTGGATGGCCTGTTCCGTCATCTTGACTGCGGCTTCACTGAGCTGCGTGGCGTTAAGGTCCCGGGGACCGGTCCATTTGGCGATGGCCATTTTAGACGGTGCAGGCTGGAGAGCATCGGCTGCCTGCAACGATTTTGCTAACAATGTCGGAGATGCCATTACAATGGCCCCGGCCGCGGATTTTACCAGGAAATCTCTACGTGTATACTGCCCCATCGAATTGCCTCCTTTTCCCGAAGGTTTTAATGTTGATGAAACAAGCAGAAGCAAGCGAATTTTACACCCTGTCCCGAAAAAAATAAAGGAAGTTGGAACGATCCTCGCAATTTTTCAGGTTCAGCACTTTTCGGGTTTTCGCAGATAAAAAAATATTTCACCACGAGCACGAAGAACACAAAGAAAATAGCTAAATTACAATACTAAAACTGAAGGGGCGGGAACATGATGGAACTCGATTTAACATCCGATAACTCGTTTGGATAATCCATCAAATTCCATTCTTCGTGTCCGCAGTTTACCCCGGCGTCGGGGTGTTCTTCGCGGTAAAATAGTTTTTGTCCGCGTCAATGTCGATATGTGGTTCCGGGCATAAGGTTTTCCGAAGAAGCCCTGGAGATAAGTGCGGCCGGCTTCAATTTACAGGATCCGGCATTTTCAGGCCGGCGGCTTCATAAACAACCTCGATGGGTGTTATAACACAACCGATACCATGGACCATAATTGCCATTCCAACCGCCCTGTCTCCCCAGAAAGGCAGATATTCCATATCGCCCTCGTAGATAAGACCGCTGCCCTTCACGAGCCATTTGCCCTCGAGTATTCCGTTTGTGCAGGAGGCCATGTTCTGGATAAAGCGCCAATCAAGGTAGCCCACATCGAGTTTTTCACTGTTCGGGGTCACAAATCCCACATAATTATTCTGCCAAGAGTGCCCCGTGCAGACCCTGAAGGCATACCGCTCAAACGGCTTGAAGTTGGCGAATATATAATCAACCAGTCTCCGGGTGCCTTCGGCACACCTCTTTAGCTCGATGGCCGTTCTGAAGGCCAGGCCGAACCCGGAACCCATTGTGTCGCCCGTAAAGATCATACCGTCTTTTTTCAGAATATATACCGTTCCATCATCGGTATGCCCTTGGATGGAAAGGGTTTCAACAATGCGCCCACCCCCGAGATCAAACGTTTTCTCGCCGGGTGTAAAAAGCGTATAGTCCACCGACGGGGCACTGCCGAGCTGCCGGGTGGCGACTTCCGCAGGCTCAATCTTTTTCGGTCTTAATCTGGGATTTTCCAATCCCGATTTCCAGAAGGTCACCCCCTGGTCGATGAAAGCACCGGCCATGCCGGTATGGTCCCCATGTCCGTGGGTGATAGCGATTTCAAGCGGCAGCTTGCCCTTCAATCCATATACGACCGCGCGGAGCTCTTCAGCGGCGTTTTCGCGCGGTGCTATATTGTTCCCGGCTTTGCCGTTAATATAATTGTTTCCCAGGTCGATCATTAGTGCTTTTTTCTCGCCGCAAATCAGATACATGTCCACCCCCCAGGCTCCACCTGATCCGGTGGTTGTGCCCGGGTCGTTAATCTTAAAGATGCCTTCATCCAGTTTATAAATAATGTAGGAACCGTAGCTCACACTGTCCCCGATTGTGACAAGTGGGGAGGCGTCAAAGGGAGCGACTGTTTTCCCAACCGCCGACGTAGAAAGCAACGTGATGCACACAATGAAGATTCCCAGGATGCGGGCTGAAACGATGCTTGACATTTTCATGTCGTTTATTGATTTACCGAACAAAAGTATTCGGCAAAGTCCGGCCCTTTCATCGATTTTCGGATAGTTCCCATAAGATTTCATCATCTAACCGGTGTCCATTTCAAACGTTATTGATTGTGCATATCCTAAAAAACAACGCCGGGGTCTTTAAGTGGCTCCCAAACCTCTTCCAAGTCCCGATTCTATCGACCGGAAATGTGCCATGCCCTTTCGAAATAACAGAAGACAACAGACGTCTCAGGGAACTATGTGCTTTTCGCCCGGCTCCCAGAGGTTGTCGAGTTCAACGTCGACCTGGGCATTTTTCCATATGGCGGTATATCTGCCCGGCGACTCCGGGTTTTCGATCTTTTTATACTTCTCGTCGCCGCTCAAAACCATGCGGTAAAGCTCGATGCAGTTATCAAGAATCGTGCGATCAAGAGGTTTTACGTCCACCTCACAGCCCCGGGACGTATGCCCAAAGAAAATGCGATCGTATTCGGCCCCCAGGCTCTGTGCCTTGATCCAGCTTCGCAGCCGCGTGCTTGCCGCCGTCGGGCTTACGCCGTGGATGGGTATTTTGGGCAGTACCATATCGCCGCTAAAAAGGATTCGGGTTTTGTGGTCCAGAAAAACACACGAGTCGGCCGTATGGCCGGGGGTGAAATAGACGGTGACGATGCGGCCGCCCCCCAGGTCAAAGGTCTGGCCATCGTAGAGCGGTTTTATGGTGGTCTTGCTGCTGTCAACCGCCCATTTCGCTTCGGTGGTACTATAATCCCAGATATATCTGCAACTATCGGGGACGCCGGCGCCCTCCCTCTTCGGCCTCTGGACCGTTTTTGACGGATCTTTCTGTACCTCGGGCTTCGGGTACATATAGACCGTATCAAAATTGCCGATCATTCCGGCATGGTCGTGGTGCGAGTGGGTCGTGACCACATCGTAAGGCAGGTCGGTAAGGCTTTCGACCAGTGCCTTGATATCGTATAGACCCCAGCCGGTGTCGATGAGCAACGCTCTTTTGGTACCGATGAGCAGATACTGGGAGTCCTCGCCGAACTCATTGATAAACCACGTGTCGTAGGCGATACTGACGATCTGGGGATGGGAAATGGGACCGCCTTCCGGTTGCCGGCCCGTCGCCATATCGCCCCCGCCACTGCCACCGCCTCTCTGCACAGCGGCCCCGGTCGACATATCGGCCGAACCCTCTCCTCTCTGCGCATCGGCCGGATTGGAAAATCCAAGCAGCAGAACCGTTAACGCCGTGGCCCAAATCAAAAAATTAACGCGACTGCCATATAATTTCATGGGATCCTCTTTCCATTAAGTTAAAACCTGAAGGTGTTCTGAAACCACTAAGTTCCGAAAGAGCTATAAGATCTCTTTTTATTTTTTACCCTTCGATTTTTTTAATTTTTTTCTGAAATAGAAGTAATAACCTGTAATGGGTGAAATTGTGCCGATCAGAGCGGCCAGCACATAAAGTATCTTGGAAAAATTACCGGCCCAGTCTCCGGTATGAAGATAATCTATCAGCGTCTCCGCTTTCAGCGCCGGAGACTGGATATCGGGCGTATTGATCTCTTTGATCTCACCGGTTTTGTTGTCAAAATTGACTTGAACTCTTGCTCTGCCTTCTTTTATGGTCACAAAACTCGTTCCCCCGAATTTGAATTTCAGGATTGGGGAATCGGGATAAAGCGCTTCAAATTGCTGCTCAAGAAAATCGCACGACTTTCCTACTGTTTTAAGATCTTCGGTATTCTCGAGATCCAGGCGGCCTTGTTGTTGGGGCTGTCGTGCCGGCCGCTGAACCTGCTGAGTTTGTTCCGCCTTGCCTCCAAAAAGTGCCAACACGCCGTTATGATACCAATCGAAGGCGAAGTCCGGACCGGAAAGAGCCATCAACAACAAAAATATGGCGGCCAATATTCCGCCTGACAGATGCAGGTCGTACCAAAACCGAAATCCGCCTTTTTTCGTGTTGACTTTTAAACGATCTTTTATGTTCTTGAGTTTTTTGGGCGCCCAGATAACAATCCCCGAAACGATAACGAAGAAAAATATTATCGTGATGGTCCCGGTTAAAAATGGACCCCATGCAAATTGGCCTCGGGTAGATCCGAATAAAAAATTGGTGTGTAATCTTTGAACCACATCAAAAAAGACGTCAGTGGCGGAAAAACCGTCATAACCGGGGAAAATCACCGAAATGGCCTTGCCCGTATACGGGTCTACCTGAACGGAAGTGTTCTTGGCGGTTTCGAAGTCGAAGTGGTATGCCCTTGTCGGATCATCTTTATGTATCTCAACGGCTTCCAGCGGCCACTGCGGATATGCTTCGTGAACCATGGGGATCAATGTTTCGAGTGGCAGGGGCTCGCCTTTCACCTCCTTGACATAATATCTGTCATGATCAAATAAGTGTATCAATTGATTTTGGTAAACCAGCAAGCCGCCGGTCAGACACATTACGGAGATAAATATCCCGAAGGGCAACGAAAGCCAAAGGTGCGCCATTTTAAAAATTTTTTTCATGCCTCCCCCTCGTCATGAGATTAAAGTTAGTGCCGCCCTTTAAAAAATCCTGAATAGCGTAGAGACAAAATGATATCATTGCTTTTATACCGCGCCCGCTTCTTTTCCCCCTTCCTTCGCTGTTGGTTTTTCTATATTTGATAAAATTTTTTTTGTCAATTATTTCAGCATTTTACCTGTGACTGCACAGTGATCGGTCGAAACAGATTTGCGATCGATGGGTTTTCGGGAGGGGCGACTCCCGGCAAAACGGCTACGGGCGTGAGATTCACCCATTTCTCTTATGGATAGCGTCTGGAGTGGTGGTCAGTGCCGTGAACAGGTGTGAACAGGTGTGAACATGCGTGAATTGGTGTGTGGACAGGCGGCAAGTTCGCTGTATTTAAGATAACCCTGCCAAATGGAGTCGATCGAAAAAGATTTCCAAGTTTGCCGGTTTTAGCGACATGAAGGGCTTGGCAAAATACGTTTCCATCCTCCATTCGGGGTCCAGTTCAATCACTCTTGCAGTCGCTTCCCTGGCATCCTTCAAGTCGCCCTTCGCCACATAGCAGGCGGCGAGGAAAACTGAGCTTTCAAGTTGATCCGGCCTGGATTGAAAATTTTTTTTCAGATATTCGGCAGACAGGTCATAATCTCCCTTCTCATAGTAGATATACCCGAGAAATAGATACGAAATAGATGGATTGGCGGGGTTCATACGCACGGATTTATCGAGGTTGTTTATAGCCTGGTCGTATTTCCCCATCCAGGTGAGCATGATGCCTTGCCAGTTTACCGTTTCGAAAAAATTCGGGTTGATGGCGACAGCTTTTTCCGCCTCTTGCAGGGCTTTGTCATGTTCGCCCCTGAACCAGCAGACCTTTGAAAAGGCCAGGTGAACGACCGGGTTGTCATCGTCCAGGACAAGGGCCTGCTGAACCGCGGTTAATGCCTTTTCATCCATCCCGGAAACGCCGTAATATTCAACCATTCTCACATATGTCATGGCGAGAAGGGCATAGGCAGCCGCATAGTTGTGATCCAATGCAATGGCGTCTTGACTGATCTGCCTGGCCAGAAAAATATCCTTCATGCGATTCAAATAGAGGTTGTACCCTTCTATCAGTTTAGCGTAGGCCGCGACATTTTGGGTCCCCTTGGAAAGAACCAGGGCTATTTCCCCTTCCCCGGTCTTGTCCAGGAAATTTGCCAGTACTTTCATGGTGATATCACCCTTAAGCTTTGCTATATCATCAATGGGTTGCAACCATTTGTGTTCCCATACCAGATGGCCCTTCACCGTATCGCTGATCTCCGCGTAGACATGTACATGATCACCATCTATTCGCATGTTGCCTTCTACGACATACCGGACGCCCAGTTCCTTTCCAACAGTTTTCAAATCCGCGGAACGGTCCCTGTATCTCAGGGTGGAACTTAGTGCGGTGGTCTCTATTTCCGGGATTCTTGAGAAGGCGGCGATAATATCTTCCTGAACTCCCTCCATGAGTTGGGCTTTGTCGGGATCTGAATCTATATTTTTAAAGGGAAGCACGGCGATGGATATTTTTTCCTGTTTTGCCGTTGATGGACTTTTCAAGGCGGGCTGATTTGCTGAATGCGGAGCAGAAAAGGGGTTGTAACGGTACAGCAGGGCGAATCCAGCCAGTACCAAAAACAAGGCGGCCGTCCAGGCGAGAACGACTTTTTTCCGTTTGTAAACGCCGGGCGCGCCTTTGGGTGTCCCCAGGGGGGCGAATTTTTGGTTCAAAAGCAGAATGGCATCTTCGATCTTTTTTTTCTCCCAAGCGGCCCTTTTTTTCGACAGCGCCAGTTCCAGTTCCTGGAGCTGATAATGATAAATTTCTTTGGCATTCCATACAGTTTTGAATTCTTTTTCCGACGTCAGGAGGATATAGAAGGACAAGCAGAGGTCGCTTTCCAGCATTCTTTTATTTATTTCCAGACGACGTTTTCGCAGCAGGTTCCATTTACCCTTTTCAAACAGCACCTTGTTGGTGGCATCCTGCCATTTCTGCGGCCACAGCCGCTGAATAATTTTTTTTTGAGAAACCGCGGTGCCTTCGAGTTCCATATCACAGATACATTTTATGAACTCCATCAACTTTGCAGGATCGTTGGTTGATATTTTCAGAGCATCCCATACTTGCTCAAAAAATTTTTCATCTTGCATCATTGACCAGAACTCCTGAAATCCGGTACGGCGCCGGAATGTTAGATATGTTAGAGCTTGTTGGTTTCTTGAATGGCCTTGGTTTCTCCTGATTACTATTCGCGATTATCAATTCACCTACCAAAGCTGCCGGACACTCTCGAGATAAGGCATTACAGGGTCCGTCACCGATGCCAAGGAGGGAACGGCGTGAATCCCAGAAATATTACCCAAGCAGCTACCGCTTTTCAAGGTTTTTTATCGAAACCGATCGCACATCGCAATTCCCTGCAAACAGGCAGCCCGGTGGATTTAACACCTTTCCGCGGCCATGATACGCCTTACAACCAGATATACCATAGGCATTGAGAAAGTTTAGCAGGATGAAATTTATTTTAAAAATATTGAGCCATATTCAAATTGGAATCGATTAAATTTTCTATCAGCTATTACCCATCCAGAAATTTAAATTTCTGGATGCTGCTTTCAGCTATCAGCTTGACGACCTGTTTTTCAAGGTTTTTAGCTGACGGCTGATGGCGTCCATTCGAAAATGATAGTTTCCGGATGGACACTATCCAGTGAAATGGGGAGAAAGTGAGATTTGATTCATGACAATCCGAGAACCCGTTTGTCTGCCATTTGGCAAAGATTGTCCACAGATTAATATCTGAAAGTGTATTGGACCTTGAACGACAGTTTCCGGTCTGTCGGATGAAACCTGAGAGGGTCCTCTTCGTCCTGAATCCATCCCTGATTGAAAACCAGGAAAACGTCATTTCCGGACTTGGGAATCCAGTGAAGCCGGCTTTGTAACCCCAGATTTTTAGACTTATTATCGAACTGAACCAGATTGTAGAGAGTCAAAAAAGGCGTGAAGGAGTAATCACCCCGCAGGCTGTAGACACGCGCGACGAAATGCCCCTCCTCCAACCGCGCGAATGTTTGATTCACACCAAGGCTCGTCTGAAAGTGTCCCGCCGCCTTGTAAGAGAAGCTGGCGTTGACCTCGTCGGCAGTACCCGAATAAAATGTTCCGAACCACCAGGTGAGCGTTGAAGACCACCGGCGCTTGTTGGCGGTCTTGATCTCCACCCGGTAGCGGTCGAAGCTATAGTCTCCTTCGGGCAGGACAACCCCCTTCGCTATCTCGAAATCCTCAAAAAGACGCTGAAACTCCGGGGCGTAGTTCAACTCCAACCCGTCACCCGAGTTGAGGGTGAAATATATCGGGGCGAATTGAAACCGCCGGCTCTCGGTTTCCCCATTATCCAGACGGGCATACTGGGTAAAATTGAATTGATAGCGCATCTGGCGGATATTCAGAAAATTCTTCGGACGCGGCGCGAAGACCGCCTTGACATCATACTTCCGGGTGTCGGGATGCGCCACAAACCCCAGTGCCGGGTCAAAGTTTTCCTGGACCTCGCCTGCAAAGACGTCCACGCCCACCAGGTCGTTGGGGTAACTTACGGCAATTCCATATGCGCTGTCTTTGCCATCAATCGTTTCGTTGTCGCTTTTTATGTAATAGCTTTTCACCTGAAAATTCCGTTCCGTCCCCAAAAAATTGGAGGTGGTCAGATTCAGGTCGAGGCCGTAGGTTTGAGAGGAGGTGGAATCCGTCGGGTTGCCGTTGGTGAAGATCACTCCCACATAGGATTGGCTGAACAGCTTGCCTTTCACACGCGTGACCAGGAAGTTCTTTCCTGAAATGTCTCCGCTGTCACGTGTCAGGACATCCATCAAGCCGATATCAAAGCGTCCTCCGACTTTTCCGGTCAGCTTGGTACCCACCGTGATCGGCACCTGCTGCCCGCTTACCAAACCAATTTTGCGACTGAAAAACGGCATGAGTTCGGGCTTTTTGCCCTCCGAGACACCGAAATCAAAGACGCCGGTGTTTTCGAGAAAAAAAGCCCGCTTCTCCGGGAAAAAGAGGGGAAATCGAGTCAAATTGATCTGACGATCGTCGACCTCGGTCTCTCCAAAGTCGGTGTTTAAGGTAGTTGACCATTTAAGATTGGGCGTCAGGCTAAAAAAAATGTCACCGCCGAACTTCCCTTTAAGCACGTTGTTGCCGTCGTCTCCGGAATGGATCGAAGTTCCCGAAAAAAACGGGCGAATATCGATTCCCATCTGTCCGATCTCCGAGAAACCCTCTATGGTGCCGGCCTCGGAAACCTGTTGAAACTCAGCGTCAAGACGAGGCGACGCCCAACGGTCTTCTTCGAATTTTCTCTTTATTGTGCGGGAGAAATTGAATCCCCATGTTTTCTGTCCCTTTTTGAAACTCAACGTTTTGAAGGGGATTGCAAACTCCGCGCTCCATCCCTGATCCGATCTTGCGGTACGCACGTACCAGATCCCATCCCATTCCAGGTTTGTCTTGTCGTTTTCAATGACCAACGCATCGCTTAGAGCGCCGGCAGGATTGGTGGCAAAGTAGTATCCGTTACGACGGTCATGGAATGAATCAATGACGATTTCGACCTTGTCATCTACCGATAGATCCGAATCCCGGGCCATTTGAGTGGCAATGATCCCATCGGGATCGGAATCATAGCAAATGACACCGATGTATAAATTCTGATCGTCATACAGCAGTCGGACTTCAGTACGTTCCGATGCTTTTTCACCGGGATTGGGTTCTCGCTGGCGAATTTCTCCGATTGTCTGGGCATCCGCCCATCCGGATTCAGACAAGACGCCATCGATCTTGATCGGCAGCCGCGTTCGTTTGACAATGGAATTCGGAAGCGTGTTTGAAGCCACGGAAGGAGTTTGAGCCTGCGCACTGAAGTTGAATATTTGTGAGAGAACAATTGTCGTGAAAATAACAACGGTTGAGTACGTCGACCAGGCGATCGTAACCTGTCTGATCTTGTTTTTAAAGAGCATCATCTACCTTCTTGAAGTTTAAAAATAATATCCGGATCATGTTCTTTTCTACCGATTAAAAATAAGACAGAATTGTAAAGCGATTATTCAGCACCGGGGGTATTTTTGTACTGCAAATGTAAATTCGATGAAAATAACCGATCTGTGAGATTCTTTTCAACCACCTCAGAACTCAACGTATCGGATGATTCATCCGATACGTTGCTTCGCAAATCTACATCCCAAGCTTTGTCAGTACATTAATGCCGGATTCTTTCAGAAAGGGCCTGGCGGTCATGCCTGAGCCAATTTTAATTTTTTGTTTATCGATTTTCTTGTAATTTTTCTGAAGTAGAAGTAATAACCCGTAATGGGTAAAATTGTCCCTATTATGGCGGTCAGCAGCCAAAGTGTCTTGGAGAAACCAGCAAGGAATTTTCCCTCATGAAGTTTCATGACCGTCATTTCCAACTTCGTACGCATCGGCTGGTCGCTAAACGTTTTAGGCTCGGTGAGTGCACCGGTTTTATTGTCCCAGGACATTCCTATTTCCGATATACCGTTATCCGTCGTCACAAAAGCCCTTCCACCGTATTTAAACCCCATATCGGTAGCATCAGGATAGTCGTGTCTGAGTTGCGCCACGACCTTATCCAGCGCCATTCCAATCTGCACATAATCTATTTCTTGTTTTTCCCCTCCTCGGTTTCCTTTGACGGCTCCAGGTGGAGGACCGGCTTGTTCTTCTACTCCAAAAAGTGCAGAAAGTCCGTTATGATACCATTCGTACGAATAATCCAGGCCCGTAAGCACCATCGTCAACAAAAAAATTGCAGCCAATATTCCGCCTGCGAGGTGCAGATCGTACCAAAACCGAAATCCACCCTTTTTCGTGTTGACTTTCAGTCGATCTTTTATGTTCTTAATTTTTTTGGGGGCCCAGATAACGATACCCGTGATAACGATAAAAGTCAGTACCAACGTACTGAGCCCTGTTATAAATCGTCCCAATGAGAATTCGCCCTGTTTGACGTTAAATAAAAGGGTTGTGTGAAGTTTTTGAGCTACATCAAAAAGGGTGTCAAACTCGGGCTCACCGGGAAATAATTTTCCCTTTATTTCGCCCGTATAAGGGTCCACCTCGACAGAAGTATTCTTGGCGGTTTCAAAGTCAAAACTGTATGTTCTTCGTGGATCGGTGGATAAGAACACACCCTCCATCGCAATGTCGGGCAAGGCTTCATGAACCTTTGGAATCAGTTCTGCGAATGACATGGGTGTTTCTTTTACTTCGTCTACATAATATGTATCGGGATGAATCAGATGTTGTATTTCAACCCGAAAAACCAGTATCCCGCCCGTCAGGCACATAAAGCTGATAAATATTCCAAGCGGCAAGGCCATCCATAGGTGAAGTTTTTTAAAAATTTTTTTCATACCGATAGAACCCCTTCACAATAAGGATCAATTCAACAAATGGGACATGCAGTCATGCATGGGTCAAATTAAATTTTTGTTTTTCGATTTTTTTGTAACCTTTCTGAAATAGAAGTAATAACCCGTAATGGGCAAAATCGTACCGATCAGCGTCGCCAGCAGATAAAGCGTCTTGGAGAAAATACCGCCCCATCTCCCGGTATGAATCGAAGTGATAAGCCATTCGAGCTTTCTGTCCGTAGCCAGATTTTTAAAAGGTGTAAACTTGTCAATCGAACCGGTTCCGGCGTTGTAAGAAATTTCATTATTTGTTTTACCGTTGTTCGTTGATACGAATCCCAACCCCTCGGAGCCCGGTCGCCCGAGTTTAAAAGAAATGTTGGTGGCATCCGGGTGGTCGTGTTTGAGTTCGGCAAGCGCCACATCCAACGCCTTTCCCATTTGAGGCAATTCTTCGGCGCTATAGTGTTGAAATGTTCTTACGGGTCTCTGCCGGGTTGTTTGAGTTTGCTGCCGTCCGGAAGATGGCTGCTGCCGGGCCACCCGTTGTACAACCGGAGCCCCAAAAAGGGCGTAAAACCCTCTATGATACCAGCCAAATGATGAGTCCAGGGCCGTCAGAACCATCACCAGTAAAAAAATGGCGGACACTATTCCGCACGCCAGGTGTGTGTCGTACCAGAACCTGAAACCGCCTTTTTTCAGATTGATTTTCAGGCGTTCTTTTATGTTCTTTATTTTTTTGGGAGCCCAGATAATAATCCCCGTAAGTAGAATGAAGCCGAAAACTAAAGTTGCCACTCCGGTTATAAAGCGCCCCCATGAAAATTCGCCCTGGGCGGTTCTAAATAAAAAAACCTGGTGCAACCTTGAAACCACGTCAAAAAACACGTCCTCATCGGCCTTGCCGGGAATTACAATCGCCTTGATTTTCCCCGTGTACGGGTCCACCTCAATGGAATTATCATGGGAGTTTTGAAGATCGATGGTATATGTCTTGCTTTTATCGGTGGATGTGAAAACGGCCTCAAATTCTATCTCCGGTACCACTTTCTGAACCATGGGAAGCAATTCTTCAAGCGGTATGGTGCTATCTTTCACTTCATCCACATAATACCTGTCGTGATGAAACAATTCCTGCAATTCCGTCCGAAATACCAGTATTCCGCCGGTCAGGCAGAGTATGCTGATAATTATTCCGAAAGGTAACGCCATCCAAAGATGCGCTTTTTTGAAAATTTTTTTCATCTTACGGGTATCCTTAATGAGAACAAACCCTCCCCGACCCTTGATTAAACTGAAGGTTTTTTAAATATTTTCCCGGAAACATCCGCAAAGAACGTGCATCATTGAAAAAGGTCTTTGCTTCCCAGCCGCCCAGCCTCCCAGCTGTCCAGCATGCGGCTTTGCCGGATTAGGTACAATGCTTCCCTTCAGATTAAATCAGGTGAAAAGGTGCATGAAATTAGAAACTCACTTTTACACTTGCCCAGAGACGACGTCCATCATCGATATAGCCGTACTCTTCATAGGTAATAGCTTTATCCAGGGCGTTATATATGGCGCAACCGATAGTGATATCTTCCGAAAGTTGATAATTGACTCCAACGTCCACCATTGTGTAACTTGGTGCTGGAGTACTCTCTCCCCTGCCACTGACAGTTACTTTTTCTTCGCTTCGATATGTAACTGCCGCCCATGGTGAAAGTTTGTCGGTTGCCTGCCAACGAAGCATTGCGTTGGCCGAATGCGTGGGTTGATTATTAAGCGCCGTGCCCTTATACGGACCTGTCTCCTGTTCAGAATCCATATAGGTATAACCCGCATTTAGTGTTGTGTTGGGAGCGATAGTGCCTTTAAATTCGAATTCGACGCCGCTTGTATGCGCTTTATCGACATTGAGATAGGTCTGAGTCGCATTCATCGACTGACAAAGTTCTGTATCGCAAGTATCCACCGAGATCTTGTTTTTAAAGTCGTTATTAAACGCGGTAACCGAAACATAGAAACCCCGGTCGCTATATAACAAACTGATTTCTTCAGTTGTTGACGTTTCAGGATCCAGGTCAGGATTGCCCAGAGTAAGGGAAGTACCAGTTCTATTAAATGTCGCCCAGTTTGGGTTGGTCTGTCGAAAACCAGGCGCCAGATAGCCTGTTGAAACGCCACCTTTTAGGGTCCAGGCATTGCTCATCGAGAAAACAGCATAGAGGCGGGGACTTACGTGTCCCTTGTAAAATTCATCGTGATCGTAGCGGACGCCTCCGGTCAACTTCAATTTTTCAAGAGCTTGCCAGTCCCCTTCCGCAAAAATAGCGCCACGGGTATCGCTGAGTTCCGATATACCAAGGGCATTGGAATACGGGTCGGTAAGAACTGATTTCTTTCCGTTGAGACCGACAGACAGTGCGTTATGCTCCCCTAAAAAGTAGAATACAGATTGAATTTCAGTATTCTCTATATCTATGTCTCCGGTTGCACTATTGACAGTCTTGGTAGTATCCCGCGTCAAGTATGAACTGGTTTTTCCAAAGGCGTATTTCCCTTCGTGAGACAGGGTGGCTTCGAAACGTTTGTATTCATTCTCACTAAATTGTGCAGGTTCCGGCGCCCCCCTCCCGCCAGAGATCACTTCATAGGACTTACCCGCATTTGATCGGCGGTACTGTTCCGAATAGCCTGCGTCAAGCATGAACTCATTATTCTCGTTCATAAGGTAAGGCAGGGAGACCTCTATGCTTTTTACTTTACGATCTCTGTATCCATTCAGAATTTTATCTTCTTCTCTCTTCTGGGCTTGCCCGGTCACCTTTAACGAAAGTTTTTCCGTCAGAGGCCCTGAAAGAAATAAATTGCCACTATACTCATTGCCCGAGGCGGAGTTTTCCTGCTGAATCGTTGAAAGCTCGACATTGCCGCCCCATTTGGCATACGATTTCTTAGTAATTATATTGATAACACCACCAAGCGCATCTGAACCATAAAGCGTCGACATTGGTCCTTTTACCACTTCAATATGGTCAATTGCGGAAAGGGGCGGCAACCATGACGCTTCAACACCACCGACCTGACCACCCGGACGACTTTCTCTTGTTCGCACAGGCTTTCCATCTATCAATATCAATGTATAAGTTGAGTCAAAACCACGGACGGCGACATCGGTATTATCACCTCCGCCGGGCACAATTACGCCGGGAATGTTCTTCAACGCATCCCTGATATCGGAAAAGTATCCGGCCTCCAGCTCCTGCTTGCTCAATACGCTGATGGTGGCTGGTGAAAACACTTGAGTTTGTTCATAACCGGATGCCGTCACAACTACAGGTTCTAATGTAAAGGCTTCATTGTCATTGTTTTTATCCGCAGCGGAAACAACAGATGAAATGCTTAAAACCGTTACGACTAAAGCCAGCAATTTAATTTTTTTCATACCCCCCCCTTGTCATATAATTAAAATTAAATGCCTCCCTTTAAAAATAGCCTGAATAGCGTCGCGACAAAATGATATTATGGCTCTTATACCCTTTTCCTCCCCCCCCTTCCTTCGCCTGCTGATTTATTTATATTTAAATAAATTTTATTTGTCAATTATTTCAGTATATTATGTGTGATTGCGCAGCAGGCGGTCGATCCAGATTTACGATCTATCGTTTTTCTGAGAGACGACTCCGTATAAAACGGCCACAGCCGTGAGATTCACTCATTTCCCTTATGGATATTGTTGAGAGTGGTGGCCAGGCCCATAAATGGGTGTGAATAGGTGTGAACAGGTGTGTGAACAGGTGTGAACTAGTTTTAAGATAAGGACAAAAGCCTTATCAGCTTGAAGAGCATCCAAACGCTGGAAAAAAGTCAGCGGTATTGTAATTTATTTATTTTCTTCGTGATCTTCGTGGTGAAAAGTCTTTAGTTCATGGCTTTCAGGTGGCTGTCCAGTCGACTATCCATGCGTCGTGGAGTCCGCCTTTGGCGGATCAGGATGAATTTCGATCTGCAGCAATCGCCTGCCCCGTCATCGGATGCGGGTCCGGGTATTCGTTGAGGACGATCGGCACACCGAAGGTATCCTGGGGGTTGTAAAACGCTTCCCTCCCCTTCCCCACCGTGTTCATGGCCACCGGTTCAATTCCCCGGTCCCTGAAATGTTGAACCGCCTGATCCAGGTCGGTGACCTTGATGACAATCGCCCGCAGGCTCTCGCCGTTTTCGTCCAGAAATCGCTGCTCCGCCTGTCCCAGCGGGTGCTGCGTCGGTATGGGGGAGCCGAGTTCAAGGCCGAAACGTCCGGCGAGGGTGACCTGCACACCGATTTCTTTATCCGTAATGGTCTCATCGAAAGAAATATCGAGAAGATCCGAAAAAAACGCTTTGGCCTTCTCGATATCCCTGACCAGGCTGACAACCCGATCGACACGTTCAAACAGCATGAATTCCCTCCATATCTTCTTTTATGCGTTCCGTGATTCGATTTTTTGAGCTGATGGCTGAAAGCCGACCGCTGATCGCATCTTTTCGGATGTCTTCATTCCGAATCCGACAATTGCGCCGATGATTGCAACTCTATCATACTTCCCCCGGAAGATTTTTTCGGCAACCAGAGGGGGGGCCAGCAATCCCAGCACAAAGGCGATGACGAGCAGTCCCATCAACTGCCCCGCGACCGTGGGACCGAAACCGAGACCGGCCGGAGGGTCCACGGCAATGGTCCTGGAGTCAAATCGTTACATCCCTGCATGACCCAGCTGAGTGCGAACGTCGCGACAACGGTCGCCCAGAACACCGGGAGCCCGAATACCTTTTTGAATTCAGCCGCCGATAGGCACCATCAAAGTAAACGGCAACATGGCGGCGGCGGTGGCCGCCCCCAGCTCAACCCCAAGGGCCTTTGAAATGTCGCCGACGAGAGGCGTCGGGCAAATCAGGCTCATGCCCTGGGCCAGGGTTGCAACAATCAAGGTAATAAGCGCGTACCACCTCTATCTGGGATAAACCATTTCCCTCTCCTTTCAATCGCGACGGAGCCACATTATCACACAGCAGTGCCCCCCATGATTTTTTACATAGATCTTGTTTGAGATAATATCATCAGTCTCGGGAATTGTATATAAGACGGCTATCGCTAACCCACGGCAATTTTTTTTAATACAAATTATATCTTGATTTTTATTATTGTTGCAGCGGCCCGACCCAATGCTCCCCCAACGTTAGTCGTTTCAAAAGCTAAAATTAATAGATTTCACCCCAAAAAGCATCAAACCCGAAATCTCTAAAAACGCCTCAATATAATTTCTATCATATTGTATTTACATTCATATATTGTTTTTTATTGACATAAATATTTAACTCATAATATATACACATCAAAGACTCTCACCTCTATTTGTCGGTAGATTTTACGCCTTATGGTGAGGCCTCATGTGTTGAACTTTTTCGGTGCTGGGGTCGTTTCTGCTGATGTCAAAAGCTCAAATCTATCCTTCAAAAAAAAGAAACAATATCTGATTTTCTTCAGGAGGATGCTGGAGATATTGGTATTTCCGGTCATCGGTACGGTTATTTTCATGTACTCAAAGAAGTACAAATCGGGCATCGTATTATACTCCGGACAACCCAGGGGGTCCGCTGCTATAGGGTGACCCAGACCCGCATAGTAGATCCCGACAATGTAGAAGCTCTCGCTCCGACGAGAGAGAATATGGTAACCCTTGTGACCTGCCACCCCTTTTATTATATCGGCTCTACTCCGAGACGATTTATCGTCAAGGCGCAGATTGAGAAGAAAGAATTTTAGGCGTCAAGGAGGTGTATCATGTCATTAAGAAAGATGATGATTTTTATTGCGGCAACGATGCTTATATTGCCAGTATCGAAGGCAATAGCACTGGAGAGTATCACCTGCTCGGATAT
>JBECKW010000157.1:0-3624 GCA_040235505.1 Desulfobacterales bacterium
AACACCATCTCTCCAGTATGCTCCAGATCATATCCCTGGAGATTCAGTACCAGGCCCTTAAATGCCGGTTGACGGAGCAGGGCCAGAAACAGCTGGATACCCCGGTCAAAGAACCGATCCTTTGGAATAATCAGATCGAATCTTTCCCGGCGGATCGGAATAAACCCGAGGCCCAGAAGTCCGGCTACGGCTCGTATCCCCGGACCGGCGTCAGCCCTCCCCGCAAGCACCTCGAGACCGACATCCAGGTGCTTCTGGCATTCCGAATGATAGCCGTCTATTTTTTCGCCGTTCAGCCCTTTTTTTCTGAGTTCGCCGTCCAGCAGCACCCGCGTGCCGGTACCCACAGGCCGGTTGACGATGCGTATGCCTTTCTGCATCAGGTCTTCTACCCCTTTTATTTTTTTCGGGTTGCCTTTTGCGATGAAAATACCCTGTTCCCGGTGGCAGAAGTTTACGACCGCTGGCAGTTGCCCCAATTCTTCACCGGCATATCCGAAATTATAATCCTTTTCATCCTCCTGAAGCAGATGGCTCGATGCGATGTGGCACAGATTCCGTCTCAGGGCGCGAAGTCCCCCGAGGCTTCCCATATTGCCAAATACAGCCGCATGATCGGAATACTCCCTGTTGAACAGCGAAAGAGTTTTGTCGAGTAAAAGATCGTTGCTTCCGCAGACGATCAGGAGTCCGTGGTACGGCGGCAGGGGATTTGCTTCCTTCGGGTAGTTGATGGTTGAATTTTCCAGCCACTGTAGCACGAGATGCTTCGGAAACAGCCATTTGCCTGTCACTTTCGTGGCCGGAAGCCCTTTTTCACTGACCAGCGAATAGACCATCTTTTCATTGATGTTTAATAACTCGGCCACCTCTTTGGTGCTCAGAAGACTTTTTTTTCCCGTTTTATTTTCCATTCTCAGGCCTTATCTCGCAGGGTGTCGGGGTTGAAAGAAAAGTCAATATTCATGGATGGGCACTATCTAATCATCATTGCTGGAATTCGTCAATTCTAGTTTGTACAGGCCATTTTAAGGATCATTCGGAAAAGGCATCTGTCGGCCTGTCACTGTCTTTCGTCCCTTATCATCCCTTGGAATGGACTTGCTACCCTGCTGTAGAACCACTTATCGAGTTATTATTGGTAATTATTGGTTATTTAATACCATTTGTCGATAATAATCTTGTATTATGGCCTTATAATTACTAATAAGCCCTATGGTTCTCGTTTGTATCTCTAATGGTAATTTCTCGATATTGTACAAATGGACAGGAAGGATGAGTCATGATGAAAAGTGGATTCTGGTGGGTGATGATTATTTGTATCGGAATCGGATTCGCAGGGACGGTATATGCCGCTGACGATACTGGGCAAGAACAAACTTACTCTCTGGGTGAAATCGTGGTAACGGGGCAGCACCGTGAAGTGACGACGGCCAGCAATATTTACACGATCAAAGCCCAAGACATATCCGATATGGGGGCCACCACGTTGACGGATGTACTGGAACTGGTGCCCGGTGTCAGCATCCGGGTCGGAGGCCAGGGAACCCCCCGGGTCGATATCCGCGGATTCAGGACCCGGCATGTGGTGCTGCTTCTGAACGGGATTCCGATTAACGATACCTATGACGGGCAGTTCGATCCGACCGTTTTCCCGGTGGACCAGATTGCGGCGGTCAAGGTCATCACCGGCGGCGGCAGCGTCCTGTACGGTCCGGGGGGTAACGGCGGGGTGATCAACATCATTACCAAGAAAGGCACGGCGGGCATCCAGGGCCAGGTGGGGGGAGAATACGGCACCGAAGATGCCTGGCTGGCGAAGGCACTGGTGTCCGGGGGGACGGAGAAACTGGATTTTCTCCTCAGTGCCAACAGAGAATCGAAAAACGCCTTTCCCCTGTCGGGAGATTTTAAGCCCACTGCGGAAGAAGACGGGGGCGCCCGGGAAAACAGCGATTTGAAGCGGAAGTCGCTTTTTGGCAACATGGGGTATACCTTTTCTGAAAGCACCCGAATGGGGCTGACCCTCAACTGGTATCAGGGCGAAAACGGGGTGCCTCCCACCATCGGCAGCGACAAAGAAGATCCTTTCTATAAAAACCCAAAGTACGTCCGGATTGACGACATGGAGGGGCTCTCCTCCCGGCTGGCTTTCAGCCACGACCTGAACAATGCCTTTGCGTTCCGGGGATGGGCGTACCGGAATCAACTGGATGTGCTGGAAAACAGGTATGATGATGCCACCTACTCGACCCAGGATGCGAAGGGGGCTTACAAGGACGATACCCAAACGGCCATTACCGGCGTCAGCGGCCAGCTATCCTATGCGTCCAGCGGATGGATGGGGATTACCCTGGGGCTGACCTCCGAAGACCACCACTGGGAAGCTTCCGGATTCGAGATGGTATCCAGCAGCGGCGGTGGCGGCGGTGGCGGGAGCAGCACCACTTCCGTTTCCAAAAGCCGTATTGAATCCGATGAAAACATCGACATCCGGTCCATTGAATTGGAGTTTGAACTGACGCCCAGGAATTTCTATGGATTTGTGTTGGGGATCGGCCAGCACTTCATGTCCGGAAACGGTGTGGAGAGCGATAACGATACTGCTTTTACCCTGGGCGGCCACTATGATCTGTCCGAAGAAACCCGGCTGACGGCGTCCTTGACCCGGAAAATTCGCTTTCCGTCACTCCAACAGCTCTATGATCCGCAAAACGGGAATCCGGACCTCGGCACCGAAAAAACTCTCCAGTACGAAATCGGGGTCAAACAGCAGCTACCCTCAGATTCGTCCCTTTCCGTCAGTGCCTACTATTCCGATGTGAAGGACTTTATCGAGAAGATCGGCGACAGCCCCTATTCGAACCTGGAAGATTACCTGTTCAAGGGGGTGGATGTGTCCATCGAAACCCGGTATGTCGAAAATCTGGTGTTGAGGGCCGCTTACTCCTATCTGGATTCCGAAGACAGATCCCCTGGCGCGGACCGGCAAGAGCTTCAGTACCGTCCGAAGAACAAATACATGTTGGAAGGTACTTACACCTTTGCATCCGGGCTGATGATTCACGGGGATGTGACCCATGTGGCGGACCAGTATTTTTATACGGATACAACTCCCATGTTGAAACGAAAGCTCAATGATTATACGGTGGTCAACGCAAAGATCTCCCAGCGCCTGCTAAGCGACCGTATGACGCTGTATGTCCGAGCGGAAAATGTTCTGGATTCGAATTTCGAGCAGAGCTACGATCTTCCCCAGGCCGGGCGGTCGGTGTATGGAGGGGTTGAAGTGAAGTTTTAAATCGGATGAACGAATGCCGTCTTCAGTAAAAACCAAAGTCGTTGTCGCCGCATCAATTCTGGCGCCCCTGGTCTGCATCGTCCTGGCGCTTTGTACCGGACGGTATCCGGTGCCTTTGGACCAGGTGGCGGCCATTGTTTTCGGGCGACTGTTCCATCCCCTGCAGGCCTTCGGAGATATCCCCTATACCGTGGTAATGGACATTCGTCTTCCCCGGGCGCTTGTGGGCGCTCTGGTGGGCGGGGCCCTTGCCGTCAGCGGTACGGCATTTCAGGGCCTGTTCAAAAACCCCCTGGTAAGCTCCGGCATCCTGGGGGTCAGTT
>JBECKW010000191.1:0-11068 GCA_040235505.1 Desulfobacterales bacterium
CGGGTGTAACTCGTCGGACTGCCTTCGAAGGTGGTCTTCATATCCACCACCTTTTTGCCATTCACCACCACCTGATTCTCGGCCGGCTTGACATTTGTGTTGGTGCAGCCGTCCATGGAAAGGCATAGCGCCAATCCGATGCAAAGAAAAAAGGATATACGCCGAACCGATAGTCTTTTCTTCATATTTTCACCTCTGTCTAATTGATCCTTGGTTAACGTTGACATCAATCGTGCTGCGATGGAAAAAGTCTGCTCAGCATTTCCAGCAAACGGTTCACCCGATGTCCGCCTCCCCGTCCCGACCCAAAAACTCACCCCCATGGCTCTGCGGCGCGAAAAGAGCACAAGGCGATCCCGCGTTAAACACCGACCGCAAACCCACCGGCTCGGTATTCAATCGGCTCTTCCTTCCCTGTTTTCCTCGCTGGGAAAAATGAGCCGGACCCTCCCCCTTTTTTAAAAGCTCATGGACCGCCCCTTACCAATCATCCTGAAAGGGACATTCTGAGCTGTTGTTCCAAATTATATTCTTAAAAACAAAAATCGGGCTGACTGGTGTGAAATTGGAGGCATTATACAATGAGTGGGGTAAAAATCAAGTTTATATCCATTTTGGATCAGGAGAATTGCATGGAAAAACAGATGAACGTCCAACATCCAACGCCCAACATCCAACATTCAATGAGAGGTTGCAGTCTGATTTGTTTTTCCATATCGCTACTCTCGTTGCTCCGCTTCGTAGACTTTGTCCGCCGGAAGCCCCCGTTTGGCCTGTTCCTGATTCACGAGAAAGTCGCACCGTTCGTTCTCTTCGACACCCGCATGCCCCTTGACCCATCTGAACTCCACATCATGCTTCTCGCAGAGGGTGAGAAGTTCGGCCCAAAGATCCGCGTTTCTGGCCTTTTCCGTTTTGGTTCGCATCCAGTCTTTGGCTCGCCATCGCACAGCCCAGCCCTTCATGATCCCGTCCACCACGTATTTTGAATCACAGTGCATTATCACCGTTGCAGGATGTTTGAGCGCCTTCAGGGCCATGATACAGGCCGAAAGCTCCATCCGGTTGTTGGTGGTGAGCCGATATCCCCCGGAAAGCTCTTTTCGCTTCCCCTTGCAGAGCATCACAACGCCCCAGCCCCCCGGCCCGGGATTTCCAAGGCTTCCGCCGTCCGTGTAGATAATCACCGCGTTTTCCGGTGGGGGCGAAGGTATTTTTGATCCGCCCCCGGAGGCGGTCGGGCGTTTTTTTCCGGAAGACGCGCCGGATTTCACATTCTTCATGTCGGAAAGCCACTTCTCGGCTTCGTTCCGGGTGGCAAATCCCTTGAAAACGGCCCCGGCAATCCCGTCCACCTGCTCCCAGGCGCCCCCTGAACCGTACCATTTATCGAAAAGTCCCGTCTTTCGCCCCCGGGCAACCGCATACACCTTTTTCTGCGCCATGAATGTCTGTCTCCGGATTTCCCCCGATGTCGGGGAGGGATTAAAAGTGCCTAACGTGCCTAAAGTGCGCTAAAGTGCCTAAAGTTGTGGTATTCTGTCTGTTACAATACAGATGAATACACATTGCGGGTCATATCCGCTAGGCGGTTGTTCTGTCAAGACCGGATGCCGAATCGAATAATCTTGACAGGCCTTGGATAGACCAGTAGCTATGCTATACTGGAAAGCTGGGATGCTGGGAAGCTGGGAGGCTGGGAAGCTATACGGCCTCGATGCTTTATGTTTTTTTTGTTTTTAACTTTGTGCCTTTGTGCCTCTGTGCCTTTGTGCCTATTCATTTTTTTACTCTGTGCCTCTGTGCCTTTTTGTTTTTTAACTCTGTGCCTTTGTGCTTTGCCCTTTAACTTATGCCTTGCCTTTTAAGAGGAAACCATGAACGGCATTTTACTCCGTTGGCTTATTTCCACCGTATCGATCATCATCACTGCTTATCTTATCAATGGAATTCATGTGAGCGGTTTTTTCTCGGCATTTTCCGCCGCGGCCATTCTCGGCATACTGAACGCCTTTTTCAGGCCTGTCCTGTTCATTATCACCCTCCCCATCAACATCCTGAGCCTGGGCCTTTTCACATTCGCCATCAACGCCGTACTGCTGATGATGGTCTCGGGGGTTATTCCGGGCTTCGGGGTGGACGGGTTCTGGACGGCTCTCTTCGGTTCTCTTCTGATCAGCCTCGTCAGCTGGCTGCTCACGTCGCTGGTGAACGAACGGGGACAGGTGCAGTATAGTAATTTAGAAAGGTTGAAGCACAGGAGACGATTTTAATCATGAAAAACAGAAAGATGAAAACCCCCGCCGAGTCCCGGACTCACATCGCGGAAATCGTGGGGGATGAAAGCCTGATCGGCCAGCGGATGAACGCGGGGAAACTGCTACATATGATGGACCTCGTTGCGGGAGATGCGGCGCTCCGGCATGCGAAAAACCACCTGGTGACCCTCTCTTTTGACCGGATCGAACTTTTGACGTTTATCCGGCATCGAGATTACATACGGTTCGATGCACAGGTCATCCAGGTGGGTAGATCTTCCATGGTGGTACAGGTGACGGGACTTGTCAAATCTCCCACCAAGATGAATTCTTTCAGAATTCCCGGGGGATTTATCACCATGGTGGCCATCCATGAAGACGGGAAACCCAATAAGAACATCCCGGGTATGACCTACCGAACGAAAGAAGACCGGGAGAAAAAGAAGATTGCCGAAAACCGGGCATGTATCGTAGCCGAAAGAAAAAAAAAGCTCGAGCCCATCGACCGTCTCAAGACGATTTCCAAAACAAGGCTCAAAGATTTTTCCAAAAGAAAAGATTATCTTCCCCCCGAGTCGACCGCCCTCGACATCCGCAGGGGCTTCCTCCCCCGGAATGCCAACCTGCTCGGCATCGTATTCGGGGGGGATACCGTCGAACTCATGGAAGAACTTGCCCTGGCCACCGCCCGTCAGTTTACGGGGAATCTGGGAATGGTGACCATCGCCATGGAAGACGTGGTCTTCATAAAACCTCTGCATATCAGTGACATGGCGGACATGAGCGCCAGGGTTGTCTTCGTGGGCAATACCACGCTGGTCGTGGAAATCACCGTGAAAGCGGTCAAGCTTTTTTCAACGGGAAAAGGCGAAGTGACCAACAAGGGGACATTTACGGTCCTGAACTATTCTCCAGACGGAAACAAAATGCCCATCACCCGCGGACTGGACCTCTCCCGGGCGGATCTTGCCACCCGGAAGAGCTACCTTAAGGAACAGATCAAATACGCGGACAGAACCGGCATCGCCCCCACTTTTACGTCACCGTGTGCTGAATAGGCAAAATACTCCGAGGGAAGAGGGAAGACCGCTTCGCTAGGACGATGGACGAAAAGGCACAGAGTCATATTGTCAGTTTTTAGCAATTACGCATACGGCTGCATATGTGGATAATTTTAGGCCGTATGGGGGGACTTCGACTTCGTCTTTTTCGTCCCTCGTCCTAGTCCCGCTTTTTTTAGCGGGATCCCTCTTTGCTTTTATCGCCAGTCAATCACCGGCACTTTCCGTTCGGGAAGCCGCCGGTATCTGTATTTCGGATACCCCACCAGCATGGAATAGAAAAATGTGTGATCTTCGGGAATCCCCAGGAGGTGTTTCACCCTGGGATCGTTTGCCAGGGCGGAATAAACCAGGCCGGCCCAGCATGTCCCGAGCCCGAGGGCCGGCGCCATGAGTTCCAAATAGGAAAGGGCCAGGGAAATGTCCACGAACCCGTTGGAGGGCATTTTCGGAGTGGAGGCCACCAGAAGTACCGGCGCGCGTCGCAGGATGGGATCCCGGCCCGCTTTATGCCCCGCCACCATGGCGGGGTAATAGACCGGATAGCTCCCCTTGGGACGGGTATCGATCACATGTTTCAAATAGGCCGCCGTCAATTCCGCGGTCTGATCCATGGTCTCCCTGTGGGTCACCACCCGCCACGAGACACGCTGGGAATTTCCGGCGGTGGGGGCATACCGGGCGATGTCGATGAGCCGCTGAATTTTCGCCTTTTCCACCGCGTCGTCCTTGAATACGCGGATGGAGCGTCGGGAACGAAGAAACTGTTCGGCCTGGGCTTCACTGACGGCCAGGGCCGGATCGATGGTCGGGCAGGATTCGGCCGGCACCCTTTGATGATCGAGTGCGCCATGGGGGCAGACCGAGACACAATGCCCGCACTGGATACACCCGGCCTCCAGCTTGACCGGAATTTGGGGAAAGCCCTCTTTCCCCTTTAAAATAATAATTCGGGACGGACACACTTCCGCGCATATCCCGTCCCGTTTGCATTTTGATTCGTCAACGATCAATAAACCCATGGGGTAAAACCTTTCGGCAAAAATGCTGGGAGGCCAGGATGCTTGGACGCCGGGAGGCGATAATGCTTGGAGGCTGGGAAAAAAAGACTTTTTTAAAGCATCCGCGCCTGAATATGCATCTATGAAAAAAATCTAATAACTACATAGAAGTTCCGTCGTCCAGCATCCCAGCATCATAGCGTCCTGGCCTCCCAGCATCACTCAGTCTCAATCAAAGAGATCCGATTGCTTCAGATCCTCGACCACCAACTGTTCGAGAGATTCGGCTTCACCGTCACCGATCTTCAGATGGCTGCGGGCTTCTTTGACGCTTTCGGAGTATAGCTCCGCACCCACCGGCTCATTGAGGCCGTAAAGATTGCTGAGCGCGTTCCCGTAGGCGATAATCCAGGAAAGCTTCTTGTCTCCGCTGGAAGAAGCTGGATCGTGATGATACTGAACACAAATTTTCAATGTCTCGGGCATATGCCATTTTTCCATGAGCATCCCCCCGACCTCGGGATGACTGAACCCCAGGACAAAACGCTCCGCCTCGGTACTGCTTACATTCTCTCCGGATTGAATTTTCCGGATCTGCTGATACAGATTCCGGTGTTTGAGCAAAATCACCAGTTTGCCCATATCATGGAGCATCCCGGCGACAAAAGCCTCTTCCGGGTCCGGATACTTGACATGATCGGCGATGCGGCGGGAGGCCAGGGCGCATTCCTTGGCATGCTGCCACAGCACCCGGCTCCACATGCCTCCGGCACTTTTGTCCGAAAGCAGCAGGTCCCTAGTGGCCGATGTGAGCAGAATGCTGCGGATGGCTTTGATCCCCAGCCGGGTCAGGGCGTTGTTGAGGTTGCTGATCTCCTGCACGCTGCGATATAGCGCGCTGTTGCTCACGCGGATGATGCGGGCCACCATGGCCTGGTCTTCCGCAAGAATCGCCGCCAGGTCCTTCAGGGATTTTTCAGGATCCGACAACATTTGCAGCAGCCGGGAGACGACCTGGGACATGGGCGGAATGTCGTCGATTTCAGCCACCAGTTTGGTGGCGCGTTCGGACACGGGGATGAGCTTGCCGCCGTCCCCGTTTTCCGCCGACTCCATCATTTCGGAGAAAAACTTGAGGTATTGAAATGCATACCCCGACTCCTTGGCGGAAAAAGCGAACAGGAACTGGGATTCTTCCGGGTGGCGCTCCACCAGAATCAGTGCACATTCACCCGAAGGCGGCAGATTCAAAACCTGAGTCATCCGACACGAATCATCAATCCTTCCGAAAAAAGCGACCCCCGACCGGTTGACCCCGGCGATAATCGGCCCCTCTTCGAGGAGGACCTTCAGATCTTTGCTATCCTTCCGCACCATGGCTCCGGAAGCATTTTTCGCGTGTGAAACGCACCGGACAATACAATCATTCCGGACGGTAAGAACCGCCGTCTGATCAAAGTAGTATTTGCAGAAGGACACGAGCCGGTCGATTTTGGTTTCGTCCCCCCGGGGCTTGAGGATATGCCCGTATGACTTTTTAAAGGATTGAAGCAGCGACTCCTGCAGCGTCGGTTTCTTTTCCGTCTCGGCCTCGGGGGCGCGGGCTTCCAGCTTCAGCAGGTTTTTCGAAATCACCTGGCTGATAAGCGTGAGCGCCTGGTAGCTGTAAATGGGCACGATCTCGATAATTTCGGCCACGGTGCGGCCGGTGGCGGCCTCGACGACATGACGTGCCGGGTAAGGCACCTTTTCGAGGACTTTTCCCGGAACGCGGGATACGGCCACCCGGTCCATGGGGACACGGCTGCGTTCCAGGTCCCGCCACTCATCGACCTGGCTTGCCAGGTCCAGCACGATTCCCTGGCAGGGGATCTTGGGCCCGTCGGCCTCCACCACCACATTCAGGAATTGAAATTTTCCCGTGTCCATCAGAAAGAACTGGAGCAGAACCTCGCGGATGGCCATCTGGATTTCCGGAAGGATCTTGTCTTTTTCAACCAGTTTCAGCTTGTCCAGGATATGGATGGCCTGCATTCCCGTCTCCTGCTTCATCTGGTTGACCCTGGCCATCTGCGGCTCATCGATAAGGCCCTGAAACATAAGGCTTCGAAGGATTTTCCCATCCGCCCTTTCGGAGTACGCGTCGGTGATCACCCCTTCCTTGATGGATACATTCAGACTTACATCTTCGTGGGTAACGGTCAGCACGCCTTCCTTTCCGAGGTTGGCGAGGAACATGATAAGATCCGGTTGATAGAATTTATTCAGGTCACCTTTGAAAAACACGCTCTATACTCCTTCAGAACTATTTGCATCACATAGAAATTTTGCTATTTTGACAGATTGGATCGATATAAGCAAGCCGAACGTGGAGGTGATCTGGTGGAAATCACACGATTTATCGAGGCAGTGAAAAAAGAAGTTCAGACCTACAAAGTCCCTGTGGTGGACCTGATCGCCGTGCAAACCCGGGACCCTTTCAAGGTGCTGGTGGCCACCATCCTCTCGGCCCGGACCAAGGACGAAACCACGGCCTCGGCCGCGGCCCGGCTGTTCAAAAAGGCCCCGGATGCTCCTGCGCTTTCGCGACTGAGCGAGCAGGATATTCAAAAGCTGATCTATCCGGTGGGCTTCTACAAAAACAAGGCCGCCTTTCTGGCCGCGCTTCCCGCCGCATTGGAGCAGTTTTCCGGCAGGATTCCCGACACCATCGATGAGTTGGTAAGCCTACCCGGAGTCGGCCGGAAAACCGCCAACCTGGTGGTGAGTGTCGCCTTCGGCAAACCGGCCATCTGCGTGGACACGCACGTGCATCGGATCATGAATATCTGGGGATATGTGAAGACCAAATCACCGCTGGAAACGGAAATGGCGCTGAGGGCAAAGCTCCCCGAAAAATACTGGCGGGAAATCAATTCCATTCTGGTGGCCTTCGGACAGGGGACCTGCAAGCCCGTTTCGCCCCACTGCGATGTCTGCGTTATTCAGGACCTTTGTCCCAAATTGGGGGTGACACCCAGAAAAACAAAACCCGCTGCCGGTGCCGGCGCTCCGGCCGACGGCAACGTCCTCATTTCCTGGAATGTAAACGGCATCCGTGCCGTCGAAAGCAAAGGGTTCGCGGACATCGTCAACGCCCTATCACCGGATATCCTTGCGATCCAGGAAACCAAGGCCCATCCGGACCAGCTTTCCGATGCCCTGAAAAACATCGATGGGTATGCTTCTTATTGGCACAGCGCACGGCGCAAAGGATATTCCGGCGTGGCCGTGTACGCGAAGAAAACCCCCCGGCAGGTGATTTATGGACTGGCGGATAAGAAGTTCGATGACGAGGGGCGGGTGCTGACCCTGGAATTTGACGATTTTTTTCTGGTCAACGCCTATTTTCCCAACGCCCAGCACGGACTTTCGAGGATCGAGTACAAGCTCGACTTCAACCGGGCACTTCAAGATTTTACAGGCAAACTGGCCCAAAAAAAGTCCACCGTCATCTGTGGGGACTTCAACGTGGCCCACAAGGCCATCGATCTGAAAAATCCGAAAGCGAACGAAAACAATCCCGGCTACTCGCCCCTGGAGCGGGAATGGATGGACCGCTTCACGGCTGCCGGGTTTATCGACACCTTTCGCAAATTCAATCAGGAGCCCGGACATTATACATGGTGGAGCTATCGGTTCAACGCCAGGGCCAAGGACATCGGCTGGCGTATCGATTACTTCTGCGTAGACCCGGCCAGCGAAAACCGGGTCCTGAGGGCGGGGATTCTCAAGGACATCATGGGCTCCGACCACTGCCCGATCCGGCTTGATTTCAAGTAGCCGATTTGCCGAAGACCGTTTTCAAAAGGTCCGTAACCCGGGCCGCGGGGTCCGTTCTGATTTTCTTCTCCTCCTGGGCCACCATGTAAAACAGCCCGTCCAACGCACTGGAGGTCACGTAGGCATCCAGGTCCAAGGCCTGCGCCTTCATGAACGGAATGGTTTCGTACTGCTGGACGATCTGCCGGTAATAGCGTGTCACCCCGACCTCGTCCATGGCCGAACCGATGATCGGCTTGAATGCGGCATAGATCTTGTCGGAAGTTTTCGCCCGGAAGTAATCTGTTGCGGCCGTGTCCCCGCCGTCAAGGATCTTTTTGGCGTCCTCGAAGGACATTTGCGTGATCGCGTCCACCAGGCAGGAAGCCGCCTTTGGGGCCGCCCGCTCGGCGGCCCGGTTCATGCTCAGGACAAAATCGTCCACCTGCTGCCGGAAACCGAGATTCTCCAGTATCCCGGCCATGGTTTGCAGCTTCTCCGGCATGGGAATCTTGATGTTTTTATTGGCGAAATATCCGTCCGGCTTCGAAACGGAAGTCACCGCGTTTCGGGTGCCGATCGAAAGCGCTTCTTTCAGAGCGGATACAATCGTCGCCTCGCTGGGCCCGGCTTGGGATCCACTGGTGATCCGATTGAAAAGGTCATCCAGAAACCCCGAATAGGCCTGGCTGGTGAAAAAAAGCAGCATGATAACCGCCGACAGGAGTATTTTCAGGTGCATAGTTCTCCTTTTTAAAAAATGATTTTCAGTTTCTCACTTTTTGCGATATGGGTCAAGATATGCCGGAAAGCGGATCCGGCGGTTTTTATGATATCGATAACAATGACAGGACCATAACATATGAAAATGACAAAAAAAAAGGCCCTGACGATCCAAACGGCCATTGATTTTTGGGTCAGGCGGCATGTCATTACGCGGGAGCTTGGTGAAATGCTTTCGGACACCTGCGAAACGGCGGGCTTCGATTGGCATCGGCTCGCAAAGTATTCCTTCTGGGTCTCGATTATCTGCATTATCATCGCCGTCAGCGCCGTGGTTGGCGACAAGCATTTGATGGCGCTGCTGGAAAAACTGTTCGATACGCCGGCAACGATCAAATGCATTTTCATGCTGATAATTGCAATTGCTTTTTATTCATACGGCATCACGAGAAAACGAAAACATCCGGCGAAACACTTCAGTAACGAAGCCATTTTCTTCCTCGGCGTTCTGTCGACCGCCACCGCCATCACCTTTTTCGGAGAAGCCGTCGATATCGGAAGCGGCCATTTCTCAATACTTCTTCTGCTTGCGGCCCTCATTTACGGGGGCCTCGGCCTGTGGTTTCCTTCGAAGCTCGTATGGATTTTCTCCCTGCTGTCCCTGGGGGGATGGATCGGTGCCGAAACCGGATATGAATCCGGGTGGGGCGCCTACTATCTCGGAATGAATTATCCCCTTCGGTTCGTGTTTTTCGGACTTGTTCTGACGGCCGCCGGCATTTTCTTCCCGAAATGGAAGAAGCGTGAAGAATTCTCCCGCCCGACGCTTGCCATGGGATTCCTCTATCTTTTCATCGCCCTCTGGATTATGTCCATTTTCGGAAATTACGGAAATCTGGACACCTGGCGGGACATCCGGCAGATCGAACTCCTTCACTGGTCGATTCTGTTCGGTCTCGCGGCCGCCGCCGCCATTTTTTACGGCATTAAAAAAGATGACGGAATGGCAAGGGGTTTCGGCATCACGTTCCTATTTATCAATCTTTACACCCGTTTTTTCGAATATTTCTGGAACAGCCTCCACAAGGCCGTATTTTTCGCCCTTCTGGCCGCAAGCTTCTGGTACATCGGCACCCGGGCGGAGAGGTTGTGGAATCCCGAACGAGGCAGAAAAAACCACAATGAAAAATGTTAAAGACATTCAGACAGGATTTACAGGATAAACAGGATGTTTTTGTTTTTTCAATCCTGCCAATCCTGTAAATCATGTCTAATTATTTCTTTGAAGGCCGCACGAAGCCACACGAAGATTCATCCGGATGTATAACGAGTGTATACGAATATGCACATCTCGGGACAACACTGAGATTTGAGCCGCTTGAATTGACGGAAAAGAAAATTTCTAATCTATCCCCAACATATCGTGTTTCAAACAAAAAATTCCGACACAGACATATGAGGCACCGACACCTGTCATCCTGGTTTGGATATTGCAGAGATTGTCATTAACTTTTTTAACGATATCGCTAAAGACTGTTGGAGGATTGAATAATGCGCAAAATCATCATTGTAGGTGCCACCGGGACCATCGGGAAAGCAGTTTGCGACCTGCTGATCCAGGAACACAAAATCATCCGTGTTGGAAACCGTCACGGAGATTACACTGTCGATCTGCGTTCAAAAGCCTCCATCGAAAATCTTTTCAAGAAAATCGGGGCGTTTGATGGTCTCATTTGCGCGGCGGGCGCTACGCGGTTCGGCAACGTCCGGGAGATCAGCGACAACGACCTCATTTCGAGCATCAACAGCAAACTTCTCGGGCAGATAAATCTTGTCCGTATCGCGCTCCACTACGTCAATCCAAAGGGATTTATCACCCTGACCTCGGGGATGCTGGGGCGGGAACCCTGGCCCAACACGGTTCCAACGGCCGTGGTCAATGCCGCGCTGGAAGGCTTTGTCCGCGCCGCAGCGCTCGATGTCGAGAAGGGAGTCCGGATCAACGCCGTCAGCCCCATGTTCATCAACATCACGGCAAAAAAGATGGGCCTGACGACCACCGGCACCATGTCGGCCCCCGAAACCGCCCTGGCCTACAAAGCCATCGTGGAAGGAGATATGAGCGGACAGATCCTCGACCCTCGAAAATTCAGCGCTCTTGAAGCCAGCGGAAATGACAGCGTGGATTGGTGGGATCTTCAGAATGTGGCATAGCCCGGCTTCG